>NZ_CP073105.1:311244-622488 GCF_018138085.1 Stutzerimonas stutzeri
GATGCCCGAGCAGGACATCGTGGTGCTGTGCAACGAAGCCGGGATCGATCCGGCCAGCGTCGAGCGGGTGTTCACGCCCGACGCCGCCACACAACTCTATATGGCGTACAGCCGACAGACCGATGACGACGTCGTGTTACGCACCCAGGCCGCGTTCGAGCAACTGCAGGCCGAGGGCACGGTGGCTGAGCTGATGGTCGGCCGTCACTGATTCATGCCACCGGGCGAGCTCAAGGCCCGTTGCTCTGCTCGAACTCGTTGAGTGCCTTGCGGCAGCCGACCCCAGAGCCCTCTCCGAGCCCTGCTTCCAGCCAGGGCAGTATCGCCAGCGGCGGCGCGACCAGGGCGCCAGCCACACTCGCAACGGCACGGGCTGCCAATTCGCCGGTCACCACGCTGACCTGTGGGTTGCTCAGCGTGCCCTGAAGTTCCACCGGTGAGTTGCCGGAGAACAGGCTGATGTCCTTGGCGTGAGCCTCGAACGCCAGGTCCAGGCGTTCGCTGTCGAGCTTGATGGTGCCGCCACCCGTGATATTGCTGTCGGCGGTGCTGATGAAAAGCTGCTCCAGCTTCGCTATGCCATCTGTCGAGTCGAAACGCAGGTAGGTGCAATTCATTGGTACCTGTTCGGCATCAACGAGCGCGGCCAGCGCAGCCTCCCCTCCGTCCAGGCCGAGCAGTTCCACGGCGAGCGTATCCAGCTTCCCGCCGGACATCGCAAGTTCCAGCTGGCCGTCAAGTGCGGCCGCCATCTCGCCCAGTGATTGGCCTTCGAAGTTCAGCTCCAGCTGGCCGCCAATGGTTCCGGCCGAGTCCTGCGCGACCTGTGAGAGGTCGGCCTCGCGCAGCACGGGAGATAGATTGACGCTGGTGATATCCAGGTGCAGTTCGCCTGTGGGTTGCGGTGGCCTGATATCCAGGCGCAGCCGGCCGTTGGCTTTGCCTTTGCCGATGGCGAGGGACAAGGGTTCGGCCACTAGTACGCCTTCGTCCAGCTCGACTTTGAGGTCGACGGCGTTCAGAGGGATGTCCTTGGCTACCACGTTGTCCGCCTCGTAGCGGACGATGGCGTCGCGGTCGCGTAGCGCATCGAGGCCAAGCGATTTGTTGGAAAACACCTGTCCATCATCAGGATCTGTCGGTGTGCCGGGCGCTTTCAGATCCGAGGTGTGGAGGCTGTCCGAATGCAGATTGGCCCAGAGCATGGGACGACCGCCGAGGTCGACGCGAACGTCGCCGCTCAGGTCGCTCTGGCCCCACTGCGCACGAAGGTCCTGCAGCCGCAATTGCGGCTTCTCCCAGAGCAGCTGGCCGCGTAGCTGGTAGCTGGCCAGCGAAGGCAGGTTCAAGCCTGTCAGCGGGCGGAGGTTCGCCGGGTTCGGGCCTTCGAGCGAAATCGCGAGATCCGCCGCCTCCCACTGCAATGGATCGGTGATGGTGCCATTTATACTCAGGCGGCTTTCGCGCGACGTCGCCGAGCCTTCGACGGGATAGGGTTGATCACCGAAAAGATCTTCCAGCGCACCGACATCAAGTTCGAACTGCAGCGGCGCCTCGTTGCGCCAGGCCTCACCCGCCAAGTGCAGACCGGAGTCCGTGGAGGTCGCGTCCACTTCGATCCGCAGATGGCGTGCCGGATTCGCATAGCTCAGATGCGTGTCACTCAGACGTGCTGAGTCCTGCCCCAGCTGCGCATGCAACTCACCGTCCAGTGTGCCCAGCTTCGGATAGCCCGCCGGCTCAAGGGCGCGGCCCAGGTCCAGTTCCTCGACGGAGAGATCGACCGTTCCGCTCAGCGAGTTCTTCGTCAGGTCGAGGGCTCCGCTGGCGCTTATGGCTCCGTCGCCTTGAGCCGCATGCAATTGCTGGATCTGCAAACGCTGCTCGGCCAGGCTGCCCTTGAGCACTAGGTCACTCAACACCGCATCGCCATAGAGGAGCTGATCCAGGCTGAGGTCGACCTCGCCTCGATAGCGACGCAAAGGCTGCAGCAGGTTCCGGATACGCTGTTGCAGCGACTGCTCGTCACCAGTTACCTGCGACTGCGTGCTGTCCGGCTCCGCGTTGAGCAAGCGCATCACGCCCCAGCGATTGAGGTCGAGCCTGTTGCCTTGCAGGTGCACGGTCAGTTCCGGTGTCTCGCCGCGCTCAAGGACCAGCGAGCCGGTGAGATGACTGTCGCCCGTCTTCAGTTCCATGTCCTGCAATGCCCAGCGCTGCCCGTCACGCTTCAACCGGGTGCTGAAATCGAATGCCGGAACATCGATGGCCGGGCGATCGAAGCTCATCAGTTCGGCAGCTTCCGGCGCGCTCACCGACAACTCTCCTTGCAAGGCATCGAGCTGTGGCAGCTGCTTGGCTTCACCGGCGAACTGCGCCTGGATCTCACCCAGTTGCGCATCGAGCGTCACGGCATAGGGCGCACCGCTGGCCAAGGCCTGGGATGGGGGCTCGCCTGTCAGCCTCAACTCCAACGGTTTCCCCTGCACGCTACCCTGGCCCTCAATGGAGAGCTGGCGTTGGTCCGGGCCGTTATCGGTGGTGGCTATATCAAGCGTGAGCTCGACATCCAGCGCTGCGTCGCGATAGGTGAGCCGTCCGTTCTGGACGCGGATGGTATCGGGCTGGATAGGCGAGGTACTGTCGCTGGGGCTGTCTTCGTTTGCCAATGCTGCCCAGTTGGAGCGGCCATTCGCCTGCCGGGCCAGGTGGACTTCAGGTTGTTCGAGCGTCAACGATTGCAGGCTGAGGTTGCCGGTCAGCAGCGCGCCGACATCGATCTCTGCCTGCATGGCATCAAGCTTGAGCATAGACGGGTGTTCGGCCCACTCGGGGTTGGCGATTTCGACATTGCTTACGCTGACTCCCAGCGGAATGCCCCAGTCGACGTCGAGTTCCCCGATCTTTACCTCGCGGCCATCCAGGCGCTGACTCAGTTGGGCTTCGATCTTTTCCCGCGCCCACTGCGTTTGCACCAGCATTGCCGCAGTCACCGCGAGCAGCACCAGCGCTGCCAGCACGACTCCAAAGATTTTCGCTGCCTTCGCCACTATGCCTCCTGATCCGGTTTCGCTCGTGCGTGGTAAGGGAGGGTCAGCTGCAAGTGCATGCAGCTTGATAAGTGTCGACCCCTCAGCGCCCGGAAAAGGTCACCGCGAATTAGCCAGGCAGCCCCCTGGGCAACGGCAGTTGGCGCGCGGAAGCTACGAGCGACAGGTTTGATAGTCGCGATGGCAAGACGCAGAGACGGACGAGCGGCAGCGCCGTCGTCCGTGCTGAAAGGGGTTCAACCCTGGAGATCGGCCAGCATCGCCGTGGCTACCGCTTCGGCCACCTTGATGCCGTCGACCCCGGCGGAAAGGATGCCTCCGGCGTACCCGGCACCTTCGCCGGCTGGGTAAAGGCCGCGGGTATTGATGCTTTGCAGTGATTCATTGTCGCGCTTGATTCGTACCGGCGAGGAGGTACGCGTCTCGATCCCGGTAAGCACCGCGTCGGCACGATCGAAGCCGCGGATCTGCTTGCCGAAGGCCGGCAGCGCTTCGCGGATGGCCTCGATTGCGTAGTCGGGCAGCGACGGTGCCAGGTCGCCCAGGCGGACACCGGGCTTGTAGGACGGCTCGACCTCGCCGAATGCGCTGGATGCCCGGCCGCGGATGAAATCGCCGACCAACTGCCCCGGCGCGCAATAGTCGCTGCCACCCAGCTCGAAGGCGCGCGATTCCAGCCGTTCCTGCAGCTCGACGCCGGCCAGCGGGCCGCCGGGGAAATCCTCCTCCGGGCTGATGCCGACGACGATGCCGGCGTTGGCATTGCGCTCGTTGCGCGAATACTGGCTCATGCCGTTGGTGACCACGCGGTTGGGCTCGGAGGTCGCGGCGACCACGGTGCCGCCCGGGCACATGCAGAAGCTGTAGACCGCCCGGCCGTTCTTGGCGTGGTAAACCAGCTTGTAGTCGGCTGCGCCCAGCTCCGGATGGCCGGCGTATTTGCCCAGGCGCGCGTTATCGATCAGCGACTGTGGGTGCTCGATGCGGAAGCCCACGGCGAAGGGCTTGGCCTCGATGTAGACGCCGCGCTCGTGGAGCATGCGAAAGGTGTCGCGTGAACTGTGTCCGAGGGCGAGCACCACGTAGCGGCTGCGCAGCTCCTCCCCATCGGCCATGCGTACGCCCTGGATGCGCCCGTCCTCGATGATGAAGTCGACCACACGGCTATCGAAGCGCACCTCGCCGCCCAGTGTTTTGATCTCCTCGCGCATGGTCGAGACCACGCCGGTCAGGCGGAAGGTGCCGATGTGCGGCTTGCTGACGAACATGATCTCTTCCGGCGCGCCGGCGCGGACGAATTCGTGCATGACCTTGCGGCCGTAGAACTTCGGGTCCTTGATCTGGCTGTAGAGCTTGCCGTCGGAGAACAACCCGGCGCCGCCCTCGCCGAACTGCACGTTGGACTCGGGGCTCAGCACCTTCTTGCGCCACAGCGCCCAGGTGTCCTTGGTGCGGCTGCGCACATCACGGCCGCGCTCCAGCACGATCGGGCGGAAGCCCATCTGCGCCAGGGTCAGCGCGGCGAACAGGCCGCACGGGCCGAAGCCGATCACCAGCGGACGCTCGCTCAGCCCCTCGGGAGCCTGGCCGACCGGGTAATAGCCGGTGTCCGGCGAGACGCGGATATTGCGATCTTCAGCCAGGCGTCCAAGTACCTCGTCTTCGTCCGCGACGTCGGCGTCGATGATGTAGACGAAGGTGATCTCGCTGTTCTTCTTGCGCGCGTCATAGCTGCGCTTGAACACGCTGAAGTCGATTAGCTCGGCGTCTTTGATGCCCAGGCGTGCAGTGATGGCCTGGCGCAGGGCTTCGGCGGGATGATCGAGCGGCAGTTGCAGTTCGTTGATGCGAATCATGACGAGTCCTGGCCGGTGGCCCCGGCAGAGGTAAGGGCACGGCTCGATCCCCGGCATGGCCAGCCGCGAATCGAGGTGTCGGGAGTAAGCCGCGCAGTTTAGCCCCGTGGATGGGGCCTGTCATGCCGGTCGATGTGCTGCCCGAAGCGAGGTGCCCACCAACGCAAGAGATCGCCGCTATTGCAGCACGACCCTGGCGTTGAGCGGTTGCAGTGGGCGGTTGTTGGCATGGCCAACGGCGCGCTTCAGCTCGTCGATCTGCTCGCCGGAGGCGATGACCGGTTGCTTGAGCACCAGCCAGCGCACGCCTTCGGTGCAGGGCGGGGTGGTCAATGAGCCGCTGAACCGGTAGTAGTCCAGCGACTCGGGCAGCAACTCGGTGGCATTGGCTACGGGTGCGATCTGGCGGCTCTCGCCTGCCGTGGGCGGCGCGTTCCACAGGCGGGACAGGGCGGCGTTGGTGGCGCCTTCCTCGAACATCAGCGCCAGCACCGCGAGGTTGCCGTCCTTGTCCGCGTGCACCAGGTGCCCTTCGAGCGGATAGGATTTGCCCTCGACGCGGTTCTCGCTCGGTGCGTGGAAGTGGAACTGCAGCAATTGGTATGTGTTGCCGTCGAGGTGCAGGGCGCTCCCCGGTTCGTATACCACCTGGACGGTGTGCCCGTTGTTGACGACCTTGCTGGCGCCCGCCGCGTAACTCAACCGCAGTGGCGTCAGCTCGGCTTCGACGAAACCGCTGAGGTCGACAGGCGACTGGTTCTTGCCTTGGCAGGCACCGAATTCCGGGGTCAGTTTGGCCCAGTTTTCCGGCCCCGCGTCGCCCGAATAAGCCCAGTGGGTCCCGGGCGTAACAGCCCAGGCATTGGCACAGACAAGCAGGGCGGCGAGGCCCGGTAGGGTGTGTTTCATGAGATCTCCACTGCTTTTCACTATTGTTTTTAACGGAGCGAAGCCCGGGGATTGGCTTTCGTCTGTTGGACAAGCGCGCTGCCGGGTTGCTCACTCGGGTTCGAGTCGCCCGGCCATCGCGCGAAGCCCGGTTTCGGCAGGCTCTAGCGCAGCGGTGCGCTACGACTCGCCGGCCATTCGTCGCGCCACCTGCCAGGCCGGTTGGCGAGCCGGCTGTTTTGTCATCATCGAGGCTGCAATCGCCTATACTCGCGCGCCATTGGCCGTGACCCCAGGGCGCGGTGCTCGGCGACCCCGGTTGGTTTGCCTGGGTCGGTCACCTCAGAAGGGAACATTCATGCTCAACAACGATGTGATGCGCAGCCTGCGCTACATCCTCAACGTCAACGACGCCAAGATCGCCGAGATAACGCGGCTCACCGGTTGCGAGATTCCCGATTCCGAAGCGGTGGCCTATCTTAAGAAGGACGACGAGGACGGGTTCAAGCCCTGCCCCGACCGGATCATGGCGCACTTTCTCGACGGCCTGGTGATCTACAAGCGTGGCAAGGACGAGAGCCGGCCGACGCCGCCCATCGAGCTGCCGGTGACCAACAACACGGTGCTGAAGAAGCTGCGCGTGGCGTTCGAACTCAAGGAAGACGACATGCACGCGATCCTCAAGTCCGTCGACTTCCCGGTCTCGAAACCAGAGCTCAACGCGCTGTTCCGCAAGGCGGGGCATAGCAACTACCGGGTCTGCGGCGACCAGCTGTTGCGCAACTTCCTCAAGGGGCTGGCGCAACGCGGCCAGTGACTGCGTCCTGACACGAGAAAGCCCGGCTGATCAGCCGGGCTTTCTCGTTGTGCCAGCGCCTTAGCTCTGGATCATTGCGATGACCTTGTCACGCAGCTTCGGGTCGTTCTGCACGGCCTGGTTGATGGCGTTGTATTCCTCGATGCTCAGGTCGTTCTCCTGCACCGTATTCATCATTTTCTCGTTGGCCTGCTGCTGCAGCTGCTGGGCCTCGGCCGGGTCGCCGGTCTTTTCCAGCTTGGCGGTGAAGTCCTCGCGGATTTCCATGATTTCACCCAGCGAGTCGGCGAACTTCTCCAGCTTCTTGTCGCTGATGTCCGCTGCCTGTACTGCGGGGGCAGGCTGCGTCGCCGGCGCTGGGCTGGCCTGCTGAGCGGCCACCTGCGTGGCGCCGGCGGCCATCAGCAGCGCGGCGAAACTGGCGGAAACGAGGCGGGTGTTTAGCTTGGTCATGATCCGGTCCTGTCGTTGAGAGTTCACCAGTCAGGATTGCATCGCCCGTGCCAGAACGGGCATCTCGCCCCAAGTCTTTGATTTACATGAGTTCGCGCCGTTCGTCACAGCCGCGTCGACCGATCAAAGTAGCCTCTGTAGAGTGCCAATATGGCACATGTAGCAGTTTGGCAAGGTATCTCGACCCTGCGCGGCGCGCTGGTATTGAAGGTCGTCGTCCCGCTCGTCGCGATCATGTTCGGCTTCAGTTATCTGATGCTGTGGACGGTCGAGCGCAGCAGCGAGCGGCGTTTGCAGGAGGAGGTCGAGCTGGTCGCTCGGGCGGTGCGTCTGCCCCTGAGCGACAGCCTGGAGCGCAAGCACGATCGCACCATGCAACAGGTGCTCGAGTCCGTGCTCGGCGTCGGGCGCGTCTATGGCGCCTACCTGTACGACGACGAGGGCGAGCTGGTGGCCTATGCCGGGGCCATGCAGCCCGACCAGGACCAGTCCTCGATCCAGGAGCTCGCTGCGGACGGCAAGCGCCGCGGTGGCTATCAGCGCATTCGGGGGCAGGAGGTGTACTCGTATTTTCTGCCGCTGGAGCAGAGCGGCGGGCGCATCAACGGCCTGCTGCAGGTGACGCGCCGCTGGAGCGACTTCGAGCGTGATACCCGACGCCTGCGGGTCACCGCTGGCATTTCGTCCGGGCTGCTGTCGCTGCTGGCGGTCGGCATCGTGCTGTTTGGACACTGGTCGGCCATCGGCCGGCATCTGCAGCAGCTCACCCAGAGCATGGCGCGGGTGACGGGCGGCGAACGGCAACACCGCGCGCCACGCAGCGGACCGGCGGAAATCGCGGCGCTTGGCCAGGCGCTCAACCGCATGCTCGACAGCATCGCCGAAGCCGAGCAGCAGATGGCCGAACAGAAGGCCCGGGAAGCCGAGCTGGAAGCGCGTTTGCGCCGCTCGCAGCAACTGGCCGCCGTAGGGCGTCTGGCCGCTGGCGTCGCCCACGAGCTGGGCAGCCCGCTCAGCGTGATCGATGGCAAGGCCCAGCGTGTGTTGCGCAGCGAAACGCTGGACGACGCCCCGCGCAAGGGGCTGCTGCAGATCCGCAGCCAGGTGCAACGCTTGAGTGAAATCGTCCGACAGCTGCTGGAGTTCGGTCGCGCAGCCGGGCGACCGGTGCGGCGCATGCCGGCCGACGTGCTCGCCCATTCCGCCGCCGCGGCCGTCGCCGACGAGCTGGCCAGCCTCGAGGTGCGGCTGGATCTGCAGGCGCCACCGGACACGCTGTATTGCGAGGTCGACCCGCCGCGTTTCGAGCAGGCCCTGACCAATTTGTTGCGCAACGCCGCCCAGGCCAGCCCCGGCGGCCAGGTGCGCCTGCGCTGGTGGCAGGACGACAACTGTCTGCTGTTCCAGGTCGAAGACGACGGTCCGGGGGTTGCCGAGCAGGACCGTGCGGCGCTGTTCGAGCCCTTCTTCACCACCAAACCGGTGGGCAAGGGCAGCGGTCTGGGCCTGGCGGTCGCGCATGGCGTGGTGTCCGAAAGCGGTGGGCGCATCGAACTGGTGGACAGCCCGCTGGGTGGCGCGGCGTTTCGTATTTCTCTGGCGTTGGCCGATGAGGAGCATGGCGATGCAAACGGATGACAGCAGCCCGCAGCGGGTGCTGGTGGTGGAGGACGACGACAGCCTGCGTCAGTTGCTGGTCGAAGAGCTGGAGGATCGCGCCCTGCAGGTGCGCTCCGTGGCCAGCGCCGAAGACGCGGTGCCGCTGCTGGAAAGCTGGGAGCCGGACCTGGTGGTCAGCGACCTGCGCCTGCCGGGTGCCGACGGCATGGCGCTGCTGCGGCGGGTCAAGGCGATGCAGGCGGCGCCGGCGTTTTTGGTGATCACCGCATTCGGCAGCATTCAGCAGGCCGTCGCGGCGCTCAAGGAGGGCGCCGACGAGTTTCTCACCAAGCCGTTGGACCTCGAACATCTCGGCCTGGCCGTCTCGCGCGCGCTGGAGACGCGCCACTTGCGTGACGAGGTGCGGCGCTTCCAGCAACTGCTCAGCGATGATCGCTTTCACGGCATGCTCGGCCGCAGCCGGGTGATGCGCAGCCTGTTCGATCAGATCCGCCAGCTGGCGCGCGCGGCCGGTCCGGTATTGGTGATTGGCGAGAGCGGCACCGGCAAGGAACTGGTCGCCCGCGCCGTGCACGCCGAAAGTGATCGGGCGCAGCGGCCGTTTCTGGCGATCAATTGCGCAGGATTACCGGCCGAGCTGCTGGAAAGCGAGTTCTTCGGGCATGCCGCGGGCGCCTTTACCGGGGCCAATCGTGCCCACCGGGGGCTGTTCCAGCAGGCCGACGGCGGCACCCTGTTTCTCGACGAGATAGGCGAGATGCCGATGCCGCTGCAGGCCAAGCTGCTGCGAGTCCTGCAGGAGGGCACCATCCGCCCGGTGGGTGGCGAGCGTGAGTTGAGCGTGGATGTGCGCATCATCGCCGCCAGCAACCGGCCGCTGGAAACCGCGGCCGGGCGCGAGTCGTTTCGTGAAGACCTGTTCTTCCGCCTCGAGACGTTCATCTTGCAGGTGCCGCCGCTGCGTGACCGCGAGGAAGACCGCGAGCTGCTCGCCGCCGGCTTCGTCGCGCACTTCGCCGCCCGTGACGGCCGTCCGGTGCGCGGGCTGTCGCGCGCGGCGCTGGAGCAGCTCAGGCGCTATCCGTTCCCCGGCAACGTACGCGAGCTGCAAAATGCCATGGAGCGCGCCGTCACCTTCTGCCACGGGCGCAACATCGAACTCGAACATCTGCCGACGCGCATTGCCAGCTATCAGGAAACCGCGCCGGAGGCGGATGCCCATGCGCTGCTCGGGCTGATGATCGACGGGCCGCTGCTGCCGACGCTGGATGAGCTGGAGATGCGCTATATCCGCCACGTGCTCGAGCGGGTCGAAGGCAACAAGCGCCGTGCGGCCGCCCTGCTCGGCATCGGCCGGCGCACACTGTACCGGCGTCTGGGCGAACAGGAGCGGGATGAGGACTGATCCCTGCTGGCCGACCCGCGCTGTGCATCGCGGCTGGCGCGGCTCAGCTCGGGGCGAGCGTCGGCGCGTGCAATGCTTGGAGATGCAGCCCGCTTTGCGAGCGATCGCGGACGGCCACCCACTCGGCCAGTGCCGGCACCGAGCGCGGCGGCGAGATCAGGTAGCCTTGGAACAGGTCGCAGCCGGCGCGCAGTAGCGCGGACTGCTTTTCCAGCGTGTCCACGCCTTCGGCATTGACCCGCTTGCCCTGGGCCTGGCAGAACGCGACGATCGCCCCGAGGCTCTCCTGCATGTCAGGGCGGGTCAGGCGCTCGATGATGGCCATGTCCAGCTTGATGGTGTCGGCCGGGTATTCGAGCAGCTGCTGGATCGAGGTGTAACCGACGCCGAAATCATCGATGGCCACGCGGAAACCGGCCATGCGAATGGCGCGCACCACCGCCATGGTGTGGTTGCTAAGCTCGGCGGCGTAGGTTTCGGTCAGCTCGATCTCGATGCGGCTGGAGCAGATGCCGTAATGCGCGGCGCGCTCGATCAGGTAATCGCAGAGGCGGTCATCGGTCAGCTGTGCCGAGGACACGTTGATCGCCAGGATCACCCCCTCGCCGAACAGCCTGACCAGTTCCGGATAGCCCGCCAGCGCATGGTCGATCACCCAGCTGTCGATTTTCGGAAACAGCCCCGCCCGCTCGGCGATGGGGATGAATTCGCCCGGCGATACCGTGCCCAGTAGCGGCGAATGCCAGCGCAGCAGCACCTCGCAACTGACGACCCGCCCCTCGCGATCCACCGCCGGCATGTAGACCAGGCGGAATTGCTGGTCGCCGTCGAGCTGGCGCAACTGGTCTTCGACCAGGCGGATGCGCTGGTTGCGCTGTTCCAGCTTGGCCGAGAAGGCCACCGCGACGTTCTTGCCCTCGGCTTTCGCCTGGTACATCGCCGTGTCGGCACGGGTCAGCAATTGGGTGATGGAGTCGGCATCGGCCGGGTACCACGCCGTGCCGATGCTGACGCTGACGGGGAAGAGACGATCGTCCAGCGCGAAGCCACCGCGGCATAGCGCGAGTATGGCGTCGGTCAGGCTCGGCAGGCTGTCACTGTCGGGGTCGGCCATCAGCAGGACGGCGAACTCGTCACCGGACAAGCGGGCAAACGCCGTTTCGGTGTTCGGATGGGCTCGATGATGGCGCTGGAGCACGCCCTGTACCCGTTTGGCGAAGATCTTCAGCAGCGCGTCGCCAGCATCGTGGCCGTGCTGGTCGTTGACCTGCTTGAAATTGTCCAGGTCGAGAAACAGCAGGGCCAGTTGTCGGCCGCTCTGCATGCACTGGTCGTACATGGTGCTGGCCTGCACGCTGAAGTGGGCGCGGTTGCTGATCAGGGTCAGGCTGTCGGTCCAGGAGATGTCCTGGATGCGTTGCAGTGCCGCCGTGTTGCGCTCGTGGAGCGTCTTCATGTTCAACGTCAACCGGCCGATCTCGCCGCCGTCGCTGGGTTCATCGAGAGCGTCGCGGCGGCACAGCAGCAGGTCGGTGAGCTGGCTGTCCAGCTGGCTGATCGGGTCGGTGACATAGCGACGAATCAGCAGCAGCAACAGGCCGATGGTGATCAGGCCGATCAGTGAGCCGCCAATGATGAACGCCAGGCTCAGGGTCCACAGCCGGTCGGCGATGTAATCTGGCGCTGGGGTCAGCCGCGCATGCAGCGAGCGCGACAGTTCGACCTCGGCCGACAACCCGCCAGGCGCGGGCGGCAGGTTCGGGGCGATTTCCACCGCCGCGCCGTATTCCTGTTCTAGACGCTGCTTGAGGCTGAGCAGGCGCTCCGGCCGTACGGCCAGCTGCAGGGCGAAGGCCGCCTCACGCTGGCTGGGCAGCGGGCGGCTGTTGGAGGCTGACAGAAGGAAATCGGTATTGAGCAACAGCGGCCCGCCGTCGGCGTCGGCCAGGTAGGTCATCTCGCCGGGATCCGTTGCACGCCTGGCGTCGAGGATTACCTGCTGCTGTCGGGTGTTGATGGTGGCGAATGGCGACAGGCTGCTTTCGAAATAGTAGGCCACGGCGCCATCGGGCTGGACGATGGCGAAGGAGACGAACGACAGCCGACTGGTCGAGAGCGAGCGGATGCTTTGCTGAATGCGCAGGCCGAGCGTCTCGTTGCGGTAGGCGGTGTTGGACTCACGGAGAAACAGCCGCAGTGCCTGGCTGTCGATGATCGAGTAGAGCACGCTGCGGCTGAACGCCTCGTAATCCATGTAGGCGGACTTCAAGGCTGACAGCTGCTGCGTCAGGCGTGCCTGTTCGAGGCCCAGCAACGAGGCTCGCTGGGTCAGGTAGGCGGTGGTCGCGGCGAGTAGCTGGATGATCAGAATGACCGGGAAGATCACCAGCAGGGCGCGTTTACCGAGCGTCATGGGCGTTTATCAGCGCACTGATGATGCGCCGCCGTGTCTGCGTCGCTTCCAGGGGGCGCGACTCGTAGACCTGGCTGCGTCCCAGTACCTCTTCAGGCGGGTAAATGCTCGGATCTTGCCGAATCGCCTCGGGCAACAACGCCTGAGCCGCGGCGTTGGGGGTGGCGACGGCAAGTTGCGCGGCGTTCAGCGCGGCGATCTCGGGGTCGCTGATGAAATTCAGGAAGCGATAGGCCAGCGCCTTGTTCGGCGTATTGGCCGGGATCGACAGGCAGTCGACCCAGAGCAGGGTGCCTTCGTCTGGGACCACATAGCGCCAGGGCTCTCCCTCGATGCCCTCGACCTCGTTGAGTACCAGCTGGTCGCCACTGTAGGCCAGGGCCATGTCAGCCTGGTCGATAAGGCGCGGGTCTCGCAGCGAGGTGATCGCGTATTCGTAGGTCAGTACCGTGCTCGACTGCCCCTGAAGCATGGCGAAGGCCGCCCTGAGTTCGTCATTGCTGGAGGTATTGATCGAATGCTGCTGGTAGATCAGCGGCGCGGCCAGGACGTCTTCGTGGTCTTCCATCATGATGATGTGCGGCGTCTGGCTCTCGGCCGGCTTCAGCAGTTCGGCCCAGGATCGCGGCGCGTGATCGAGGCGATCGATGCGGTAAGCGATACCCAGCGTCCCCCACAGATAGGGAATGCTGTAGGGGCCGCAACTGTCTCGCCAGCGCTTTGAGACGTGGCGCAGGTTCGGCAGCTTCTTATCCTCGATGGGGTCGAGCAGGGCGCGCTCGCCGAAGCGGCCGGAACTGATTCGCTCGGTCAGCGCCAGGTCTATCTGGTGCTCCGGCTTGGCGAGTACCTCGTCGCGTTTGTCACCACTGTCGAAATAGATCTGCTGGATGGTCACGGCCGTTTCGGCCTGCCAGCGCTCAATCACCGCCTCGCTCAGATATTCCTCCCAGTTCAGCAGGGTCAGGGTTTGTGCAGCGCGCACCGCCGGTGCGGGAACCAGCAAGCTGGCGGCGACCAGGACGGCACCGCAGAGGCGCCGCACCTGAGGCGAAGCCGGGATCATGTTGTTCATCGATTGCTCCATCCACTGTGTCCTTGCCTGGATCGACTCGCTGAGGCCGGCTAAGCGTGGCGATGCCGGACGCCCGACAGTTCAGCTCGACGGTTGTCGAGCAGTGCTGGCTGAGGACGGGCAAGTTGTCGGCGCGCCGTGGTGGCACTTTAATGACGTCAGACGAATGGCGGCAATGCTTTTTGATGGCTTTTTGCTTTCATCCGATCAGCGGGCGGAGACCGGCTGTTTCGTAGCAGGCGTTTGCGGGCGACGCGGGGCGTGCAGCCAGGACGCCAGCAGGCGCGTGGACAGTGGTATGAACAGGTAGGTCATCAGCGGGGTCAGGGCCAAGGTGCTGAGCAGTATGCGCGCCACCAGGCTGAGCTCGCCGAGCAGGTTGCCGAACAGCGCGTTGAACAGCAGCGAGACCGGAAAGAACGCCAGCCAGATCGCTACACTTTGCTTCCAGCGCGGCGGCGGTGGGCTGTCCGTACCGCCGAACCAGGCATCGATACCTCGGGCGCGGTGCTCATAGGGCTGGCCGAACAATTCACTGCCACGTTGCAGCCAGGCCCGGCGCGAAGCCGAATGCTCCCAAGTGTCGAGGGTCTGTTCGTCAGCGAAGCGGAAGACGATCTGGAATTCGTCGTCACCAGGCGGTGGGGCCAGCACGCCGGAGCCGAGGTAGCCGGGAAAATCCGCGGCCAGCTGTTCGCCTTCGTGTAGCCAGGCGAGTAGATCGTGGTAGCGGCCATCGCGCACGCGGCGGGCCACCATCAGGGTGACGGGTTCGGTAGACATGGTGTATCTCCAGCATCAGGCCGGCCACCCGGATAGGGCATTCGGCAAACGCAGCGCCGGGGTGATGGGCTGCGGCATAAGTCAGGCAAGGATCATGCCCTGGCCTTCAGCACGCGCCAGACCTTGTGAGGTCGGCACATCCGAAGGCGACGGCGCACTATACGGAGATTTTTTGCACTTGGAAGGGGCGTCCGCTGCAGAAATCGGGGCGACGGTGGCGCTTGGCAGCCGAGGCCGATTAACGCGTTCCGGTTGCGCCTTCCGGAAAGATATCCGTCGCCAAGCAAAGGCAGCTCCGTGCGTCTGATGCAGGATACGGCGCAGAACCGCAACGCCAGCTGCGCACTTTGTGACCGACGCGCTTGATACGATCACTACGCTCAGTCCTACTGGCGGCCATGGCGGGGCGAGACGTGTCCCGATGACGCCAATCGCCGCCTATATACGAGCGGAAAACTTCCAACCAAGGATGGTGGAAACAATGAGCGGTTACGTACCCAATATCCCCAGGACCAAGCGCGACGCCGAGCTGAAGGACGCCCAGCCCGTCGATATCCATGCCGAGCGCTGGGCTGAATACGAGAGACACGGCAGCCAACCGGCCACATCACCCGAGAAGATCAAGCTGGCCTTGCGTATCGGCGTGTTCTTCGATGGCACCCTCAATAACGCCACCAACGCCGCGCTCGGCCTGGCATGTGGCGCTCATCACCCGATAGCGGCCGAGGATCTGGATTCCAACTGCAAGCCCTATATGGCTGAGCCGGATAGCAGCTATGGGAATGATGTGACCAATGTGCGGAAGCTCATGAGCCTGCACGTCGATCAGACCGACGCCGAAGATGCAGGCCCGCAGAAACATGTTTCGCTGAGTGTTTATGTCGAAGGTATCGGTACGCAGAGCGGTGAGGAAGACAGCGCACTGGGTTATGCCATGGGCCGGGGGGCTACCGGCGTTCGCAACTGCGTTCAGCGGGCGTTTACCATGATCGGCGCGGCTATCGGCCGTGCCAGGGAGGCAAATCCTGGCGGTGACATTACTGCGCTGACCTTCGATGCCTTTGGTTTCAGCCGCGGTGCCGCAGCGGCAAGGCATTTCGCCAACGAAGTGGTCAAAGGCCGGCAGGGTCCGCTCGGTGCGGCTTTGCAAGGTAAAGCGCGCGCTTTCAGCAAGAATTTCATCGACCGCTACGGATATGACATCAACATCGGTTTTATCGGCCTGTTCGATACCGTCGCTTCGGTGGGCGGCTTGGCTAATCTGGGTAACGTCAGAAGCGCTACCGCACCGGGGTTGAACCTGTATCTGCCGAGCAAGTACTTCGCGAACGTGGTCCAGTTGGTGGCACGCGACGAGATACGTGCCAACTTTCCACTGAGCGAGGTCAGCCCGGATCATCCTGAAATCATCTTGCCGGGCGTGCACTCGGACATCGGCGGTGGCTACCTGGACGACGCCGAAGAGCGAGTGCTGGTCGCCCCGATGCAGGCGCTGGTGGTAGGTCAGCGCGTCGATGTGACGACAACCTCAATTTACCAGGACGCAGCCGACGCCAGGCAGAGGATGATCGCCGCGGGCTGGCCGGCGTCCATGCTGGAAATCGTCACCCCGGAGGCGCGGTTGCTGCCGGTAGATCCGCAGGATCGGTTGGCGCCGCGGCAAAAGCGCGTATATGCCGGTCTGCAACTCAAGCGTCGGGTCAGTGGCGCGTTATCGCGAGTTTATCTGCGCGTCATGCATGAGTTGGCAAGAAGACATGGCGTTAGATTTGACGATATTCCTGATGAACCGCAGTATCTTATTCCCGATGAACTGGCGGAACTATGCGACCGTTTCACTCGCGGCGACTATAGGCTGACCGATCGCGAAGAAGCTGTTCTAAAGCATCGTTATATACATTTTTCTGCACATTGGAATAATCCACTCGGAAAGAAAAGCTCTGGTGGGCTTAAGTTGATCTACTTCAATGCGCCTAATGCCGGAGGCGTGCGCCAATTCCATCCTCACGTAGCCGAATGGACTTTACTGTGATTAGAACTGTTCTTGCTCTGGTAGGGCTGTTGTCTCTATCGGGATGCCAGCCAATAGATCCACTATCAGGTGAACATGATCCAAAGGACCCATGGTGGAGTTTGGAATTCTTTGCGCCGCTTTACATGACCGGTTGGGTCGAGGCGAGCTGGGTCGAGGATATCCACGGCAAATTCTTCGATCATGGCACTGGTGGAATTATCGGTACTGGTAATCACGGCTATGACACTGAGCTGGCTAGAGGTTGGCCGAGGGGCAAGTCAGGGAGTATTCATGGAGTTGTCGGCGCGGACCTGCCCAAGCGAGTCTATGTCCGTTGGCAATCCATAGTGGAGCCGCAAACCTATCGGGTATGGATCGATATTCCCGAGGAAGCTCGTCAGCTCATGCATACCTCGACTCATCGGCGTTGCCCGGAAACACCAGACCAACCGGCCCTTTATTTAGCGGCTCTTCATCTGGGTTTGGCACCGGGCGGTATTGTGCAGGTATGGACCCGCGATGAATGCAACAGGCCGGTCAAGGTAGCCCGTGCGCAGGCGGAGATCGAGCCGCTCGGGCCTTCGCAAGGGAAGACTGAAGGGCGCTACGCTTACAAGATCAACGAAAAAACCAAGCGCTATATCGACAAGTACGGCATTCCATATGGAAGTTGGTAGAAGTATAGAAGCAAATATGCAGATAAGTACGTCCCGCTTATTTGCGCGGTATAACGAGCCGGCTTGGGCTGGGCACTGTTTTATCAATAGAAGCCAGATACAGCCGTCGCTGTAAATTCAAATATCGATAACTACCAGGTGAGGGAACACCGAATGCAAGACAACCGAAGACCCGTTACATCTCGATCTCAGCGTTGGGCAATGAACCTTGCCACGTATTTGATCAACCAAGGCATCTCCCCTAATCAAATTTCAGTTGCGAGTATCGGATTCGCGGCCGCGGCGGCTGCAAGTCTGCTGACGTCTACCGGTGCCCTCGCTTCTCTTGTGGCTATCGTGTTCATCCAGCTCAGGCTGGTATGCAACCTGCTCGACGGGATGGTGGCCATCGAAGGCGGCAAGCACTCGGCCTTGGGCAGCCTGTACAACGAGTTTCCGGATCGCATCGCGGACAGCCTGCTGATCGTCACGCTTGGTTATGCGGTCGCCGAACCCTCGCTTGGCTGGTTTGCCGCGCTTGCCGCCGCTTTGACGGCCTACGTGCGGGTATTTGGCGGATCGCTTGGGCTCAAGCAAACCTTCGCCGGTCCCATGGCCAAGCAGCATCGCATGGCGGTCATGACGGCTGGCCTGGCGCTGAATATCCCAGAGTTCCTTTTGTTCTCCACGCACCATGGCCTGTTTGCAGCGCTGATCATCATCGCGGCTGGTTCCGTCGTGACCTGTATCACCCGCACCCGAACAGTTGCCGGTCAGTTGAAGGAAGCGACGTGATGTGGATTTCCACCCTGTTGATCTCGATTCTGCGACTACTGCTGGGTGCCAGCGCTCGCTTCGAAAGCACGCCAGACCTGTCCGGTCAGCGCATCTATTTCGCCAATCACGCCAGCCATATCGACACGCTGGCAATCATGGCAGCCCTGCCCAAGGAAGCGAGGCTCAACACCAAGCCCCTTGCGGCAGCCGATTACTGGGGCAAGAACAGGTTCCTGCGATACATCGCAACGCGCGGGCTCAACTCCGTGCTTATCGATCGCCAACCGAAGGACGGCGAAGATCCTCTGGAGCCAGTGCGTCAGGCCATGGCACAGGGTTGTTCGGTGATCATCTTTCCGGAAGGGACACGCAGGTTCCAGGCGCTTCCTGGCGAGTTCAAATCCGGACTTTACCGGCTCCACAAGGCGTTTCCGCAAGCGCGCCTGGTCCCCATCTATCTGGACAACCTTTACCGCTCGATGCCGAAAGGCAAGCACGTGCCCCTGCCGATCATCTGCACCATTCGGATCGGCGATCCGCTTGCGGTTGTAGAGAACGAAGAGATCGGCGATTTCCTGAACAGAGCCCGCGAAGCGGTGGTGAGGCTAGCCCAATGATCGAGAACAAGTTTTATGTGCTGATGGCCGGGGTCATTTCCCTGTTGGCAGTGGCCACCGTCACGGGGCTGATTCTGAAGCGCTTCGCCAAGTCGGAAGGCTCGATTGCAACGGTCGACAATCTGAATCTACGAATCAACGCCTGGTGGTCGATGATCGCGATCTTCGTCGCTTCGTACCTGCTGGGCAGCACGGCGACGGTCGTGCTGTTCGCGTTCATATCGCTGTTCGCGTTGCGAGAGTTCATCACGTTGACGCCGACCCGTCTGGGCGATCACAACGCCTTGTTCGCAGCCTTCTTTATCCTCATTCCTTTGCAGTACGTGTTCATCGGTATTCACTGGTATTCGATGGTCACGCTGCTGATTCCGGTTTATGCCTTCCTGTTCCTGCCTTCGATTGCCGTGCTGTCGCAGGAAACCGATGGCTTTCTCGAGCGCGCGGCCAAGATTCAATGGGGCGTCATGATCACGGTGTACTGCATCAGCCACGCACCGGCGCTGCTCATTCTCGATCTCGAAGGCTTTGAAGGGCAGAACGCCCTGCTGCTGTTCTACCTGATGTTCGTCGTTCAGATCAGCGATGTGCTGCAGTACGTGTTCGGGAAACTGTTCGGAAAAACCAAGGTTGCGCCTATCGTCAGCCCCTCCAAGACGATAGAAGGGCTGGTCGGCGGCGGCTTGGCGGCAATGCTGGCGGGCGGCGGCATGTATTGGCTCACACCGTTCAGCTTCTACCAGTCGATGGCCATGTCCTTCGTGATCGTGGTGATGGGTTTTCTGGGCGGCCTGACGCTCTCGGCGATCAAGCGCAGCCTGCAAGCCAAGGACTGGGGCACCATGATCAAAGGCCACGGCGGCATGCTAGATCGGATGGACTCGGTGTGTTTCGCCGCGCCGGTATTCTTCCATCTCACCCGTTATTTCTTCTCGGCTTGATCGCTGCCACGCTGATAAATCCGTGCCTCGACAGGACGGCTAACGGTCACCTGACGCAGGTGACCAGTGCCTTGTCGATGTCACGCAGTTATCGAACTCGTCCTTAACAGGTCCGCCGGGCGACCACCGTCGCCTTTGGAGCAGGCCGATCAACCCTCCACGGAACGCCTTCTGGCGGGTGTCCTTGTGCGTGCCGGCGTTCTGGCGTCGGTCAGGTGATTAGCTTCATCGGGAAATAGGCAGCGTGATCGCTTGTTTATTGCGGAAAGCTATTTTCGAGTATCCCCAACATCAACACTTTAGTCCAAGCGTTGTTATTAACTTGCTTGGTGGTTAGCATGTCTTAAGAGTTGTTACAAGGCGAGCATTGAGACTAATAGTTCAGCGGGTAGTTTATGGCCGCAAAACAAAAAAGGCGCCTACGGCGCCTTGAATTGAAGCGTTACATTCAGACCGTACCGAGTCCGGTACGATCGCTACCATCTTCCGCGAGCAGTTGTCCGAGCGGAGTACGTTCGAAACCATCGTCCGCCACTTGATCCGCTTGGGGCGTCAGATCGAATCCGTCTTCAGCGACCTGGTCTGCTTGCGGCGTGAAGTCGAAGCCGTCTTCTGCAATCTGCCCACAGATCGGGGTGAGATCGAAGCCGTCTTCAGCAAGTTGTTCACCCAGTGGTGTGCGATCGAAGCTGCTTTCCGAAAGGGTGCGATCGCCGGATATCGGTGCCTGCACGGTCGAGGCGCCCTGCGCTTCGCCCACGATGGGTTGCGGATGGCTTGGCGGTATCGCGAAGGCTGTCGATGCGACGCCGGCCAGAATTACGCTTGCAATGAGCTTTTTCATGAGGATGTCCTCGGTAGTAGTTGGGTACGGGACCTATGCTACGGACGAAGACGAATTGGACAAACGCGAGCGTATCAATAGTACAAATCGACGGCTGTGATATTCGTTGGCGGCGGGGCTATTGATTAAATCAGCCAATAATTTAATTCAATTAAATCGATAGTTGTTAGCAGCTTGCCCTGTTGTTAGTTGCCGCGGCTGGGTTGGCGGTTGCGATCGCCGCCATGCCGACTGGACCGTCAGGGCAAGGCTTTCTCGGCGTAGGTGCGCGTTGCCAAGCCGAGCTGGGCGCGGAAGCTTTCCATGTCGAACATGGTGCAAATCTCGCGAATCTGCTGGCCAGGCGTCAGGGTCCAGAACGCCATCGCGGAAATGCTCAGCACCTTGTCGCTGGGCGGGTAGCCGAACGCGGGTGTTTCGATGGTCCCGATCAGGGTGCTCCAGGTCACCACCTTGTCGCCCTCGGCAATGCACTCTTCGACGACCACTTCGAGATCGGGCATGGCGCTCCGAATCTCGGCGACCATCGCGGCAAACGCGGGGCTGGCCATCGGGTGGCCGACGAAGGAGCTCTTGTAGAGAAAATCCTTGCTGTGCAACTGCTCGGCAAGCGCCAGGTGCCCACGGTTCCAGGTCAGTTCGATGTGTTGGCGGACCAGGCGTTTGTTGTCGTCCAGTGACATCTTTCTTATCCGGTAGAAGGGCGGAGCTGCAACTGTAGCAGCCGGTACCAGGAGCCGGCATCCATCGGCAGAGCGTGTTGTCCTGTCAGTCGAGCGGCAGGCAAAGTCGGAACGCCGCGCCGCCGAGCTCGGAGTCATCCAGCCTGAGCTCGCCGTCGTAACTGTCGATGATGTCCTTTACCACCGCCAGGCCGATGCCCTGACCTGGGTGCTGGGCGTCCAGTCGTTCTCCGCGGCGCAGAATGCGCGCGCGCTGGTCGACCGGGACGCCGGGCCCATCGTCTTCGATGCTCAGCATCAGATGGTCGGGATGCTGCTTTAGGCTGATGCGCACCTGGTGGAGGCAAAGCCGGTAGGCATTTTCCAGCAGATTACCGAGCAGCTCCATCAGCGCACCCTGCTCCAGCGGCAGGGTGGCCTTTGCTGGGATCTGCAGCTCGACCTGCACGCGTTTGTCCTGGTAGACCTTGTCCAGCGTGCTGCACAGGCGAACCAGCAACGGTTGCAGCGCAACCCGGTGGCGCACCAGGCCGCTCTGGCCGAGGCTCGCACGTTGCAGTTGATAGCCGATCTGCTGGCTCATGCGCTCGATCTGGGCGCGCATGACGCGGGACTGCTCGCGGTTGTCCGGCTGGGTACTGATCACTTCGCCGACGCTTTGTAGAACGGTCAGCGGCGTTTTCAGGCTGTGGGCCAGATCGCCGAGGGAATTGCGGTACTGCTCGCGCTGGCGGCGTTCACCATCGAGCAACCGGTTCAGCGAGCGAGTCAGGCGCAGGAGCTCACGTGGATGCTGGTCGCTGAGTCGATCCAGCCGGCCCGCCTCCACCTGATCGAGCTCATGGCTGAGGCGTTTCAGCGAGCGGAAGCCCCAGGTCAGGCCCAGCCAGAGCAGCGTCAGCAATACCAGCAGACCGCCGCCGAGCCAGAGGTAGAGCTGGCGACGAAATTCTTCGAACAGGCTGCGATATTCGCTGGTGGGTTGCATGGTGACGAAGCTGAACGCCTGGCGTTCGTCATCGGTCAGGCGCAGCTCGACGTCGTAGACGAAGTACTCGACACCGTCGGCGTCGCGGACCCGCCTGAATTCGGTGATGTGGTCGTTCAGGCGCGGTTGGTAGTCGATGCTTTCGTCCTCGGCCGAACGTGACTGCCAGAGTCTCTTGCCTTGCGGATCGTAGATATAGCCCAGCAGCTTGGCATCGGGCAGATCGAACTCTTCATCGGGCAGCCGATCCGGCATGATCAGCCGGCCGCCTTCGATGCGTGACGCGGTGATCAGGGTGTTGGCGTCGGCCGCCAGGCGCTCCTCAATGATACGCTCGAAGGCGAGGCTGAACGCGGCCTGTATCACCGGAAGCAGGGCGAGCATGAACAGGACGGCGAGGCCGGTTGCCCCCAACATCAGCCGCAGGCGCAGCGACATACTGCCGTTACGTGCGGCTCTTGCCAGCACCAGGCAACGGCCCCAGCGACGACTCATCGGCAGCGCTCGGTGAACAGATAGCCCAGGCCACGAACGGTATCGATGGGCTTCAGCCCGCCGTGGGCATCCAGTTTGCGCCGCAACCGGCCGACCAGCACTTCGATGACGTTGGCGTCACGCTCGTTGTCGTCCGGGTAGAGC
This sequence comes from Stutzerimonas stutzeri, assembly GCF_018138085.1. Classification (NCBI taxonomy): domain Bacteria; kingdom Pseudomonadati; phylum Pseudomonadota; class Gammaproteobacteria; order Pseudomonadales; family Pseudomonadaceae; genus Stutzerimonas; species Stutzerimonas stutzeri. Next base: position 333,761 of record NZ_CP073105.1, read on the forward strand.
TGCTCCATCAGGCGTTCCTTGGCGACCACCTGCTGCTGGTGACGCATCAGGTATTCGAGTATGCGGTACTCGAAGGCGGTCAGCGGCAGGGGCTCGTCATTGACCATTGCCTGCTTGCGGTTGAGGTCGAGCTTCAACGGGCCGGCCTCGATGCTCGCCTGGGTAAAGCCGGACGAGCGTCGCAGCAGCGCGTTGAGCCGCGCCTCCAGTTCCTCGAACTGGAAGGGTTTGACCACGTAGTCGTCGGCGCCGGCGGCCAGGCCTTCGACCTTGTCCTGCCAGTTACCGCGCGCGGTGAGGATGAGGATGGGAAAGCGCTCGCCATTGCTGCGTAGCTGGCGGATCAGGTCCAGGCCGGAGATGCCCGGCAGGCCGAGATCAATCACCGCGAGGTCATGATTGAACTCGCGGGTCTGGTATAGCGCTTCTTCGGCATCGGCGACCGCGTCGACCACGTGCCCGCTTTCGCTCAGGCGAGTCAGTAGGTGGTGGCGCAGCAGCGCCTCGTCTTCCACCACCAGCACTTTCATGGGCGGCTCCTGTCATGCAGACGGCCGGGACAATCCCCGGCCGTGTTCCTGTCGATGCAAGCGTGCAGCTTAGAACTTGTAGTTCACGCCGAGGTAGGCCTGCTTGGTGCTATGCAGGTCGATCGAACCGATCTTGCCGACACCGCGCTCGGAGACTTCGGTACCGGCATTGCTGCGCAGGTAACGGTAACCGGCTTCGATCGATGTGTTATTGCCGACGTCTTGCAGGACACCGGCCTGCAGACCCACCAGGTAACCGATGTCGCTGTCGCGGCTGTAGCCGCTGGACTCGTTTTCGAGCTTGGTCAGCCCGGCGCTGGCACCGCCGAACAGGCGGGTGGTTTCACCGATCGGCAGGAACATGTCGTAGCTGCCGATCAGGTTCTGCTGACGCAGCTTGAGCGAGCTGCCGTAGTCGTCGGATACGTTTTCGTAGGTGGCATAGTAGCGCGCCTCGTCAGTCATCTGACCGGCACGGATGCCCCAGGTGCCGCTGTTCTTGAAGGTGTCATCGAAGCGGTTCGCGCCCGGCATGTTCTGCTTCAGGCTGCTGGAGCGATCCATGTTGACGGTGCTCTTGCCCCAGGTGAGGCCGGCGAAATTGTCGGCGGCTTGGGCGCCGAGGGTGAAAACGCTCAGGGTGGTGGCGATGGCCAGGGTGTGCAGCTTGTTCATGTGTCGCTCCTTTGCAGGCGTGGAAAATTTACGTCTCCATCCTGCCTGCGGGGCGCTGAACGGCTCCTGAACCCTGGCTGAACCTGAGCTGAACGATGGCGCAGCCGGTGCAAGCTGGCTGCGCCATCGATCCGCTAGCGCCCGCGACGCCCGAACAAGGCGACCAACGCCGCCGCGCCCACGGCCACCGCAGCGGTGGTCGCGAGCGGATGCTGCGTGGCACGGGTGTACAGGCTGCGCGTCAGCACCATGCCGGGATAGCTGCCGCTGGCGCTGCCGTCACCTGCGCTGCCGACGTCGCTGGCATGGAGCGCGCCGCGGGGGTGTCGATCCGGGCGGCCGCTCTTGATGGTGTCGTAGACGAAGGTGCGGTTGATCCAGTCGGCTAGGTGCGGCGCGTTCTGCGCGAGCCGCGAAAGCAGCTTGGCATTGCCGATGTAGACGTCGCGCTGCGGGTGCTCGGCAGCATGGAGGATCGCGCGGGCGACGACTTCGGGTGCGTAGACGGGCGGCGGAAATACCGGCGCGCTGGGCAGGTAGTTCTTGGAGTGGTCCATGAACTGCGTGTCGGTCGAGGAGGGACGCACGAGCGTGACCGACACCGGCGTGCGCGACTTCTGCAGCTCCACCCGCAGCACGTCGGTCATGGCCTTGATCGCATGCTTGCTGGCGCTGTAGCTGCTGTGGAAGGGCAGCGCATTGGCCGACTCGACACTGCCGATGTTGATCAGCGCACCGCCCTTGTCGCGCAGGTGTTTGACGGCGATGGAGGAGCCGTAGTGCGTGCCCCAGAAGTTGGTCTGCATCACCTGTTGGTGATCTTCGTCGCTGACCTCGTCGAAGCGCCCCCAGACCGAACTGCCGGCGTTGTTGATCCAGGTGTCGAAGCCACCGAAGCGGGCGATCGTCTCGCTGGCGACCCGTTCCAGCTGCGCGCGCTCGCCGACGTCAGCCATGACGTGAAGCACGCGGCTACCGGCATTCAGGTCGCGCTCGATGTCGAGCAGGGCTTCTTCGTTGCGCGCCACCAGCACCACGCGGGCACCCCTTTCGATGGCGAGGCGGGCAGTCGCCAGGCCGATGCCGCTGGAAGCGCCGGTGATGACGATGACCTGCTCGTGCAAGGGTTTAAGAGAAATGCGCATCGGATCTCCTCGGTAGCGGCAACTGTGGGTTGGCTCGGTAGAAGCCATGGCCCCGCTTCCGGTTCCGGGCAGGCGATGGATGGCAGGCGTCGTGGCCGGCTGTCTGCTATTGGAGGCTGATCCGGGTAATGCCCGCAGGTAGATGTTTGATCAAGAGGCGATTGTCTTCGAGCGCCTCCGCCGTCGCTTCAGAACGGCTCAGCTTCAAGTTCATTGGCAATTGCAGGCTGAGGCCGTCGATGGGGGCGGTGGCTGTCAGATCGATGACCGTCTCGGCGCCTTCGCGACTCACGTCTATCTCTAACTGATCACGGGCGGACCACCAACCGCCGAGCTGCGCCAGGGTGCCGAACCAGGTGAAGGGCTGCAGCTGCGGAATGACTGACTCCAAAAAGCGATACTTGTGCTCGATTTCGTTGGGGTGGACGAGAATGACGAAACTCCCGCCATAGCGGGCAATCTGGCGCGCCAGCAAAACTGCGTCGTTGTCGCGCTGATCCATGACAGGGGCAATTTCGTCTTCCACCGCAATCGGGAATTCGAAAATGGAGGTTTCTCGTCCGTATAGACGGTCGTGATTGGCGCGGTAGGGCAGGTGAGTGGTGACGTTGCCGGCGGTTTCGGAGGAACCGAAACGATACCCCGAAGCCTCCATCGCCTGGGGCAGACTCGGAGGGGTGGCCAGATAGCCCGGCCGAAATGAAACCACTTCGGCATCGCTCAGATGTTCGAGCAGAAATTTGCTGATCCGCAGCTCGCCCAGCACGCTGGCGTTACGGGTGTCACCCGGCGCTTTCACGCGAGGCTGGTAACCCGGATAGGCTTCCTGCCCATCGCCGATGGGGACCGACGCGTACATATCCGAATGACTGACGGAGTGGCTGGCAATCTCCATCCCGGATCGCTGCAGGCTGTCGATCATCCCGAGCGTCCGGTCGTTGAAGAAGCCTTCATCTTGGAAGTCGCGGTAGTACTTGGTCTGAATGAAGAACGTTGCGGGCACCTCCAGCTGCAAAAGCAGGTCCTGATACGCCTTCAGGTGTTCCATCGAATCCACATAATCGACATCGAAGCTCACCACTGCGGCGAGGCGTTTGCCCTCTGGCGCGGCCTCCAGCGTGACCGCCAGCGGCTCGCGCTAGTGGTACAGCTCGCGGATCCAGCGCAGCCAGACGTCCACATAAGGTTCGTAGCCGTTGGCGTAGCTGCGGTACCCCTGGTCGTTTCGATCGCCGTGGGCACGCATGATGAAGAAGCCTAGATCGAAGCCAAGTGCATAGGCCGCACCGCCGCTGGCATCCGCCCGGCGGACCAGCGCCGGCGAGCCGTCGTCGAACCGTGCCAGCACAGTGTCGGCGCCCTCATAGACCTGGGTCCCCATCCAGGCGTCGGGATTGTCCGGATTGCCGAGCAGAACCGACCGCTCGTGCGGGTGGTTCAACCAGGCCAAGGATGGCTCCGTAGCGGCGGCATCGTCGATAAAATCGATACGGTGATGGCTGCGCGACTCGCTTACCGCAGCGAAGCCGAACAAGTCCTGCAGCCCCCCACCGAGCACCTGTGTCGCGACCAGTGTTCCGCCGTGCGTCACATGCCGGCGTAGTGCAACGAGCGCTTGCTCGTCGAGATGACGGCCCGAAAGAGTCGGGTAGGCGAGCACCACCTTGTGTCGGGTAGCCTGCGCCGCGTCCCGGGTGATGGTGAAGGGCACGCCGATGCTCTTCAGGCCATGCGCCAGGCCCAGCCAGGCGGAGTTCTCGTCGGTCAGCAGTATCGCCAGTCGCGATGCCGAACCGTTCTGATAAAGACGCCAATCGGTGCGGGTATCGGCGGCAATCCGGCTGCGTTCTTGCGGGCCCTGCAAGGTATCGAAGCGGGCAAAGGTGTTGCGTTCCAGATACGCAATCACACCAAAGGCGAGGAGGGCTGCAGCGCCCAGAACGACAACGGCGCGGAGCAGCGACGACAGGTGGTACCAGCGTGGCAAGGGGACCTCGGCATCTGACGTAAGGCTTGGACCGTACGGGTAAACCGCAACCTCGTCTACACATTGGCGCGCCTGGATTTAATGCAGCGGCGTTCCGGAACCATCGGAACTCTTTTGATGGCTAATTGATCTCAGTATGACGCGGGTTCCCCGCGCTTATCTCCGTTGACCAGTGTTGTTGTGCGGCCCTCGCGCAGCGTATGTGACTGGATGTCGAGCAAGGTGAAAGGAATGAAACGCTTTGTCGTACTGGATAGTTTTCGCGGTGTTTGTGCGGTTGCGGTGGTGTTGTTCCATACCCAGATATTGCTGAGTTTCTCCGAGCTCAGTCTTTTTCGGCACGCTGATCTGTTCGTCGAGTTCTTCTTCGTGCTGAGTGGTTTCGTCATGTTCCATGCCTACGGGACCCGCGAGTTCGGCCCGCAGACGCTCAAACGCTTCGTCATCAGCCGGACGTTTCGCCTGTACCCGCTCCATCTGCTGATGCTGGTGGTTTTCATCGGCTTGGAGTTCGGCAAGCTCTTTGCCGAACACCATGGATTCTCGTTCAACGACCCGGCATTCAGCGGCAAGACCGCCCCAAGCGAAATCCTGCCCAACGCCTTGCTACTGCAAAGCTGGATCAGCAGCTTCAACAGCCTCTCGTTCAATACGCCAGCCTGGAGCATCAGCATCGAGTACTACCTGTACATGCTGCTGGGCCTGGTGCTGCTGTGGGCGCCGCGTTATTGCGGGCAGGTACTGGCGTTGGCCACGCTGGTGTCTTTCGCCGCGTTGTACGTCGAGCTGGACGTGATCAAGCCGTTCATCTGGCGTGGCGCTTCGTGCTTCTTTGCCGGCGCGCTGACCTACCAGCTCTATCGGCGTCTGGAGCCGGCCATCAGCCGCATGGATGACCAGCCGTTTTTCAATGTGCTGGAAGTGCTTTGCCTGCTGCTGGTGTACCGCACGCTCACCCATGAAACGCCGCATCAGGGCATCCTCGCCAGCCTGCTGTTCTGCGTGGTGGTGCTGGTGTTCGCCAACGAGCGCGGCGTGGTCTCACAGCTGTTGCAGCGGCGCGGCTTTGCGCGTCTGGGGGAGCTTTCGTTCTCCATCTACCTGACCCACGCGGCGGTGATCTTCGCCTTCACCAGCGCTGCGGTGGTGTTGTCCAAACTCACCGGAACGGACTACACGGTCATCCTGCAGCAACCGGACAGCGACCAGATCATGCGTTACATCAGTTCGGGCAGCCAGTTGATAGACGACCTGCTCACGCTGCTGGAGCTGGCGATGGTGCTGGCCGTGTCGACCTTCACGTATCACTACGTCGAGCTGAAGGGTATCGAGGTCGGCCGCCGCCTTGCGCGCAGCGAGTCGCTGCGGCTATCGCAGGTCTGAATCGGCGCTGACGAACAATTCATCGGGAGGGCGAGGCCCTTCCGACGGCGGCAGGACTGGCTCCGGGGAGGATGCCGGGCCGGACGGTTGGATAGCGGGATAGGCCTGGTGCAGGGGTGTCTGTTCTTCGCCATCGACAACCCAGGTCAGCGTCGCCTCGACTCGACTGTCTTCGGACAAACCTAGACGGTTATTCAGCGGGCATTGTGTCTCGGGCCCGCTGACCAGCTTGCCCGATTGGCGGCTGCGGCTGGTGCCGGCACGTCCGCGGGTCAGCACTTCGAGCTGATAGGTCAGTGGGTGGGGTTGCGCGCTGCTGAAGCACAGCCGCAAGCGCAGCTGGTCGTTGTCAGGGCTCAGTTCCAGCCGCGCCTCGACGGGTGCGGCAGCGGTGGTCAGCATCAGGGTTGCCAGGATGGGCGTGAACATGGGCGGGCACTCATGGCCGGAGCGATTAGCCGATGCGGCTTACTGCTGAACACCTACTGCTGAACAATGGTGGCCTGGTTGCCGCTGCCCGACTGCTGGATCACGGCGTGCATGCTCGCGGCGCTTTGAGTGATTGCGGCCGCGTTCGCAGTCCCGACCTGGCTGATGCGAGCCTCGTTGTATTCGGCCAACTGGCGAATGTCGGCCAGGTTGCCGTCGCCGGTCTGCACGACACTGGCCTGGTTGCCATCGAACCATTGCACCAGTTCGACATCGTTGCCGTTGCCAACCGATGAGCCGCGGAAACCGTTGCCGCGCCCGCTCTGCTCCAAGGCCAGGCGATTATCGTCACCGAGTTGCTGGAAAACGACTTCGCCGAACAGTGTGTTTTGCATGATCTGCGCACTGTTCCGGTTGCCATTCTGGGCCAGTTGCAACTGGCCGGCATCGCCCTGGTCGATGTTGGCCAGGTTGTTGTCGCCGACCTGGTAAACGGCCAGCTGGGTACCGTGGTAGACGCCGTCCTGAGTGAGCGTCACCGAGTTGTCGTTACCTATCTGATAGGCCTCGGCCTGGGCGAAGCCCTGTTGTGTGGCGGAGATGAAGTTGCCGTCACCGACACTGCTGAGTTTGAGGTCGTTTGCGTACCAGATCTGGTCGACCTCGGCGCGGTTGCCGGTTCCCTGTTGATAGACGCCCGCCGTTGCGAAATAGCTTTCAGGGCCCTGGTAGACGGCGACGTTGTTGTCACTGCCGACCTGCACGACGCTGGCTAGGTTCGACTCGGTGAACTGGGCGACCGAAGCGTCGTTGCCCGAACCGTTCTGCCTGATCACGGCTTCGTTGAGCACGCCGGTCTGCTCAGCGCTGGCCAAGTTGTCGCTGCCGGTCTGTTCGATCAGGGTGCGGTTGTCGGCGTACAGGTATGGGGCTGTGGTCAGCAGCACGGCGAGTGTGAAGAGTGGCAGGCGGCTGCGCATGGCAAAGTCCCTTTTTGGTCGGCTGGTTATTGATGTTGCACGATCTGAACGTGCTGGCCGCTTCCGTATTGAATGACGCTGCTACTCAAGCCACTGCCGAGTTGCTCGATGCTGGCGTTGTTGTTGGCGCCGATCTGGGCGATGGCGGCCTGGTTTGCGCTGCCGATCTGGCTGATGTTCGCGAGATTGCCTTGGCCGACCTGAAGGATGCTGGCCAGCTGGTTTTCGCCTTGTTGCAGAATGAAGGCCTGCTGGTCGCTGCCCTGCTGAACGATGCCGGCCAGTTGCCGGTCACCGATCTGGCTGAGCTCGGCCAGGTTGTCGTTGCCTTGCTGCAGCACTTGTGCGCTTTGCCCGTCCAGCGGTAACGCCAGCATGGCGGGCGATTCGAGCCTGAGCGGACCCTCGGCAAGGTCGCTGTTGTCCAGCAGGTCGGCGGCCTGCGAGGAGGCGTGGCCGATGAGCAGAAGCGCGGCGAGCAAGCCGCGGCGAATTAGCGCTAGACGATCCATGCAGGCACCTCGGAATGATGCTCGGATTCTTGACTGGCAGCGAGCCGCTGAACATCCATCGAACGGGCCAAAACCTCAGCGCCACGATGGGCGGGAGGATTAATCCCTGGCGCGAATTACAGTTCATCGCGGTCCATGTCGAAGGTGTCCTGCAGCAGGTTTTCGAGCTTGCTGCGGCTGATTTCCTCCACAATGAGCTGCGCCGCCTGTGCCGCGATCGGCTCGATTTCCGCCGCGTTGGGCTGCAGGAAGCGTCGGTAAACCGTGCGTTGCCCGTACTCCACCCAGACCAGGCTGCCCCAGCGAGCCGACGGGCGCTCGCGAACCACCAGATCGGCGTCGAGGTCGCTCGCGTCCTGCAATCTGGCACTCAAATAGCGGTGAAAATCATGGCCGAAGCGGCTGATGGTGTTGTCGATGATCAGCCCGCTCAGCTCTGCCTCGGTCTGAGCCTGCCCTGTGGCCGCTTGCGCCTGCATCGTGGTGAGCAGCGCAAGCAGCGCCAGGCCGAGCGTCAGGCGTGACACGACTCGGACCAATCCAGCCGGCCGCGCAGCAGAAACGCCGCTTCGGCGCGGTTGGAAGCGCCGATCTTGCGCAGCAGATTGTGGATATGGCTCTTGATGGTATGGGGGCTCAGGCACAGCTGCTCGGCAATCTCGGCGTTGGACAGCCCTTTGCCGGCCAGGCTGAGAATCTCGCGCTCGCGCAGGGTCAGGGACGGCTTGCTGCCGGCCAGCTGACGCATACGCCGCCACTGGCTGAGCAGGCGCTCGGTCAGTACCCTCGGCAGCCAGTCGCCGCCGTCGAGCAGGACCTGAATGCCATCGAGCAGGTGCTCCCGGGTGGCGTGGCTATAGAAGACGCCGCGAATGCCGGGGTGCTTGTCGACCAGCAGCTCGGCTTGCTCGGGTGCGATGTTCACCAGCGCCACGGGGGTGTGCTCTTCGAGCTGGTCGAGAAGTTTCGAGAGCTGGTCGGTCTGGCTGTTGCCCGCGTCGACGAGATAGAGGTCGCTGGTCTCGCGCACGTTCTCCTCGATCCGGGCCAGGGCCACGTCGAGCTGGGCCTGTTCGCCGAGGAAGTGCCTGAAGAACAAGCCCAGGAGTTCATTGCCGGTGAGCAGAGTGACGGTAGGCCGCGTACGTTCCTGGTGGGTGAAATCCGCTTCGTCCATGGTCGATCCTTGGTCTGGGTGCCGTTATGCCACATAGAAAAGTTACTAAACGACCGACACTCATGGACGAAGTTCAGCATTTACGCGTCGATTGGGCGGGGATCTGCGCTGGCATGGCAATAACCCGACGAGCGGTTGACTGATCGAATCGAGGGGATGGATGGACTAAGGTGAGTCAATCACCCGTTCGATGGAGCCGGCATGAGCGAACCCCAACGCGAACTGACACCGCGCGCACTGGTTACCGGTCTGCTACTCGGCGCCTTGCTGACGCCCTCGAATGTCTACTCCGGGCTGAAGATCGGCTGGTCGTTCAACATGTCGATCATCGCGCTGTTGGTCGGTTTCGCCTTCTGGCAGAGCCTGGCGCGCACCATGCGGCGACCGGCCTGGTCGCTGCATGAGAGCAACATCAACCAGACCGCCGCCTCCTCGGCGGCCTCGATCATTTCCAGCGGACTGGTGGCGCCGATACCGGCCTATACGCTAATCACCGGTCAGCAGTTCGATACGCTGCCGTTGATGGCCTGGGTGTTCTCGGTGAGCTTTCTGGGCATCTGGGTCGCCTGGTTTCTGCGGCCCTCGCTGATCATCGAGGGTGGGTTGCGGTTTCCCGAGGGCATGGCGACCTTGGCGACGATGCAGCAGATCTACAGCCACGGCGCCGAAGCGGCGCGGCGCCTGCTGGTGCTCGGCGCCGCCGCCCTGCTGGCCGCGCTGAGCAAGCTGGTCGACAGCCTGTTCTGGGCGCTGCCGCGCTGGGCGCCGAGCATGCAGCTGGAACGCCTTACGTTCAGTCTGGAGCCCTCGCTGTTGCTGGTGGGCTTCGGCGGCATCATCGGCTTGCGGGTAGGCCTGTCGCTGTTGCTCGGCGCCGTGCTGGCGTGGGGGCTGCTCTCGCCCTGGCTGATCGGCGAAGGTCTGGTCGTCATGCCGGCCGAAGCGCGCGGACCGCAATTCGCGCTGCTGATCGAGTGGCTGCTCTGGCCCGGGGTCAGCCTGATGGTCTGCGCTACCTTGACTTCCCTCGGCTTGCGTACGGTTCGCGCCCGCCGCGCGCCTGATGCTTACGGGCGGAGCCCGCGTCGGCCCAGTAACGTACCGCTGCTCGGGTTGGCTTCGGCCGCGTTGTTGGTGGTGGGCATGCAGATGGCCTTGTTCGATATCCGCCCGCTGATGGCCGCGCTGTCCATCCCGTTGGCGGTACTTCTGGCCATGGTAGCTGCGCGAGTGGTGGGTACCACGGGTATTCCGCCGATCGGCGCAATCGGCCAGCTATCGCAGTTGAGCTTCGGCATCATCGCGCCGGGGCAGGTGGCGATCAATCTGATGAGCGCCAATACCGCCGGTGGGGCGGCAGGGCAATGCACCGACCTGCTCAACGACTTCAAGGTGGGGCACGCCATCGGGGCGGCGCCGTCACGCCAGGTGGTCGCGCAGTGCCTGGGCATACTGGTTGGCAGTCTGGTAGGCGTGATGGTTTATCAGCTGCTGATCCCCGATCCGCAGGCGATGTTGATCACCACTGAGTGGCCAGCGCCCGCGGTGGCGACCTGGAAGGCCGTCGCCGAGGCGTTGACCGTCGGGCTCGGGTCGATTGGCCCTGACATTCGCTGGGCAATGCTGATCGGTGCCCTGGTCGGTGTCGTTCTGGGGATACTCGAGGGGCTCGCCTCGGTAACCCGTCTGCGCTGGCTGCCTAGCTCCGCCGCGTTGGGCCTGGCCTTCATCATTCCCGCCTCGATTTCAATGATGATGGCCTTCGGCTCGCTGCTGGCGTGGGTGTTCGCGGCGCGCTGGGGCAGTCTCGCCGAGCGGTTCGTGATCGTCGCGGCAGCCGGGCTGGTCGCCGGCGAGAGCATGGCCGGCGTCGGCATTTCGCTTTGGCAGCTGTTGCGCTGAGACGGAGCGCCCGCGCTACGCACGTTGCGGCCCAAAACAAGGCGACGAACGGTCTTTTCCGGCAATGGGCGACGAACGGTTTGCCGTACCGCGCGGCTTGGTCCGGCGCTTTGCGCCCATTGGCAACATTTTGTCGTGCGTTCGGTGCAACCCCTGCGCCTGGTGGATGCCCCAATAGAGGTAACCCACGGAAACAGGAGTACACACATGCAAATGACGAAATTGGCTGCCTTGACTCTGGCCGGTCTGATGTCCACGGGTGTTTTCGCCGCGGGTACCACCAGCACCGACAGCGCCACCAGCGGAGAAACCAAACACGAGTCGATGGACGGAAAGACCACCGACGACACCAATCGCTCGGGTCTGACCACCGGCGCGGGCACCACCACCGGTAGCGGCGAGCCGGCAGGCCCTGGCACCGGGACCGGCACCAGCGTCGGCAACACCACCGGGACGGGTAACAGTGCAACCGGAGCGGGCACCGGGTCTGGTACCGGTACCGGTAGCGGTGGCTCTGGCGGCAGCAACTGATTGGACCGCAGCCAGACCCAAGCCCCGGCCTCTCGCCGGGGCTTCTACATGTGACAGCACTGTCGCCTGGAGTCTCGCCAGGGTTTGCGTACCGCGGCTGAGCTGTCCTTCGAGGAGCAGGCCATGGACTCACGCCTATTGTTTTTCATCGCAAGCCTTGTGCTGGCGGGCTCAGCCAGCGCGACCGGTACTGGGCCGACCCTGCCGGAAAAAAGCCGAGAGCATCCGTTGGACAATCGCGAGCCGCGCCAGGAGGTGATCGACCGGCAGGATGAGCGCCAGCCTCGTCCGCCCACGCTCGAGGCTCCGCCGGAAGTGCCGCCGCAGGACCCGGTCGAGCGCGGTCTTCCTGCCGACCAGCCAGAGCGCCGCGGCAGTGACGCGCACACCGACAGTACGCCGGCCAGCTGAAACCTCGACGCCAATGAAAAAGGGAGGCCTAAGCCTCCCTTCATACCCGCTGCGCGGCGATTTAGAACAGTACGCGGCTGCGGATGGTGCCGTTGACCTGCTGCAGTTTTTCCAGCGCCAGGTCCGAGTACTCCTTGTCCACGTCGATCACCACGTAGCCGACCTTGTCATTGGTCTGCAGGAACTGGCCGCAGATGTTGATGCCGTTGTCGGCGAACACCTTGTTGATCTCGCTCATCACGCCGGGGATGTTCTGGTGGATGTGCAGCAGGCGGTGCTTGCCCGGGTGAGACGGCAACGCGACTTCGGGGAAGTTGACCGAAGACACCGAGGTGCCGTTGTCGCTGTACTTGACCAGCTTCTCGGCCACTTCCAGACCGATGTTGGCCTGCGCTTCGGCAGTCGAGCCACCGATGTGCGGTGTCAGGATCACGCGATCCAGGCCGCGCAGCGGGCTTTCGAATTCTTCATCGTTGGACTTGGGCTCGACCGGGAACACGTCGATGGCGGCACCGATCAGGTGCTCGTCCTTGATCGCTTCGGCCAGATGGTCCAGTTCGACCACGGTGCCGCGGGCGGCGTTGATCAGGATGCCGCCCTTCTTCATGGCGCGGATTTCCTTCTCGCCGATCATCCATTGGGTAGACGGCAGTTCCGGTACGTGCAGGGAGACGATGTCGCACATGCCCAACAGTTCGTACAGCGAGCCGATCTGCGTCGCGTTGCCCAGCGGCAGCTTGGTCACCACGTCGTAGAAATAGACCTGCATGCCCAGGCTTTCGGCAAGTACCGACAGCTGAGTGCCGATCGAGCCGTAACCGATGATGCCGAGCTTCTTGCCGCGAATTTCGAACGAGTTCGCCGCGGACTTGATCCAGCCACCGCGATGGCAGGACGCGTTCTTCTCCGGGATACCGCGAAGCAGCAGGATGGCTTCGGCCAACACCAGTTCGGCGACCGAACGGGTATTGGAGTAGGGCGCGTTGAATACCGCGATGCCCAGTTCGCGGGCGGCGTTGAGGTCGACCTGGTTGGTGCCGATGCAGAAACAGCCGACGGCGATCAGTTTGTTCGCGGCTTCGAAGACTTCCTTCGTGAGCTGCGTGCGCGAACGGATGCCGATGAAGTGGACATCGGCAATCTTCTCCTTCAGCTCCGCATCGGTCAGCGCAGTCTTGAGGTACTCGATATTTGAGTAGCCTGCGGCCTTGAGGGTGTCGACCGCGTTCTGGTGAACGCCTTCGAGAAGAAGGAACTTGATCTTGCTCTTGTCGAGAGAGGTCTGGCTCATCTGCATTAAAACCTTAAGGCCGAAGGGAAGGACAAAGTGTCCAGCGAAGGCTGGCCAGCCCGGTAGCACCGGTGCCGGGAGTCTGCCGTGGCACGTTTCAAAGGGGTGCGTATGCTAGCATACGGGCCCCCCGAAACACTCCCTGTCCTGAGCTGAAGCGTACTCAGGGTGACCATGAATCGAATGAGAGTTCCGATGATGACCGATTCCGTCCTGATCGACGAGCTGAAGGCCCTGGTCGAGCCCGGCAAGGTGCTGACCGATGCCGATTCACTGAATACCTACGGCAAGGATTGGACCAAGCATTACGCGCCGGCTCCCACAGCCATCGTCTTCCCGAAAACCGCAGAGCAGGTGCAGGCCATCGTGCGCTGGGCCAACGAGCGCAGGGTCGCGCTGGTGCCGTCCGGCGGTCGCACCGGGCTGTCCGCTGCGGCCGTAGCGGCGAACGGGGAGGTGGTCGTCTCCTGCGACTACATGAATCAGATTGTCTCGTTCGACGAGATGGATCGCACCGTTGTCTGCCAGCCGGGCGTGATCACCGCCCAGCTGCAGCAGTTTGCCGAGGACAAGGGGCTCTACTATCCGGTGGATTTCGCCTCGGCCGGTTCCAGCCAGATCGGCGGCAACATCGGCACCAATGCCGGCGGGATCAAGGTGATTCGCTATGGCATGACCCGCAACTGGGTAGCGGGTCTGAAGGTGGTCACCGGCAAGGGCGACCTGCTGGAGCTGAACAAGGACCTGATCAAGAACGCCACCGGCTATGACCTGCGCCAGCTGTTCATCGGCGCCGAGGGCACGCTGGGCTTCGTCGTCGAGGCCACCATGCGCCTGGAGCGCCAGCCTACCAACCTCACCGCGATGGTGCTGGGCACGCCGGATTTCGATTCGATCATGCCGGTGCTGCACGCCTTCCAGGACAAGCTGGACCTGACCGCCTTCGAATTCTTCTCCGACAAGTGCCTGGACAAGATCCTCGGCCGCGGCGACATCACGGCGCCCTTCGAAACCCGCACGCCGTTCTATGCGCTGCTCGAATTCGAAGCGACCACCGAGGAGCGCGCCGAGCAGGCCCTGGCGACCTTCGAACGTTGCGTCAACGAAGGCTGGGTGGTCGACGGCGTGATGAGCCAGAGCGAGCAACAACTGCAGAACCTCTGGAAGCTGCGTGAGTACATCTCCGAGACCATCTCGCACTGGACGCCCTACAAGAACGACATCTCGGTCACCGTCTCCAAGGTGCCGGCCTTCCTCGCCGATATCGACGCGATCGTTACGCGTAACTATCCGGATTTCGAGGTGCTCTGGTACGGCCATATCGGCGATGGCAACCTGCACCTGAATATCCTCAAGCCCGAGGCGCTGTCCAAGGATGCGTTCTTCGACAAGTGCGCCGCGGTCAACAAGTGGGTATTCGAGACGGTCGAACGATACAACGGCTCGATTTCCGCCGAGCATGGCGTCGGTATGACCAAGCGCGATTACCTGACCTATAGCCGTTCAGAGGCCGAGATTGCCTACATGAAGGCGATCAAGGCGGTCTTCGACCCCAACGGCATCATGAACCCGGGCAAGATTTTCGCCTGACGCCTGCGCTTGGCCTTGTCGCCAGCTTGCCGCTCCACTGAGGATTTCGCATGAACTACAAGCATCAGTACACCGACGGCACGACCATTCATTACCCGTTGGGCAAGGTGGTCTGCATCGGCCGCAACTACGCCGAACATGCCAAGGAGTTGAACAATCCGGTGCCGACCGAGCCGCTGCTGTTCATCAAGGCCGGCAGTTGCACGGTGCCGCTGGAGGGTGGATTCGGCATTCCTAGCGACCGTGGCGCCGTGCACTACGAGGCGGAAATCGCCGTGCTGATCGGCAAGCCGCTGTCGCGCAAACCGAATGAAGAGGAAGTGCGCGACGCCATCTCCGGCTTCGCCCCGGCGTTGGACCTGACCCTGCGCGACGTGCAGGCCAAGCTGAAGGAAAAGGGCCACCCTTGGGAAATCGCCAAGAGTTTCGACGGTGCCTGCGTGCTGGCGCCGTTCGTGCCGGGCGATGCGGTGCAGGATCTGGCCGATATCGGCATCCGTCTGACCATCAACGGTGAAGTGCGCCAGGACGGCAACAGCAGCCAGATGCTCAACGCCATCCTGCCGCTGCTGCAGCACATCGCCGGGCATTTCAATCTCCAGCCCGGCGACGTGGTACTGACCGGCACGCCCGCTGGCGTCGGCCCGCTGAATCAGGGCGACCAGCTGGTGCTCGAGCTGGTCGGGCTGTGCCGTTTCGAGAGCCGCGTGCTCTGACCGCCTCGCGACCGAGCGCATCGCGCGCCGGTCGCCGTATCCCTGCCGCTCCCGACCGTGCTGTAATCGGGCCCCTGTCGCCAAGAAGCCAGCAATGACTGCGATTCCAGCCCGGCCGTCGCGCCTGCGTCGCTGCCTCTATCTCTTATTGTTCATTACCGTCTGCGCGGCCTTGCTGACCGGCTGGCTGCTGCATTGGAACGACCAGCTCGGCCTCTACTGGCAAGAGCAGTCGGTGGATGCCGAACAACGCGCGGCCAGCGTCTGGTTGCCCGACTACGAACTGGTGCTGGAAACGACCCTGGTGGGTCTGGAAGAGGACCAGACCTCGGGGCTGACCTGGAATCCGGCGACCGGCACCCTGTTTACCGTGACCGGGCGAAATCCACAGCTGATCGAGTTCTCCCCCGGTGGCGTGGTGCTGCGGCGTATCCAACTGACCGGGTTCTCCGACCCCGAAGCGGTCGAGGCGCTGGACGACGGACGCATGGGCATCGTCGACGAGCGGCGGCGGCTGGTCGCGGTGTTCCGGTTGCCTCCCGGTGTTGAAAGTCTGGATCTCGCGCAGATGTCCAGCTATGACCTGGGCTTCGAGGAGTCCGGCAACAAAGGTTTCGAGGGCCTGGCCTGGAATCCGCGAACCCGGCGCCTGCTGCTGGCCAAGGAGCGCGATCCGCAGGGCCTGTTCGAACTGTCGATACCGGACGATGGCGGCCTGGCCGGTGCGCTCGAAGCATTGCCCGAGCAACCGCTACTGGTGCGTGACATCTCGTCGGTGACCATCGATCCGCGCACCGGTCATACGCTGATGCTGTCCGACGAGTCGCGACTGCTGGTCGAGCTCGATCTGCAGGGTCGGCCGCGCAGTTTCATCCGGCTGCTCGGCGGGCTCAATGGGCTCATCGATGGTATCGATCAGGCCGAGGGCGTCGCCATGGATGAGCGCGGCAATATCTATGTCGTCGGCGAGCCGAATCGATTCTACGTTTTCAGCCGGCGACGGTGATACCGAGCGCGCAGCGTGGTCATAGCGCAGCGGTTGCGGCTCGTCGGTTAAGTTTCGGCTAAGCGAAGCGGCGGACAATCGCGCTTCCTTTCCGATAGACGAGTGGCTCCATGCGTCGTGGTTTAAAAGTACTTCTGGTTGCCCTGATCGGCCTCGCCCTGCTACTGGCCATCGCCGCCGGCCAGCACTACAAGCTGTTCGAGCGTGCCTGGTTCAACCTTACCCAGTGGTACCAAGGCGACACGCGCCGGGCCGCTTCGTTGTGGCTGCCCGACTACCATGCGGTTGTCCAGGCTCGCCAGGTGGAGGGCATCGACGATGACCTGTCGGCGCTTACCTTCGACCCCGACCGCCGTAGCCTGATCGCAATCACTAACGGCTCCCCGCAGCTGCTCGAACTCAGCCTCGAAGGCAAACTGCTGCGTTCGATTGCGCTGGTGGGGTTCGGTGACCCGGAAGCCATCGAGTACATCTCTCGCGGTGTCTACGTGATCAGTGACGAGCGGCTGCAGCGCCTGTTGCGTGTGGAAGTCGGCGAACACACCGAGCGGATCGACGCGGCAGCTAGCCAGCAGCTCTCGCTGGGCCTCGGACAGAATGGCAATAAGGGATTCGAGGGTCTGGCCTATGATGCCGCCGGTAAACGGCTATTCGTCGCCAAGGAACGCGACCCCGTGCGCATCTACGAGGTGCAGGGCTTTCCCTTCGCCGACAACGGCCAGCCGTTGGCCGTACACGTCAGCGACGATCTCGAGCGCGACGCCGGTCTGTTCGTACGGGACCTGTCCAGCCTGCAATTCGACGCGCGGACCGGTCACCTGCTAGCGCTGTCGGACGAGTCGCGTCTGGTCGTCGAGCTCGATACCCGCGGCGAACCCATCAGCACGCTGTCGCTACGAGCGGGCCGGCATGGCCTGGACAGCGACGTGCCGCAGGCCGAAGGCGTCGCACTGGGGCCGGACGGCACCCTGTACCTGGTGAGCGAGCCGAATCTGTTCTACGTGTTCCGCAAGGACGATTAGCTCGTCCCGTTGCGGCTCACTCAGGCTTCAGCGTCTGCACCCCGTCTGGCGTTCCGAGCAGCAGAATGTCGGCCGGGCGCGCGGCGAACAGGCCGTTGGTAACCACGCCGACGATGTTGTTGATCTGCGCCTCGACCTCGGGAGCGAAGCCGATCATCAGGTTATGCACGTCGAGGATGATATTGCCGTTGTCGGTCACCACGCCTTCGCGATAGACCGGATCACCGCCCAGCTTGACCAGTTCGCGGCCGACATGGCTGCGTGCCATGGGAATGACCTCCACCGGCAGCGGGAAGGTACCGAGCCGATCCACCAGCTTGCTGGCATCGGCAATGCAGATGAACGTCTTGGCCACGGCCGCGACGATCTTCTCGCGGGTCAGAGCCGCGCCGCCGCCCTTGATCAGTTCCAGATGGCGGTTGGTTTCGTCGGCCCCGTCGACGTAGAACTCAAGCTCTGCAACCGAGTTGAGGTCATACACCGGGATGCCGTGGCCCTTGAGGCGTTCGGCGGTGGCATCGGAGCTGGCCACGGCACCGTCGAAGGCGCCCTTGTGCTTGGCCAGCAGATCGATGAAGAAGTTGGCGGTGGAGCCGGTGCCGACGCCGACGATGCTGCGGTCGTTGAGCTGCGGAACGATGAGGTCGACGGCTGCCTGGGCGACGGCCTGCTTGAGTTGATCCTGGGTCATGGCGTAAGGCTCCGGGCGAGAGGAAACGAGGGGCGAAAGTATAGCGGGGCCGCACCGGTGGGTCTGTACGCGATGCGGAAACGCCGTTTGCCGTTCTGATTGTCGGTGGTCGGCGGCTGGTTCGCGGGGTAGACTCGTGGGCCCCGCAACGCCCGCCAAGATAGCCCACGATGCTCGAAAACTACGTCAAGAAGATCCTCACCTCGCGCGTCTATGACGTCGCCGTCGAAACCCCCTTGCAGCCCGCCCGCCAGCTTTCCGAGCGGCTGGGCAACCAGATTCTGCTCAAGCGCGAGGATCTGCAGCCGGTGTTTTCCTTCAAGATCCGCGGCGCCTACAACAAGCTGGCGCAGCTGTCTCCCGAGGAGCTGGCGCGTGGCGTGGTCACCGCCTCGGCGGGCAACCATGCTCAGGGCCTGGCGCTGGCGGCGCGGGAACTGGGTATCAAGGCGACCATCGTGATGCCGCGTACCACGCCAGAGCTGAAGGTTCAGGGCGTCCGCGCCCGCGGCGGCAAGGTGGTGCTGCAGGGCGACGCCTTCCCTGAGGCGCTGGCCTATTCGCTGAAGCTGGTCGAGGAAAAGGGCTACGTCTATATCCATCCTTATGACGATGCGCACGTGATCGCCGGACAGGGCACGGTGGCCATGGAGATCCTGCGCCAGCACCAGGGTCGGCTCGATGCGGTGTTCGTGCCGGTGGGCGGCGGCGGGTTGATCGCGGGCGTGGCCGCGTACATCAAGTACCTGCGACCGGAGGTCAAGGTCATCGGCGTCGAGCCGGACGATTCCAACTGCCTGCAACAGGCCATGGCGGTGGGTGAGCGTGTGGTGTTGCCGCAGGTCGGGCTGTTCGCCGACGGCGTGGCGGTGGCGCAGATCGGCCAGCACACGTTCGACATCTGCCGGCACCATGTCGATGAGGTGATCACCGTCAGCACTGACGAGATCTGTGCGGCGATCAAGGACATCTACGACGACACCCGCTCGATCACCGAGCCGGCCGGCGCCCTGGCTGTGGCCGGGATCAAGCGCTACGTCGAGCGCGACGGCGTCCAGAATCAGGTGCTGGTCGGCATCGACTCGGGTGCCAACGTCAATTTCGATCGGCTGCGCCATGTGGCCGAACGCGCCGAGCTGGGCGAGAAGCGTGAGGCGATCATCGCCGTGACCATCCCGGAAGAGCCGGGCAGCTTCAAGGCCTTCTGCGAGGCCATCGGCAAGCGCCAGATCACCGAGTTCAACTACCGCTACCACCAGGACCGCGAGGCGCACATCTTCGTCGGCGTACAGACCCATCCAGAAAACGATCCGCGCGCGGCACTGGTCGAAGGGCTGCGGGCCAAGGGCTTCCCGGTGCTCGACCTCACCGACAACGAGCTGGCCAAGCTGCACACCCGGCACATGGTCGGCGGGCATGCGTCCGGCGTCAGCGATGAGGTGGTCTATCGCTTCGAGTTTCCCGAGCGGCCCGGGGCGCTGTTCAACTTTCTCAACAACCTGGGCGGGCGCTGGAACATCTCGATGTTCCATTACCGCAACCACGGCGCCGCGGACGGGCGAGTGGTTGCCGGCCTACAAGTGCCAGCCGAGGAGCGCCACCTGCTGCCGGCGGCGCTGGACAAGATCGGCTATCGCTACTGGGACGAAACGGACAATCCCGCCTACCAACTGTTTCTCGGCTGAATGCCGTACCGCGAGGATCGATGGAACACTATCAGCTGCTGAACATCACCCACGCCGCCCTGGCGATTCTGCTGACCCTGGGGCTGATCGCGCACATCGCCATGCTGTGGAAGGCCTGGCGCAAGGCCGACCCGGCGGTGGTGCAGCGGAAGCTGCGGCGTACCCGGCTGATGTCGCTGCCGCTGCTCGCCGTGCTGGGATTGCTGTTGCCGGCCACCGGCGGCTGGCTGGCGCATCTGGCCGGCTTGCCGCTCGGCCAGCTGTGGCTGCTGGCCAGCTCGATCCTGTTTCTGGTGCTGGTGCCGCTCACGCTGCTGCTCGGCGGCCGGCTACGCGCCTGGCAGGCGCTGGGTGACGCCCCGGCGCCGGTTGCCCTCCCACGTCTGGCGCTGGTTTATGCCGGGCTGATCCTACTGATCTTGGTGGCGATCATGGGGCTGATGGGCGCCAAGCCGGTCTGATTCGCACGCTGTTTATCGGTGTCAGCGGCTTTATCGGCAGGCAAAGCCCCGCTGCTTCAAGCTTCCTGCCGCCTGCCGCCTGCCGCCTGCCGCCTCAGCGCAGCGATAGGATCGCCCAGCCGCGCTGTTCGGCGATGGCGCGCAGGGTCGGGTCCGGATCGACTGCCACCGGATGGCTGACACGCTCGAGCAGCGGCAGATCGTTGCGTGAGTCGCTGTAGAAGTAGGCGTCGTCCAGGCTCTGGTCGTTTTCCTGCAGCCAGCGCTCGATCCGCGTGACCTTGCCTTCCTGAAAACAGGGCACATCGGTCAGCCGCCCGGTGTAGCGGCCGTCCTGCATCTCGCATTCGGTGGCCAGCAGGGTATCGACGCCCAGCCGCTTGGCGATCGGTCCGGTGATGAAGCGATTGGTGGCGGTGATGATCACCACCCGGTCGCCCGCTTCATGGTGCTGGCGCACCAACGCCTCGCCCTTCGCCAGAACGATAGGCTCGATATGGTCGCGCATGAACTCGGCGTGCCATTGCTGTAGCTGGCTCATGTCGCTGCGGCCAAGCAGCTCCTGGCAGAAGTTCTGGTACTGCAACACGTCCAGTTCGCCCGCCAGGTAATCCTGATAGAAGGCATCGTTGCGGGCGCGATAGGCGTCGGCATCGACCAGCCCGCGCTGGCAAAGGAATTCGCCCCAGGCATGGTCGCTGTCGCCGGCCAATAGGGTGTTATCGAGATCGAATAGAGCCAGGCGCACGCTGCGTTCCTCGGGCGATGAAAGGAGGGCGAAGCATAGCGGGATTGCCCGCTGCCTGGCACCCTCGCGCCGTATGGCAACGGGTTGGGCCGGGTTGATCAATGGCCGTTCAGCGTGCTTTCTGCTTTTCGTCTTTTTGTGGAACAATGCCGCGACATGCGTTTGCGAGGTTGTATGCCGTGATCGACTCCGATGGTTTTCGCCCCAATGTCGGCATCATCCTGACCAATGACGCCGGCCAGGTGCTCTGGGCCCGGCGGATCAACCAGGATGCCTGGCAGTTTCCGCAAGGCGGAATCAATCCACGTGAAACGCCCGAAGAGGCGCTTTACCGCGAGCTCAATGAAGAAGTGGGCCTTGAGCAGCAGGATGTGAAAATCCTCGCCTGCACTCGCGGCTGGTTGCGCTATCGTCTGCCGCAGCGCCTGGTGCGAACTCATAGTCAGCCGCTGTGCATCGGGCAGAAGCAGAAGTGGTTCCTGCTGCGCCTGACCGGCGCCGAGGACCGGGTGCGCATGGATCTGACCGGCAAGCCCGAGTTCGACGGCTGGCGCTGGGTCAGCTACTGGTACCCGCTGGGGCAGGTCGTCACCTTCAAGCGCGAGGTTTATCGTCGCGCCTTAAAAGAACTCGCCCCGCGCCTGTTGGCGCGGGACTGACGGGAGAAAGCCCCTGAGCATGCTCGGCACGCTGCGCAAGATTGTCCAGGAAGTCAACGCTGCCAAGGACCTCAAGGCGGCCTTGGGCATCATTGTGCTGAGAGTTCGGGAGGCCATGGCCAGCCATGTCTGCTCGGTCTACCTGCTCGATCCGGAGTCTGGTCGCTTCGTCCTGATGGCCACCGAAGGTCTGAACAAGAAGGCCATCGGCAAAGTCAGCATGGCGCCCAACGAGGGCCTGGTCGGCCTGGTCGGTACACGCGAAGAACCACTCAATCTCGAGCACGCTTCCGAACACCCGCGCTATCGCTACTTCGCTGAAACCGGCGAAGAGCGTTTCGCGTCCTTCCTCGGCGCGCCGATCATCCACCATCGGCGGGTGATGGGCGTTCTGGTCATCCAGCAGAGGGAACAGCGCCTGTTCGACGAGGGCGAAGAAGCCTTCCTCGTGACCATGAGCGCGCAGCTCGCCGGGGTCATCGCCCACGCCGAGGCTACGGGTTCGATCCGCGGGTTGGGCCGGCAGGGCAAGGGCATTCAGGAAACCCGTTTCATCGGCATTCCCGGTGCGCCCGGTGCGGCGGTGGGTACGGCGGTGGTGGTGCTGCCGCCGGCGGACCTTGATGTCGTGCCGGACAAGACGATCAACGACATTCCCGCCGAACTCGAGCTTTTCGAGTCCGCGCTCGAGGCTGTCCGCGCCGACATGCGTGCATTGTCGGAGAAGCTGGCCACGCAGATGCGCAAGGAAGAGCGCGCGCTGTTCGACGTCTACCTGATGATGCTCGACGACTCCGCCCTCGGTGGCGAGGTCACCAAGGTTATCCGCACCGGCCAGTGGGCGCAGGGCGCGTTGCGCCAGGTCGTCAGCGACCACGTCGGGCGCTTCGAGATGATGGACGACGCCTACCTGCGCGAGCGCGCCTCGGACGTCAAGGACATCGGCCGGCGCCTGCTCGGCTATCTGCAACAAGCCCGCCAGCAGACCCTGACTTATCCGGACAACACCATCCTGGTCAGCGAGGAGCTGTCGCCGTCGATGCTCGGCGAAGTGCCGGAAGGCAAACTGGCGGGCATGGTTTCGGTACTCGGCTCGAGTAACTCGCACGTGGCGATCCTCGCCCGCGCCATGGGCATTCCCACGGTAATGGGGGCGGTGGACCTGCCGTATTCGAAAGTCGACGGCATCGAGCTGATCATCGACGGCACCCGCGGAGAGATCATCACCAATCCGGCCAAGGTGCTGCGCGAGCAATACCTGGTCCTGGCCGAGCAGGAGCGTCAGCTCTCCGCAGGCCTGGACATCCTCCGTGAGTTGCCCTGCGAAACCACCGACGGCGTGCGCATACCGCTGTGGGTCAATACCGGGCTGCTCGCCGATGTGGTGCGCGCCCAGGAGCGTGGCGCCGAAGGGGTGGGCCTGTACCGCACCGAAGTGCCCTTCATGATCAAGGAGCGCTTCCCCAGCGAGAAGGAGCAGATGGCGATCTATCGCGAACAGCTGCAGGCCTTCCATCCGCTGCCGGTGACCATGCGCAGCCTGGATATCGGTGGCGACAAGAGCCTGCCGTATTTCCCGATCAAGGAAGAGAATCCCTTCCTCGGCTGGCGCGGTATCCGCGTGACCCTAGACCACCCGGAGATCTTCCTGCTGCAAACCCGCGCCATGCTCAAGGCCAGCGCAGGACTGAACAACCTGCGCATCCTGCTGCCGATGATTTCCGGCACCCGTGAGCTGGAAGAGGCGCTGCACCTGATTCACCGCGCCTGGGGCGAGGTGCGCGACGAGGGCACCGACGTCGAAATGCCGCCGGTGGGGGTGATGATCGAAGTCCCGGCAGCGGTCTACCTGACCCGCGAGCTGGCACGCCAGGTCGACTTCATCTCGGTCGGCTCCAACGACCTGACCCAGTATTTGCTGGCGGTCGATCGCAACAACCCGCGGGTCGCCGATCTCTACGACTACCTGCATCCGGCGGTACTCGAGGCCCTGCAACGCATCGTTCGCGAGGCACATGACGAGGGCAAACCGGTGAGCATCTGCGGCGAAATGGCCGGCGACCCGGGGGCGGCGATCCTGCTGCTGGCCATGGGCTTCGACAGCCTGTCGATGAACGCCACCAACCTGCCGAAAGTGAAGTGGATGCTGCGCCAGATCAGCGCGGCGATGGCCAGCGAGTTGCTGACCAAGGTGATGGTCATGGACAGCCCGCAGGTGATTCACGCCACCGTACAGCTGACGCTGCGCAACCTCGGCCTGGACCGCATGGTCAATCCGTCGGCGGCGCTCTAAGGCGCGTTCATCTGGCCGCACGGCGGCAGATCGATCCGGCTGTCGCCCAGCGGGCCGGTTGGCCCGAAGCGGCGTTCGGTGATCTGCGTCGCACCATTGGCATGGCGGATCAGGACGGTGCTGGCGCGGGTACCGTAGTCGGTGCCGGCGATGAATACGCTGGACAATCGCTTTTCCCATTCATACGGCACGCCAGTGCAGGGCAGCTCTTCATCAGCGGCCAGTTGCGGATCGCTTAACAAGCGCAACAGCAACTCGGCCTGCGACTCCTCGATCTGCTCCTCGATACAGTCCCGTAGTGCCTGGCGAGCGCGCAAGAGCTTCGGCCATGGCGTGTCCAGCGCTGCGTTGGAAACGCCGTAGATCCCTGCAGGCAGCTGTTCCGGCGTGCCCCGCTGTGAATTGAGATACCACAGGTGATGCTCGTCTCCGACCAGCAGGTTGAAACCCGAGTAGTGCTCGAGGTGGCCCGACAATTCGGTCAGGTACGCCTGGGGCGATAACTCCCCGCGCAAATAGCGCTCCGGCAGTTCACCCCGGGAACGCGTTCCGAGCGGGGCGCCTGGTGCACGAATGTTGGTCAGCGCGGCGAAACGGCCGCCAGCGCCGATCCCGAGCCAGGTGCCGCCGGCCTGCAGGTCGCGCCCGGCAATGACGGTGGGCGCCGCTTCCCAAGCGGCCAACGGCAGGCTGGGCCGTGCGTGGAATTCGTCACGGTTGGCGGCGACGATCAGCGGCAACGCATGCCCGGGGCGCCAGGCGAAGACGATCAGACACATAGGAAAGCCGAAGAAGACGCTGGAAGCTGGAGGCTAGACGAAAAGCCGGCCGGCATTCCAGTCCATTGATGCCGGAGCGGCTCGAAACGCTTTCTGCCAAGCCTCCGGCTTCAGCCTTCAGCCCGCTTTTCCGCTACCATGCGGCTTTGCTTTTCAGGGTGTCCCGATGGAGTTCGTGCTTTACCTGCTGCTGGGCGGCTGTGCTGGTGTGCTGGCGGGATTGTTCGGAGTCGGCGGCGGGATGATCATCGTCCCGGTGTTGGTCTTCAGTTTTACCCTGCAAGGGTTCGATCCGTTGGTGCTGACCCATATGGCGGTCGGCACCTCGCTGGCGACGATCATGTTCACCTCGTTGAATTCGATCCGGACACATCACCTCAAGGGCGCTGTGCTGTGGCCGGTGGTGCTGTGGATGACCATCGGCATCCTGCTCGGCGCGGCGCTGGGCAGCGTGACCGCCGCGGCCATCCAGGGGCCGATGCTGCAGAAGATCATCGGCGTGTTCGCCATCGCCATGGCGATCCAGATGGCCTTCTCGCTGCAGCCCAAGGCCAGCCGCGGCGTACCCGGCAAACCGGGCCTGACGCTGGCGGGCGTGGTGGTCGGCTGGGCTTCGGCGATCTTCGGCATCGGCGGCGGATCACTCACGGTGCCCTTTCTCAGTTGGCGCAGCGTACCCATTCAACGGGCGGTCGCGACCTCGGCCGCCTGTGGGTTGCCCATCGCCATCGTCGGCGCATTGAGTTTCGCCGTGGTCGGCTGGCAGGATGCGCACCTGCCTGAGTGGAGCCTGGGTTTCGTTTATCTGCCGGCAGTGCTGGGCATCGCCATCACCAGCGTATTTTTCGCGCGTGTCGGCGCCAACTTGGCGCATCGGCTGCCGGCGCTGGTGTTGCGGCGGCTGTTCGCATTGCTGCTGCTGGCCGTTGGTATCAATTTCTTGATCTGAGGAAAACCGGATGCTGCCTTATCCGCAGATAGACCCTGTGGCCGTTTCGCTAGGCCCGCTGCAAATTCATTGGTACGGGCTGATGTATCTCATCGGCATCGGTGGGGCCTGGCTGTTGGCGTCCCGCCGGCTGCACCGCTTCGACCCCAGCTGGGACAAGGACAAACTCTCCGACCTGGTGTTCTGGGTCGCCATGGGCGTGATTGTCGGGGGCCGGCTCGGCTACGTGCTGTTCTACGATCTGCCGTCCTACCTCAACGATCCGACACTGATCTTCCAGGTCTGGAAGGGTGGCATGTCGTTCCATGGCGGCCTGATCGGCGTGCTGCTGTGCACCTGGATTTTCGCCCGGCGCAACGGCAAGAAATTCTTCGAGCTGATGGACTTCATCGCACCCTTCGTGCCCATCGGGCTGGGTGCCGGGCGCATCGGCAATTTCATCAATGCTGAACTCTGGGGCAAGGCGAGCGATGTGCCCTGGGCGATGGTGTTTCCGACCGATCCGCAGCAATTGGCGCGGCACCCCTCGCAGCTCTATCAGTTCGCCCTGGAAGGTGTGGCGTTGTTCGTCATCCTCTGGATTTACTCCAGCAAGCCGCGCCCGACCATGGCGGTGTCCGGTCTGTTCGCCGTGTGCTACGGGATTTTCCGCTTCATCGTCGAATTCGTGCGAGTGCCCGACGCTCAACTCGGCTACCTGGCGTTTGGCTGGTTGACCATGGGGCAGTTGCTCTGCGTGCCCATGGTGCTGATCGGCCTCGGCATGATCGTCTGGGGCTACCGCCACGAGCCGGCCAAGGCCCCGGCCTGATCGCAACCGTCCGGCTGGTCGCCAAGTGCGCGACAAGCCGGACGCCGCCTTTTACTATGTCCTGCCTCCTTGTCACCGCGCCTCGGCGCCCGCTTCGAGCCCATCGATGAAACAGTATCTCGACCTGATGCGCCATGTGCGCGAGAACGGCACCTTCAAGAGCGACCGCACCGGTACCGGCACCTACAGCGTCTTTGGCTACCAGATGCGCTTCGACCTGGCCGACGGCTTTCCGCTGGTGACCACCAAGAAGTGCCACCTCAAATCCATCATTCACGAGCTGCTGTGGTTCCTTCAGGGTGATACCAATATCAAATACCTGCAGGAAAACGGCGTGCGGATCTGGGACGAGTGGGCCGACGAGAACGGCGAGCTCGGCCCGGTCTACGGCTACCAATGGCGCAACTGGCCGGCCCCCAACGGCGAGTCGGTGGACCAGATCGCCAAGCTGGTGGAGATGATCAAGACCAAGCCGGACTCGCGCCGGCTGATCGTCTCGGCCTGGAATCCGGCGCTGGTCGACCAGATGGCGTTGCCGCCGTGCCATGCGCTGTTTCAGTTCTACGTCGCCGAGGGCAAGCTCAGTTGCCAGTTGTACCAGCGCTCTGCGGACATCTTCCTCGGCGTGCCCTTCAACATCGCCAGCTATGCGCTGCTGACCCTGATGGTCGCGCAGGTCTGCAATCTGCAACCGGGTGACTTCATCTGGAGCGGCGGCGACTGCCACCTGTACGCCAACCACCTGGAGCAGGCCGATCTCCAACTGACCCGCGAACCGCTGCCGTTGCCGACGATGAAGCTCAACCCGGCGGTGGAGGACCTGTTCGCCTTCCGCTTCGAGGACTTCGAGCTGGTGGGGTACGAAGCGCACCCGCACATCAAAGCGCCTGTCGCCGTGTGATCCGCCGGTGCCGCCCGGTTGGTAGCGGCGCCGAAGTGCTCACTAGTCGCCCAGATAACGTGCCTGCAACGCTTGCCAGGAGGCGCCATTGGTAACGTCCAGAATCGCTTGGCTCAACGGCTCCCGATACGCGCTGCCCGAGGACACGGCAAACGCGTAGGACTGGTTCTCGAAGGTGCCGGGCAGCAGCCGTAACGCTTCGCCCCGGCGCTCGGTGTTGCGATATCGAAGTATCGGCTCGTCGAACACCACCGCCTCTGCCTTTCCATCGATGACCGCTTGAATCGCCTGGGTAAGGTCCGGATAGGCGGTGGCGCGTACACGGTTATCGTGCAGATAGCCGGCGCTGACGGTCCCGTCCACGGTCGCGACGTGGGCGCTGCGCAGATCATCCGGACCCTGCAGTCCGCTTTTCAGGCTGCCGACGGTCAAGGTGCTGGTCACGGCGGCGGTAAAGGTCGACACCATGATCAACGCGGCGAACATCCAGACGATGGCGATCAGGCGGCCTCCCAGCGTGACGGGCGCCTTGTCGCCATATCCGACGGTAGTCATGGTCACTGCCGCCCACCAGAAACTGTGACCGAGCCCCTCCACCGAACTGCCCCCGAATTGCTCGCGGTTGCGCCTGTGCTCGAATAGCCAGAGCAGTGCCCCGACCAACAGCAGCAAGGCACCCAAGCCCAGCACCAGGCTCGCGAATTGCCAGGAAAACAGCGCACGGAGCGCGGTCCAGCCTCCGCCCGCCTGTGCCTGCGGGACACCGATTGCGAGTCCCGTGCGGTAGAAGGGATGGGTGAAGTCGACCAGCGCTTCACGCTCGGCGGTCATGGTCAAGGCGCCAACCACCACGTCTAGCTGATCGTTTTGCAAGCCTGGGAGCAACTGATCGAAGGGCAGCGCTTCCAACTCGTAGCGATACCCCGTCCGTTCGGCGATCGCCTCCCATAGCTCGATGCTGATGCCGCTCCAGCTGCCGTCCGGCTCCTGAATGACGAAGGGGGGCACTTCGGTAACGCCCACGCGTAAGACATCGCCCTGTGCTTGGGCGCTGGCTTGCTGGCTCAGGACGGCGAACAGCATCGCGATCAGTAGTCTAGGCACCTGTCTTCCTCGTTGGACTTGTCGCTCAAGGGTAGCAAAGCGGGTGACGAGGCTCGGGACGCAGGCGTTTTCGAGCAAAGTAGCCTGAATGACATCCGTGTTGTATAGACTCGGGTGAAACGTGATCAGAGGACGACGCATGCGACGGGTTGTATTCAATCAGAAGGGCGGTGTTGGCAAGTCGAGCATTGCTTGCAATCTGGCCGCGGTCAGCGCAACGCAAGGCTATCGCACCCTGCTGATCGATCTGGATGCGCAGGCCAATTCCAGCCATTACCTGTCGGGCCTGACCGGAGATGCAGTGCCCACGGGTATCGCCGACTACTTCAAGCAGGTGTTGGCGGGTGGCGCGGCCGGCAAGAAGGCACGACCGCCGATCACCGAAACGCCCTTCGAAAACCTGCACCTGATCACCGCAACGGCTGAACTGGCCGATCTGCAACCCAAGCTCGAAGCCAAGCACAAGATCAACAAGCTGCGAAAGCTGCTGGAAAGCCTTTCCGAAGAGTACGAGCGGATCTACCTGGACACGCCGCCTGCGCTGAATTTCTTTACCGTCTCGGCGTTGATCGGAGCCGATCGTTGCCTGATTCCGTTCGACTGCGACAGCTTTTCGCGTCAGGCGCTGTACAGCCTGCTCGGTGAAATCGAAGAATTGCAGGAAGATCACAACGAGGGGCTCGAAGTCGAAGGTATCGTGGTCAACCAGTTCCAGCCGCGCGCAGCGCTGCCGCAGCAGATCATCGACGAGCTGCTGGCCGAGGGGTTACCTGTATTGCCGGTGCACCTGATGAGCTCGGTGCGGATGCGCGAGTCGCACCAGGTCTGCACGCCGCTGATCCACTTCGACGCGCGACACAAGCTGACCCAGCAGTTCGTCGAGCTGCACGAGTACCTCGAGCGCCAGGCCTGAGGTCAGGCGTCGCGCGAGCGTTCGATCTTGCGGCCCAGGCGTGAGGCGTAGAGTTCGCCGATGATGCCGCGGCGGAAGATCAGCACGCAGACCATGAAGATGATCCCGGTCACCAGGGTGACCGGCAGCTCCGACGTCGCGAAGTAGTTGCCCAGCGTGGTCACCAGCGCGGCACCGAACACCGGCCCCACCAACGTGCCGATGCCGCCGAGTAGCGTCATCAGCACCACCTCGCCGGACATCTGCCAGCTGACGTCGGTGAGGGTGGCGAACTGGAACACCAATGCCTTCAGCCCGCCTGCGAGACCTGCCAGGGCCGCCGACATGACGAAGGCGCCGAGCTTGTAACGGGACACCGTGTAGCCGAGGGAAATCGCCCGGCTTTCGTTTTCGCGGATCGACTTGAGGATCATCCCGAAGGGCGAGTTGATGATTCGCCAGATCGCCAGCATGCCGAGCAGGAACACGGTCAGCACGAAGAAATACATGTTCAGCGGCTCTTTCAGATCGATCAGGCCGAACAGGTGGCCGCGCGGAATGCCCTGGATACCGTCCTCACCGTGGGTAAAGGGCGCCTGCAGGCAAAAGAAGAAGAACATCTGCGACAGTGCCAGGGTGATCATCGTCGAATAGATGCCTTGCCTGCGGATCGCCAGGAAGCCGATCACCAGCCCCAGCAAAGCGGCGCCGAGTACGCCAACCAGAACGCCCAGCTCCGGCGTCAGCCCCCATTCCTTCACGGCATGAGCGGTGAAGTAGGCGGCGCCGCCGAAGAACGCCGCGTGGCCGAACGAGAGGATACCGGTGTAGCCCAACAGCAGGTTGAAGGCGCAGGCGAAGAGCGCGAAGCACATCACCTTCATCAGGAACACCGGGTAGAAATGCAGCGGGGCCAGGATCAGGCCGACGATACCGATAAGGATCAGGATCATCTCCGGATTCCAGGCCTTTCGCTTTGCTGCGTGGGTTACGGTCGTTTGCTGCATGTCAGCCATCCCTTCCCATCAAGCCCGCAGGGCGCACGAGCAGCACGATCGCCATGACCACGAAGATCACGATATTGGACGCTTCTGGGTAGAACACCTTGGTCAGCCCTTCGAGGATCCCCAGCATGTAGCCGGTGATGACCGCTCCCAGGATCGAGCCCATGCCGCCCACCACTACCACGGCGAACACGACGATGATGAGGTTCGAGCCCATCAACGGGCTGACTTGGTAGATCGGCGCTGCGAGAATCCCGGCAAGCCCCGCGAGACCGGCGCCCAGCCCGTAGGTGAAGGTCAGCAGCAACGGCACATTGATGCCGAAGGTGCGCACCAGTGTGGGGTTCTCGGTGGCGGCCCGCAGGTAGGAACCGAGTTTGGTCTTTTCGATCAGCAACCAGGTGCTCAGGCAGATCAGCAGCGACGCTAGCACGACCCAGGCGCGGTACTTGGGCAGGAACATGAAACCCAGGTTGTAGCCGCCCGACAGCAGGCTCGGCACCGCGTAGGGTTGGCCGGACGAGCCGTAGAAGTAGCGAAAGGCGCCTTCCAGCGCGAGCGCCAGGCCGAAGGTAAACAGCAGGCCATAAAGGTGATCGAGGTTATACAGTCGCGCCAGCGCCAGCCGCTCCACTGCCGCGCCGACCAGACCGACGATCAGCGGAGCCAGAATCAGCGCCGGCCAGTAGCCGATGCCCAGGACTGCCAGCAGCAGATAACCGGCGAAGGCGCCCATCATGTACTGCGCGCCATGGGCGAAGTTAATCACCTTGATCAGGCCGAAAATGATCGCCAGACCGAGGCTGAGCATGGCGTAGAAGGAGCCATTGATCAGACCGATCAGTAGCTGCCCGAGAAACGCCTGGATAGGTACACCGAAGATCTCCGTCATCAGACCCCCAGAGTTTCGTTGAGTATCGTCATGCGATCTGGCAGCTCGCTGACATGGAAGTTATCGACGATCCGCCCGTGATCGACCAGGTAGAAGCGATCCGCGACCTTGCTGGCGAAGCGAAAGTTCTGCTCCACCAGCAGGATGGTCATGCCGCGCTGCTTGAGCGACTGCAGCACATCGCCGATGCGCTGGACGATCACCGGCGCCAGGCCCTCGGTGGGCTCGTCCAGCAGCAATAGCTTCGTCCCGGTACGCAGTATCCGAGCGATCGCCAGCATCTGCTGCTCACCGCCGGAAAGCTTGGTTCCGGCGCTGTTGCGGCGCTCCTTGAGGTTGGGGAACAGCTCGTAGATCTCGCTCGTGGACATGCCGCCCTTGGCGATGATTGGCGGCAGGTTGAGGTTCTCGTCCACCGTCAGCGTGGCGAAGATGCCGCGTTCCTCCGGCACGAAGCCCATCCCCGTATGGGCGGCTCGATGCAGCGGTACGCGCATCATGTCGTGACCATCGAACCGGATGGTTCCGGTCCGTTTGCGGATGATGCCCATGATCGAGCGCAGCGCCGTGGTCTTTCCCACACCGTTGCGGCCGAGCAGCGTCACGGTCTCGCCCTGATGGACGTCCAGGTCGATGCCATGCAGGGCATGGCTTTCGCCATACCAGGCGTTCAGCTCGCGAACACTCAACAGCGGGGTCGCATCATTCATCTTCCGTCCCCATATAAGCTTCGCGCACGCGTGGGTCCTGGCTCACGCTACGGTAGTCGCCGGAGGTAAGGATTTCTCCGCGTTGCAGCACGGTCACCTGATGACAGAGGTCGGCGACGACTTTCAGGTTGTGCTCGACCATCAGCACCGCTCGACTGCGGGCGACCTCGCGGATCAGGTCGGAGACGATGTGTACGTCTTCGTGGCCCATGCCTGCCATCGGCTCGTCGAGTAACAGCATCTTCGGCTCCAGCGCCAGGGTGGTGGCAATTTCCAGCACGCGTTTGCGGCCGTAAGAAAGGTCTGCGGCCAGGCTGTTGTAATCAGCTTGCAGGCCGACCGATTCGATCAGGGCCATGGCCTGGTCGTTCAGCTTGTTCAATGAGCGCAGCGGCAGCCAGAACTGGGTGGCCAGCCCGCCGGGCCGCTGCAGCGCCACCCGCACGTTCTCCAACACGCTCAGATGCGGAAATACTGCGGATATTTGGAATGACCGCACCAGTCCCATACGGGCTACCTTGGCTGGGTCGGTGCGGGTGATGTCGTGGTCAAGCAAGCGGATGCTGCCGCTCGAAGGCTGCAGAAATTTGGTCAGGAGGTTGAACACCGTCGTCTTGCCCGCCCCGTTGGGCCCGATCAGCGCATGGACCCGGGCGTGATGCACGTCCAGATCGACATTGTTCACCGCTACAAACCCACCGAAATCGCGGCGCAGCCCGCGCGCCGACAGCACGACGCGCGGCTGCCCGGCAGCGTCCGGGGACGCCGTAGCTTCCCCGGTTGTGTCACCCATGCTGGCTATCATGCTTATTGCTTGACCAGGTCGCAGCCGCTCTCGGCTGGCTTGATGTAGGCTTCGGCGCCCGGCACCGTGGCGAGTACCTTGTAGTAGTCCCAGGGCTCCTTGCTTTCGTCGGGCTTCTTCACTTCCATCAGGTACACGTCGCTGATCAGGCGGCCGTTGGCGCCAACCTTGGCATCGCGTGCGAAGAGATCGTCCACCGGCATCTCATGCATCGCCTTGGCAACCGCTTCGGTTTCATCGGTGCCGACTTTGTCGATCGCCTTGAGGTACTGCATCACGCCCGAATAGGTGCCCGCGTGGACCATGTTCGGCATCCGTCCGGTGCGCTCGAAGAAGCGTTTGCCGAATTCGCGGGACTGGTCGTCGCGGTCCCAATAGAAGCTTTCGGTAAGGGTCAGCCCCTGAGCGGCTTCCAGGCCAAGACCATGCACTTCCGATAGGGTGAAGAGCAGCGCCGCCAGACGTTGACCGCTGGCGACGATGCCGAACTCCGCGGCTTGTTTGATGGCATTGGCAGTATCCATCCCAGCGTTGGCCAGCCCGATGACTTCGGCGCCGGATGATTGCGCCTGTAGCAGGAAGGAGGAGTAGTCGTTGGTCGCCAGCGGATGGCGCACGGCGCCCTTGATCTCGCCGCCCTTGGCTTTGACGAATTCGCTGGTCTGTTCTTCCAGCGAGTAACCGAAGGCATAATCGGCGGTGAGGAAGTACCAGCTGTCGCCGCCCTGTGACACCAGCGCACCACCGGTGCCGACCGCCAGCGCGTGGGTGTCATAGGCCCAGTGGAAACCGTAGGGTGAGCATTGCTTGCCGGTCAATTCGGCGGTGGCGGCGCCGGTCACCAGATTGATCTTCTTCTTTTGCTTGGAAATGCCCTGCACCGCAAGTGCGACGGAGGAGGTGGTCAATTCCATGATGGAATCGACCTGCTCGCGGTCATACCACTGACGGGCGATGTTGGAGGCGATATCAGGTTTGTTCTGGTGGTCGGCCGTCACGATTTCGATCGGCGCGCCTTGCACCTTTCCACCGAAATCCTCGGCGGCCATTTTCGCCGCTTCATAGGACCACTTGCCGCCGAAGTCGGCGTAGACGCCGGATTGGTCGTTGAGAATGCCGATTTTCACCTTGCCATCGGATATTTCTGCAGCTGTCGCGGGGATCGCGGCGGCCGCGCTCAATGTTGCCGTTGCAATTGCCAGAAGCTTCATCATCGCCTATCTCCTTGCAGGGGTTGACCGCTTACAGGACGGCCCTTGGGGCTGCCACGACGGGACGGTGTGCGGGGTAGCGATCGGCAGGCGGGCCTGCCGACCATCACGGCGGTCGAGCGCCGACCAGCGCTGCACAGGCAAGCCGATGCAGGCAAGGACGTGTCGATCGCAAAAGGTTGGGGCCGACGCAGCGACGGGTGTCGCAGCAGATGGAGGCGCCTGGCGGCATGCCGAGGCAATGGGAGTTCGATCAGCACGGGTTGGGTCATTCGGCCTGGCATACGACGCTTCTAATTATTGTTGTCAGCACTAAACGTAGCAGGGGATCGGCCAGACGCAACTGCGCAAGACGGTGCAAACCGGCCGGGTTGGCAGGCCCTCTCGACGCAACCTGCGGGCTTGACGCTGCCGTTAAGGTCAAGCGTTGGCCAAAGGATTTCGATACCGTTGCCGATAGGGGGGAAAGGCCCGTCGTAAGGTCGCGCCAGCTTGGCCGTTGCGGCGGCATTCGAGGGTCCAGTCGAGCGACCAGATACCCTGCTGATCGGCTGTGCTTTTTTCGATCGGCCGCTGCCGCTATGCTGGCGACCATTCAAGCAGGAGCGATTGATGAGCAAGGTCAGTGTGCTGGTGGTGGATGACGCGCCTTTTATCCGGGATCTGGTCAAGAAAGGGTTGCGCAGCCACTTCCCCGGCATCCGCATCGAGGATGCCGTGAACGGTCGCAAGGCCCAGCAGATGCTCGATCGCGATAGCTTCGATCTGATTCTCT
The DNA here is from genome assembly GCF_018138085.1 of Stutzerimonas stutzeri. Lineage (NCBI taxonomy): Bacteria > Pseudomonadati > Pseudomonadota > Gammaproteobacteria > Pseudomonadales > Pseudomonadaceae > Stutzerimonas > Stutzerimonas stutzeri. The sequence goes on from NZ_CP073105.1 coordinate 368,418, forward strand.
GCGACTGGGAAATGCCGGAGATGTCCGGGCTCGAGTTGCTGACCTGGTGTCGCGCACATGACAGGCTCAAGACCACGCCGTTCATCATGGTCACCAGCCGTGGCGACAAAGAAAACGTGGTGCAGGCGATCCAGTCCGGCGTGTCCGATTTCATCGGCAAGCCGTTCTCCAACGAACAGCTGACCACCAAGGTGCGCAAGGCGCTGGGCCGCGCCGGCAAGCTCGATGCGCTGGCCGCCAGCGCGCCGGTTCGGCCGACCAACACCGGGATGGCCAATGACTCGCTGGCCGCGCTTACCGGCGGCAAGGCCGAGGTGATCAAGCCCCCATCGGCGGCGTCGCCGGCACCCGGAATCGCCGCGCCGCTGGTGAACCCGGGCGCCGCCAAACCGACCGCGGCCAGCGGTGGCCGCGGCCAGGGCCAGCTGCGCCTGGCGAGCGGGACGCTTCCCTGCGTGATCAAGGCGCTGAGCCTCAAGGAAGGTTTGCTGGTGATCAAACGCGGCGAGAGCCTGCCACAGGTACTGGAAAGCGCGGTGCTCGATCTGGAGCAGGGGGAGGGCGGCGAGGTGGCCCGTCTGAACGGTTACCTGCATGCGGTTGCGGCGTTGGAGCCGAAGCCGGACAGCGAATGGCTGCAGTTGACCTTCCGTTTCGTCGACCGTGATCCGCAGAAACTCGACTATCTGTCGCGGTTGATCGCCCGCGGCACCGCGCAGCGGCATTTCGTACCCGGCGCTTAGCCGGCTCGGTAACGCCATTCAGGCGGATGGCACGACGGGCCGTTCGTCCGAAAAGAAAGCGCATCGGGGAACGATTTCACAGCCCGACAGTCGGTGGCTCGCGCATGCCCCGTTGCGCTGCTAGTCTGCAGCGCTCTGAATACATAACCACATGAAGTCTGCCGTTATGTTGGGGCGCATCATTCTGGGTCTCGGGTTGTGCTGGCTGGCCTCGTCCGCCTCGGCCCTGACCATCTACAAATACACCGACGCCAACGGCGTGGTCACCTACAGCGACCAGGCCGCGCCGGGCGCGCGCGTGTTCACCTTCAGCGATCGGATGGTCGAGAAGCTCGACACTCAGGTGAAGCTCGAAACGCGCAAGCATGCCGGCGGCGAAACCCTCGTGGTGCGCAACGATCTGTTCGCCCCGGTCGATGTGGAACTCAAGCTGACCGGTGTGCAGAACGCCGTCGGCGCGCCGGACAAGCCGATCCGCTGGGTCCTGCCGCCGCGCAGCCAGATCCGCCTGGCGACGCTGGCCCCGCTGGACCCGAGCAAACCGCTGAAGTACACCCCCAAGCTACGCCACGCCCTCGGCGATCCGCGCCTGCTGCCCAAACCCTACCGATACCCGCTGCCCTGGCGCGGCGGCCCGTTCCGCCTGACCCAGGGTGCCAACGGCAAGTACAGCCATTTCACCCCGAAAGGCCGTTACGCGGCGGATATCGCCATGCCCGAAGGCACGCCGATCATCGCGGCGCGCGGCGGCATGGTCGTGAAGATCGAGAATGCCCAGAGCGGGCGGGGCAACAACCCGGCCGGCAATTTCGTCCGCGTGCTGCACGACGACGGCACCATGGGCGTCTACCTGCACCTGATGCAGGGCTCGGTCAAGGTTCGAGAAGGGCAGCGCATCGAGACCGGCACCCAGCTGGCCCGTTCGGGCAACACCGGCAACAGTACCGGCCCGCACCTGCACTTCGTGGTCCAGCGCAACGTCGGCCTGGCGGTCGAATCGATCCCCTTCGACTTCGCCCAGCCGGTTAACAGCCTGCCCAATTTCGCGGTCGGCGGCGACTGAGCGGAGCTTGCGGGTGTTGAACGTCTTGCTGCGAGGCGCTGATAGCCGTCCTGGCCAGCAGCGCTAGTTCATTCACATATCGACACGGCACTCGTTGCCATAGCGGCACTGCGCTCAGTGACTAAGGCCGATGCTCTGCAGGGCGGGGCGATGACGCCACAACAACAGCGCCAGGGTCACGGCATACAGCCCGATCACCACCAGGCCCACCCACTGGATCTCGAAGGGGGTGAACTTGAATAGCAACACCAGGCTGATCAGCAGACCGACATTCAAGGCGATGAAACGTGGCCGTCCGAGTTTCTCGACACTGATGCCAAGGTTATCGGTGTACAGGCGCACCAGCGAGTCAACCGAGTTGATGACGAAGATCACCCCGACGCCAAGCATGGCGAGCTTCGCGAATTGACCGACTCCGATGCTCAGCGTGAAGTAGCCATAGAGCACGGAGAACCAGATCGCCAGGGGGATGGACGGGATCACCAGCAACGCCAGCAGCAGTTGCCAGGTGCGCAGGCCACCGACGAAGCGCGAGACGAACTGGCCGATCATCACGCTCCAGGCGAACCACCAGAACAGATAGAAGGCGTGGTAGTCACCCAGCGGCAGGATGAAGCCGGGCAGTTCGGCGAAGTAGCCGGTGCCGATCTTCGTCGCCGCCTCGCCGAAGAACGCCAGGCCGAGATCCGCCGCCCACCACATGCCGACAATCAGTGCGAAGAACAGCCAGGTCGAACCGACGCTGAGCAGCTTCAGGTAGCGGATGTCGGTGCTCGAATAGACCGCTGCCAGAACGATCGCCGCTACCACCAGGTAGTTTAGGCTGTCGCCGAGCTCGGGCGCGTACCAGGCAATGTTGACCAGGAACAGGTAGGCGGTGAAGGCGCAGGTGGTGACGATCACCAGGTTGTTTACGAGCTTCACTGGCCGCAGCTCGAACAGCTTGACCCGCGGCTCGACCACGCAGAAGTAGAAGGTGGTGATGAAATAGAAGGCCCAGATCAGGAAGCCCCAGAAGCCGAACTCCACCGCCAGGGGGTTGGAGAATCGATAGATGGTTTCTTCGGCGTAAGTGGGAAATTCGGTCAGTGGGAAGATGATCAGGCCCATGTCCAGGCCGGACGTGAACAAGATGGCAAGAAAGGTGAACAGGCCCACTGGTTCCGTTCCGGTACAGCGCAGGTTGCCCCAGCGCATCAGGATCAGCAAGGTGGTCGCGAGCAGGACAATAATCGCGCCCGATAAAATCATATTCATAGGGGCTCCCTCGCGCCGCTCCGGTTCGTCGGCTGCGCCGGGACTCCGGGATCGGCGGGTATTGTATTTATTGGATGGCGCCGTGTTTTTGGCCTTCGGAGTGACGTCGGGGCTGTGTAGGCAGCTGAAGGCCGAGGACCATCCTGGCGCGCTGAGCCGGATGCCGCTTATCTGGATGCGTCCTCGAAAATCCTGTGACCGGCCTCCAGGGCTAGGCCGGCATTCGGCGGCTGCCGCGTTACCCTTGCCCGCGAAATCGGCAGGATGCCTGGCCGTCAGGGGCTGCTAGCGACCGTTTAGCCACGCTGGGACTGTCTGGCGCGCGCTGTTGCGGCCAATGAAGGGATGAGCGAAGGGGCGTTCGCGTGGGTGAATGCCGTGAACTGGCTGTGTTCAGCGGTGGCCATGGCCTAGAGCAACCGCATCCAGCCGTCTGCGACTACGCGCAGCGGCGCAAGGAGGGCCGCTCGAAGAAGTTACACGGAGGGCTCAGGCCGGCGACCCCAGACTATAGCGGCACGGCCTCATGATCCAGGCGCAGCACCTTGGCCAGCACGATCTTCGGCCCGCGCATTTTCTTGATGACGATCTGCAGGTCGTCGACCAGTAATACTTCGTTTTCTTCGGGGACACGTTTGAGGCTTTCATAGACCAGGCCTGCCAGGGTATCGGCCTCGATGTGATCGAGGTCCACGCTCAGCAGGCGTTCGACCTTGTACAGCGGGGTGTCGCCGCGGACCAGCAGCTTGCCCGGCTGATAGGCGAGGATGCCGCGTTCGGTCTTGCGGTGCTCGTCCTGGATATCGCCGACCAGCACTTCGAGCACGTCCTCCATGGTCAGGAAGCCCACCACCTTGTGGTCGCCTTCTTCGACCAGCACGAAATGCGCGCCGCCCTGGCGCAGCTGCTCGAGCAGCGTGCTCAGCGGCAGATGCCGGGACACCCGATCCAGTGGTCGCAGTAGCGCGGCGAGGTCGAAATGCTGCGCGAGGTTTTCGTCGCCAGCCAATGCCAGCAGCAGGTCCTTGATGTGCAGCAGTCCGATGTAGTCGCCCTGTTCGCTGTCGTACACCGGGTAGCGGCTGTACTTGTGGCGGCGGATCAGGTCGAGGATCTCCGCCAGCGAGGCGTCGTGGTCCAGCTGCAGCAGATCTTCGCGTGAGTTGGCCCAGTCGGCCACTTCCAGTTCACTCATCTCGACCGCGGACGCCAGCACCTTGATGTCCTGGTTGGCCGGGTCCAGCGCGCGGTTCGAATGCAGGATCAGCTTCAGTTCGTCGCGGCTGTAGTGGTGCTCGTGGTGTGCTCCCGGTTCGCCCTGGCCGGCGACGCGGAGGATCGCGTTGGCGCTGGCATTGAGCAGGTAGATGGCCGGATACATTGCCCAGTAGAACAGGTACAGCGGCACGGCCGTCCACAGCGACAGCAGCTCGGGCTTGCGGATCGCCCAGGACTTGGGCGCGAGCTCGCCGACCACGATATGCAGATAGGAAATGATGAAGAACGCGGTGAAGAAGGCGATGCCATGCACCACCGCAGGCGACTCGACGCCGACGGCGGCCAGCAGCGGTTCGAGCAGATGGGCGAAGGCCGGCTCGCCGACCCAGCCCAGGCCCAGCGACGCCAGTGTGATACCCAACTGGCAGGCGGACAGGTAGGCATCCAGCTGGTTGTGCACCCGGCGCAGGATATGTCCGCGCCAGCCATGCTCCTTGGCAATGGCCTCGACCTTGGTCGAGCGCAGCTTGACCATGGCGAACTCGGCGGCAACGAAGAAGCCGTTGAGCAGGACCAGGAACAGCGCAAAGAGGATCAGACCGAAGTCGGCGAAATACGAAGAGGCGGCGTAGCTCGGGGATAAAGCAGGGGAAGGGTCCATTGAGGTATCGGGTAGTCGATGAGGCCCCAAGGATGGGGCCGCTCGGGGGTTATTTCAAGGCGTCACCAGGGCGCCGGGCGCCGAGTGGTCGTGGCCGGTCATTTCACGGTCGCCTGCGACAGCGGGAAGTGGCAGGTGAAGGTGCTGCCCTTGCCGGGCGTGCTGTAGACGTCGAGACGGCCTTCATGGCGCAGCAGCACGTGCTTGACGATGGCCAGGCCCAGGCCGGTGCCGCCGGTGTTGCTGGCGCGGCTGGAGTCGACCCGGTAGAAGCGCTCGGTCAGGCGCGGCAAGTGTTTGGATTCGATGCCGATCCCCGAGTCCTGCACCGCAAGATGAGCGCCGTGCTCGTTGCACCACCAGCGGATCTGCACCTCGCCATTGTCCGGGGTGTATTTCACGGCATTGAACACGAGGTTGGAAAAGGCGCTGCGCAGCTCGCTCTCGCTACCCTTGAGAAGCAGCGTCGGATCGGCTTCGACGATGATCCGGTGGTTGCGCTCGGCGGATAGCGCCTGGGCGTCGCTCTTGATCGATTGCAGCAGGGCGGCGACGTTGACCGGCAGGGTGTTGGTCGGCGGACTGGTGGCTTCGAGTTTCGCCAGCAGCAACAGATCGTTGAGCAGATGCTGCATGCGCCCGGCCTGCTGGTTCATCTGGTGCAGTGCCCGCGGCCAGCGCGGCGGCATCTGCTCGGTGTGCTCGATCATGGTTTCCAGGTAGCCGGCGATCACCGTCAGCGGCGTGCGCAGCTCATGCGAGACGTTGGCGACGAAATCCTTGCGCATCTGTTCCAGCTGGTGCAGCCGGGTGATATCGCGTACCACCATCAGGTGCTCGCTGTTGCCGTAGCGGGTGATGGTGACCTGTAGCCAGAGGCGGTCGTTGACCGGCGAGGACAGCTCCAGCGGTTCGTCGTGGCGGCCGTTGTCGAAATATTCCTTGAAGCTGGGATGGCGCACCAGGTTGGTGACCGGATGGCCGGTGTCCTGTGGCTTCTTCAGGCCGAGCAGACGTTCTGCGGCGGGGTTCCACCATTCCAGGTTACCGTCGCTGTCGAGCATCACCACCGCGTCCTTCAGTGCCGTGGTCGAGCCCTGGACGCGATCGATCACCGACTGCAACTGGCCGCGCTGACGGATATCGCGACGCTGCATCTGATAGAGGTTGTCGAAGATTTCGCCCCAGGGGCCGTGGCCGTCCGGTGGTGGCTCGTCCGGCTGGCTGCGCTTGAGCCAGCGCTGCAGGCGGCGCATCTGTTGGAGGATCCAGGCCAGGTAGCCGGCCAGGCCCGCAGCCAAGGCCCAGCCGTACTGGCCGGAGATCAGTCCGACCAGCAGGCAGCCGGCCAACAACAGCAGCAGCTGGCGCACCAGAGCGCCTTGCCAGTCTTGGTTCACCGCTTGTGCTCCTCTTGGCAGCCTGGGCTGGCCGGTCAATGCTCGGCGACGCTGGCTGAAGTTCGTCCCTGAACGGTCGCGGCGTGTGCCGGCCGGGTGCGGTTTCGTCAGCTCTTGGTGGAAAAACGATAGCCAGTGCCACGTACGGTCTGCACCAGGTTCTCATAGGTCTCGCCCAACGCCTTGCGCAGGCGGCGGATGTGTACGTCCACGGTGCGTTCCTCGACGTAGACATTGCCGCCCCAGACCTGATCGAGCAACTGGCCACGGGTGTAGGCGCGCTCCTGATGGGTCATGAAGAACTGCAAAAGGCGATACTCGGTCGGGCCCATGTCGGCCGGGGTGCCGTCGATGGTGACGCGATGGCTGATGGGATCGAGCAGCAGGCCACCGATCTCGATCGGCGTTTCGTTGTCGCTGGGTGCGGCGCGTCGGAGCACGGCCTTGAGCCGCGCCACCAGTTCACGCGGCGAAAAGGGTTTGGTGATGTAGTCGTCGGCGCCCACTTCCAGGCCCTGGATCTTGTTGTCCTCGGCATCCTTGGCGGTGAGCATGATGATCGGCGTATTGGCCGTCATCTCGTCGCGCTTGAGGCGCCGGGCCAGCTCGATGCCGGAGGTGCCAGGCAGCATCCAGTCGAGCAGAATCAGGTCGGGTTGACGGTCGACGATCAGCGCGTGGGCCTGCTGGGTATTTTCCGCTTCGAGGCATTCGTAGCCAGCCATCTCCAGCGCCACGACGATCATCTCGCGAATCGGCGCTTCGTCATCGACGATCAGTATGCATTTGCCGTTCATGTCCGCTCTCGGTCCGTTTCTTGTCGCTCGGCATTAGATAACGGAAATGTTGCAGGGATGTTACATGGAGCGGCTTTAGGCTACAGGCCACAGGCGGCAGGTAAAAGCGCGTAAGTTCGTTTCGGCGCCGCCGCGCACACTGGTCAGCCTGAAGCCTGAAGCCTGAAGCCTGAAGCCTGAAGCCTGAAGCCTGAAGCCTGAAGCCTCAAGCCGCCTTCATCGCGTAATCCATAACGATCCCCGCGAGAATCGCCAGCCCGGCCCAGTGGTTATGCAAGAAGGCCTTGAAGCAGATCTGCGGCTTGCGCGAGCGGGTTTTCCAGAATTCCCAGGCGAAGCACGCGGCGGCGATGGTCAGGCCGAGGTGGAACCATTGCCCCAGCTCGAAGCGCACGCCAGCCAGAATCAGGCAGAACAGGGCGAGGCCCTGGAGCGTGGCGATGATCACCCGATCGGCTTCGCCGAACAGAATGGCGGTGGATTTGATGCCGATCTTCAGGTCGTCTTCGCGGTCGGCCATCGCGTAGTAGGTGTCGTAGCCCACGGTCCAGACGACGTTGGCGATGAACAGTAGCCAGGCTTCGGGAGGCAGCTCGCCGCGCTCGGCGGTGAAGGCCATCGGGATGCCCCAGGAGAAGGCCGCGCCGAGCACCACCTGCGGGTAATAGGTGTAGCGCTTCATGAAGGGGTACAGCGCGGCGACACCTAGTGCGCCGAATGACAGCCAGATGGTCGCGGCGTTGGTCAGCAGCACCAGGCCGAAACTGAGGGCGACGAGGATGGCGAAGAGAATCCAGGCTTCCTTCGGCGTGACCTTGCCGGTAGCCAATGGGCGGCCCTTGGTGCGGCTGACATGGCCGTCGAAGTTGCGGTCGGCGAAGTCGTTGATCACGCAACCGGCGGCGCGCATGAGGACCACGCCGAGCACGAAAATCAGCACATTTTTAACGCTGGGCGAGCCCTCGCCGGCAATCCACAGCGCCCAGAGCGTCGGCCACAGCAGCAGATAGGTGCCGATCGGGCGATCCAGGCGCATCAGCTGGATGAAGTCCCAGGCGCGCGGGTGGAGGCGATTGCTCGATTGCAGAAGCTTCTGGTACACGGCGGTCTCCGGTCGTGAGGGCGGTTGGGCAGTTTGTGCCGGGTTCAGGTCGCGATCCGTGCGGCTCGCCACAGCGCTGGCAGGAAGACCTCGGCGACCAGTACGCGCAGGTCGCCCTGGCTGAAACAGGAACGACGAGCCCAAAGGTCGGCCTGTCGTGCCTGCTGCGGCAGCCAGTCGGCCGGGTAACGGCGTGCTTCCAGCGGGCCACGGGCGAAAGCCGGATTGCTGAACAGCAGCTCGCCCAGCGAACGGCTGCCCAGGTGCGGCAGGTCCAGTCCAGACTCTTCGAGTACGCAGCGCGCAGCGACGCTGCGCGCGAATACCCAGGGTTGCTCGTGGCCGCGAAGATAGACCTCGCGCACCCAGCCCTCGCTGCCATTGGCCACGCCGAGCGCCGCGCATTCGTCGTCGCGCAGCGCCTGCCATCCTTCCACCAGCGGCGTGACGCTGAACGCGCCTTCTGCCAATTGGGTGAGGCGACGGGTGAGCGAGCCCCGGTCGACATAGAGCCAGTCGTGAAGGTCGGCAGGGAGCGGGGCGGGCAGGCGGTCGGCGGGCAGCCAGGTGTGGAAATCGGACACGAGCGGTTTCGGGCAGTGAAAAGAAGCGGCGAGTCTAGCATGAGGGGTAACGACAGCCTGAAGCCGGAAGAGTAGCCGAGCCCAGGACGGCGGGCGGCCCATGCATCCGCCTTGCCGCCGCTGCGTTTCGTTGGCGCGCCTGCTCGCGAATGGCTATTGCGAGTGATCCCTTGAGCAGGCGAACCACGCCTCCTGCTCCGATTAGGCGGCTCTCGGCGCAGTGGTTACGTCCAACCCTCCAGTCGCATGGTCGCGCGCACTAGGCGCTGCTCTTCCTGCTCGATTTCCTTGAGGTTGTCGCGAATGCTGTGGATGTGATCGCGCGCCGCGCGCTGGGCCTGGTCCGGCAGTCGTTCGGTGATGGCGTGGAACAGCCGCGAGTGCTGTCGGTCGATCTGCCGTTTTTGCATCGGTCGGTGATAAAGGTTGTTCACCGAGGCAAACACAGTGGACAGCATCAGGTCGGTCAGCGACTGCAGCGTGTGCACCAGCACCGGGTTGTGCGACGCCTCGCTGACAGCCAGGTGGAAGGCATGATCGAGGCGCGCATGCTCGCGCGGGTCGGCGGCTTCTGCAGTATGCGCAGCGAGCATTTCCTCGTAGCGGCGGCGCAGCAGGATGAAGTCGGCATCGGTGCCGCGCAGTGCCGCCAGGCGTGCTGATTCACCCTCCAGCAGGGCGCGTACTTCGAGCAGGTCATAGAGTGTGCGCGGCTGCGAATTGAACAGGTGCATCAGCGGGCTGGCGTCGTGTTGGCCGGACAGCTGTGCGACATGCGAGCCGCGGCCCTGGGCGGTTTCGATGATGCCGCGACCGCGCAGCACGCGCAGACCTTCGCGAAGGGCCGAGCGCGAGATGCCGAGCTTTTCGCACAGGCGCCGCTCCGACGGCAGCGCCTGACCGACCTTGAGCACGCCGTCGACGATCAGCCGCTCGATACGCTCGGCCACCACATCGGCGAGCTGGCGCCGTTCCCCTGAATTTTCAAGCAGCATACAGGCCTCCTTCACTGGTAGGACCAGTTTGAGTGCAGTCTACCGGATCTGCGAGCAACACGCGCCAAGTCCCGATATCCGCTGGTTTGGCTGCTCTTGCCTGAAAGGTTGCCGAAAGAAACTGGTAGGACCAGTGGTTTTCCAGATGGACGATTCAAAGCCGCAGGGCTAATGATGCGTCAAACCACCGCAGCTGGCCGTGCGCGGTGAACGCAAAGAAGAGCCCCGACTGCCATGAATATCCTCTACGACGAACGCGTCGACGGTGAGCTGCCCAAGGTTGACAAGGCGGCGCTGCTGGCCGAGCTGCAGGCGCAACTGCCCGGCATGGACATCCTCCACCGCGGCGAAGACCTCAAGCCCTACGAGTGCGACGGGCTGTCCGCCTACCGCACCACGCCGATGCTGGTGGTGCTGCCCGAGCGCGTCGAGCAGGTCGAAACCCTGCTGAAAATCGCCCACAAACGTGGCGTGCCAGTGGTGGCGCGTGGCGCCGGCACCGGGCTGTCCGGCGGTGCGCTGCCGTTGGAGCAGGGCATCCTGCTGGTGATGGCGCGTTTCAACAAGATTCTCGAAGTCGACCCGGCCGGTCGCTTCGCCCGGGTTCAGCCCGGCGTGCGCAACCTGGCGATCTCCCAGGCGGCGGCGCCTTATGATCTGTACTACGCGCCCGACCCGTCCTCGCAGATCGCCTGCTCCATCGGCGGCAACGTCGCCGAAAACGCCGGCGGCGTGCATTGCCTGAAATACGGCCTGACCGTGCACAACCTGCTCAAGGTGGAAATCCTCACCGTCGAAGGCGAGCGCATGGTGCTCGGCGCCGATGCGCTGGACTCGCCCGGCTTCGACCTGCTGGCGCTGTTCACCGGTTCCGAAGGCATGCTCGGCATCGTCACCGAGGTCACGGTCAAGCTGCTGCCCAAGCCGCAGGTGGCCAAAGTGCTGCTGGCCGCCTTCGACTCGGTGGAAAAGGCCGGTCGTGCGGTGGGCGACATCATCGCCGCTGGCATCATCCCCGGCGGGCTGGAGATGATGGACAACCTGTCGATCCGAGCCGCCGAAGACTTCATTCACGCCGGCTATCCGGTGGATGCCGAGGCGATTCTGCTCTGCGAACTGGATGGCGTCGAAGCCGACGTGGTCGACGATTGCGCCCGTGTCAGTGAGGTCCTGAAGCTGGCCGGTGCCACCGAGGTGCGTCAGGCCAGGGATGAAGCCGAGCGCGTCAAGTTCTGGGCCGGTCGCAAGAATGCATTTCCGGCAGTCGGGCGAATCTCGCCGGACTACTACTGCATGGACGGCACCATCCCGCGCCGCGAGCTGCCGGGTGTGCTCAAGGGCATCAGCGACCTTTCCGACGAATACGGTCTTCGCGTGGCCAACGTATTCCATGCCGGCGACGGCAACATGCACCCGCTGATCCTGTTCGATGCCAACACCGAGGGCGAGCTGGAGCGCGCCGAGGCGCTGGGCGGCAAGATTCTCGAGCTGTGCGTGAAGGTGGGTGGCTCGATCACCGGCGAGCACGGCGTCGGGCGCGAAAAGATCAACCAGATGTGCTCGCAGTTCAACGCTGACGAACTGACGCTGTTCCATGCCGTGAAAGCCGCATTCGACCCCAGCGGCCTGCTCAACCCCGGCAAGAACATCCCGACACTGCATCGCTGCGCCGAATTCGGCGGCATGCACGTCCACGGCGGGCAGTTGCCCTTCCCTGAACTGGAGCGCTTCTGATGACGGTCTCCTTCGACGACAGCCAGCAGCTGCTCGACCAGGTCAACCAGGCGTTGGCCAGCAACACCCCGCTGCGTATCCACGGTGGCGGCAGCAAGGCGTTCCTCGGTCGTGAAGTCCGGGGCACACCGCTGGACACACGGGCACATCGCGGCATCGTGACCTACGACCCGACCGAACTGGTGATCAGCGTTCGCGCCGGCACGCCGCTGGCCGAACTGGAAGCCGCGCTCGACGAGGCCAATCAGATGCTGCCTTGCGAACCACCGCACCTGGGCGAGGGCGCCACCGTGGGCGGAATGATCGCCACCGGCCTGTCCGGCCCGCGTAGGCCCTGGTCCGGTTCGGTGCGCGATTTCGTGCTCGGTTCTCGTGTGATTACTGGCCACGGCAAGCACCTGCGTTTCGGTGGCGAGGTGATGAAGAACGTGGCGGGTTACGACCTGTCGCGCCTGATGGCCGGCAGCTTTGGTTGCCTGGGCCTGCTCACCGAGGTTTCGCTCAAGGTGCTGCCCAAGCCGCGCCTGTCGCGCAGTCTGCGCGTCGAGATGCCGGTCGAGCACGCGCTGCTCAAGCTGGCCGAATGGGGCCAGCAGCCGGTGCCGATCACCGCGGCGAGCCATGACGGGCAGGCGCTGCACTTGCGGCTGGAGGGCGGCGAAGGTTCGGTCAACGCCGCCTGCGATCGCATTGGCGGTCAGGATCTGGACGCAGCCTACTGGAGCGATTTGCGCGAACAGCGCCTGGGCTTTTTCAACGATGCACGCCCGCTGTGGCGCCTGTCGCTGCCCACCGATACTCCGGTGCTGGCCCTGCCTGGCGAACAACTGGTCGACTGGGCCGGCGCCCAGCGTTGGCTGAAATCCGATGCCGACGCGCAGACCATCCGCAGCATCGTCAGCGAAGTGGGCGGTCATGCCACTTGTTTCACCGCCGGTGCCACGGCCAGCCCGTTCCAGCCGCTGGCCGAGCCGTTGCTGCGCTATCACCGCCAGCTGAAAACGGCGCTCGACCCGCAGGGGATATTCAACCCTGGCCGCCTGTATTCCGAGGTCTAGGTCGCGCCCAGCGCGATTGGCCGCTGCGACGCCGTGCCAGAGAGCGCAAGACAAGGCGTGAGGAGAGAAGTTTGGTGGTCCAAATGAACGACGAACAACGATGGATTGCGCTTTCTGGGGCGCGTCCCGAAGGGTTGGCGCGAAGCGCCAACGCAAAGAGCCAATTCGCGTTGGGAGCGACCTGTTAATGCAAACGAATTTGAGTGAGGCCGCTAAGAAACTGCCACGTGCCGAGGAAGCCGAAAGCATTCTGCGCTCCTGCGTGCATTGCGGCTTCTGCAACGCCACCTGCCCGACCTATCAGCTGCTCGGCGACGAGCTGGACGGCCCGCGTGGGCGCATCTACCTGATGAAGCAGATGTTCGAGGGTGGCGAAGTCACCGAGGCCACCCAGACCCACCTGGACCGCTGCCTCACCTGCCGCAACTGCGAAACCACCTGCCCCTCCGGCGTGCAGTACCACAACCTGCTGGATATCGGCCGCGACTTCATGGAACAGCAGGTGCCGCGCTCGGCGGGTGAGCGCCTGCTGCGCACCGGTCTGCGCACCGTGATCCCGCGCCCCGGGCTGTTCAAGAGCCTGCTCAGCACCGGCAACATGCTGCGTCCGCTGATGCCGGCGACGCTCAAGGCGCACATGCCGCGCCAGGTCACCCCGGCCAAACCGCGGCCGCAGACCGTGCATGCGCGTCGCGTGCTGATTCTCGAGGGCTGCGTTCAGCCGAGCCTGTCGCCCAACACCAATGCTGCTACGGCGCGCGTACTCGATCGCCTCGGCATCAGCGTGATGACCGCGCGTGAAGCCGGCTGCTGCGGCGCGGTGGACTATCACCTCAATGCCCAGCAAGCCGGCCTCGATCGCGCCCGTCGCAATATCGACGCCTGGTGGCCGGCCATCGAAGGCGGTGCCGAAGCCATCGTCCAGACCGCCAGCGGTTGCGGTGCCTTCATCAAGGATTACGGCCACCTGCTGCGCGACGATCCGGCCTACGCGACCAAGGCCGCGCGGGTCAGCGCGCTGGCCAAGGATCTGGTGGAAGTGATGCGCAGTGCCGAGCTAGAGCGGCTGAAGGTCGAGACGGACAAGCGCATGGCTTTTCATTGTCCCTGCACGTTGCAGCACGCACAGAAGCTCGGCGGCGCGGTCGAAGACGTGCTCACCCGGCTCGGCTTCCACCTCACCGCAGTGCCGGATGCGCATTTGTGTTGCGGTTCGGCAGGCAGCTATTCGATCACCCAGCCGGAAATTTCCCATCAGCTGCGCGACAACAAGCTCAATGCGCTGGAAAGCGGCAAGCCGGAAGTCATCGTCACCGCCAACATCGGTTGCCAGACGCACCTCGACGGCGCCGGGCGGACCCCGGTACGGCACTGGATCGAGATCGTCGAGGAGGCGATGCAGTAACCCCAACCCCCAATCGCGCCGTGGCGCACATCGAATCGACAGGAGAGAACATGAAAACCAAAGCCATGCTGACCCAGACCGAAGTGACCGCCATCCTCGACGCCGCGCGCAGCGAAGCGCAGAACAACGGCTGGGCCGTGACCATCGTGGTCGCTGACGACGGCGGCCATCCGCTGGCGCTGGAACGTCTGGACGGCTGTGCGCCGATCGCCTCCTACATCGCCACCGAAAAGGCGCGCAGCGCCGCGGTGGGTCGTCGCGAAACCAAGGGCTACGAGGACATGGTCAACGGCGGGCGCAATGCCTTCCTGTCCGCACCGGTGGTCTGCTCGCTGGAAGGCGGCGTGCCGGTGATCGTCGATGGCAACGTGATCGGTTCGGTCGGCGTCTCCGGCGTGACCGCGGCTCAGGATGCGCAGGTCGCCAAGGCCGGCGTAGCCGCTGTCGGTTAAACGCACGAGAACAGCGCTGGAGGCTGGAAGGCGGGACGAGAGGTAGCGGCCTACACCGCAACCGTTCCGGCCACGGCGAGCGATAGGCAGCCACCCGCGGGTTGCTGAACAACGAACAAGAGAGGTGTTGTCATGAGCGAACGCGTAACCCTGGGCCGCCTGCACGTTGCGGCCAACCTGCAACGTTTCATCGAGGACGAAGTCCTGCCGGGCACCGGCGTCGAGGCGGCGGCCTTCTGGAAGGGCTTCGATGAGCTGGTCCACGACCTGGCGCCGAAGAACCGCGCCCTGCTGGCCGAGCGCGACCGTCTGCAGGTCGAGCTGGACAACTGGCACCGCAGCCATCCCGGTCCGATCACCGACATGCCGGCCTACCGCAGCTTTCTGGAGTCGATCGGCTACCTGCAGCCCGAGCCGGGCGAGGTGAAGATCAGCACCAGCAACGTCGACAGCGAAATCGCCACCCAGGCCGGTCCGCAGCTGGTGGTGCCGATCGGTAACGCGCGCTACGCGCTGAACGCCGCCAATGCCCGCTGGGGCTCGCTGTATGACGCGCTCTACGGCACCGATGCGATCAGCGAAGAGAACGGCGCGCAGAAGGGCCCGGGTTACAACGAAGCGCGCGGCGCCAAGGTCATCGCCTTCGCGCGCAACTTCCTCGATCAGGCCGCGCCACTGGCCGACGGCAGCCACGTCGACTCGGTCAGCTACCGTGTGCAGGACGGCGTGCTCAAGGTCACCCTTGAGAACGGCAGCGTCACCGGGCTGAAGCAGCCTGAAAAGTTCGTGGGCTATCAGGGCGAGGCCGTTGAGCCGACGGCGATCCTGCTGAAGAACAACGGCCTGCACGTCGAGATCCAGATCGATCCGAACAGCCCCATCGGCCAGACCGATGCTGCCGGCGTCAAGGATCTGCTGGTCGAAGCTGCGGTCACCACCATCATGGACTGCGAGGACTCCACCGCCGCGGTCGACGCCGACGACAAGGTGCTGGTCTACCGCAACTGGCTGGGCCTGATGAAGGGCGATCTGGTCGAAGACCTGGAGAAGGGTGGCAAGCGCATCACCCGCCGCCTCAACGCCGATCGCGAATACACCGCCGCGGACGGCTCGAACCTGAAGCTGCATGGCCGTTCGCTGTTGTTCATCCGTAACGTCGGCCACCTGATGACCAACCCGGCCATCATCGACGGCGAAGGCCACGAGATCCCCGAAGGCATCATGGACGGCGTTGTGACCAGCCTCATCGCGCTGCATGACCAGCAGCGCAAGGGCAACTCGCGCACCGGCTCGATGTACATCGTCAAACCGAAGATGCACGGCCCGGCCGAAGTGGCCTTCACCGACGAGCTGTTCGGTCGTGTCGAAGACCTGATCGGCCTGCCGCGTTACACCCTCAAGGTCGGCATCATGGACGAGGAGCGCCGCACCAGCGTCAACCTCAAGGCCTGCATCGCCGCCGCGAAGAACCGCGTGGCCTTCATCAACACCGGCTTCCTCGACCGCACCGGCGATGAGATGCACACCATCATGGAAGCCGGCGCCGTGCTGCGTAAGGGCGACATGAAGGGCACCGCCTGGATTCAGGCGTACGAGCGCAACAACGTGCTGGTCGGCCTTAACTGCGGCCTGCGTGGCAAGGCGCAGATCGGCAAGGGCATGTGGGCCATGCCGGATCTGATGGCCGCCATGCTCGAGCAGAAGATCGCCCATCCCAAGGCCGGCGCCAACACCGCCTGGGTGCCGTCGCCGACCGGTGCCACGCTGCATGCGCTGCACTACCACCAGGTTGATGTGCAGGCCGTCCAGGCCGAGCTGGAAAAGATCGATCTGGCCGCCGAGCGCGACAAGCTGACCAACGATCTGCTGACCATCCCGGTCGCGCCGGAGCGCAACTGGTCGGCCGAGGAAATCCAGCAGGAGCTGGACAACAACTGCCAGGGCATCCTCGGCTACGTGGTGCGTTGGGTCGAGCAGGGCGTCGGTTGCTCGAAGGTGCCGGATATTCACGATGTCGGCCTGATGGAAGACCGCGCCACGCTGCGCATCTCCAGCCAGCATCTCGCCAACTGGCTGCGTCACGGCGTGGTCGACGAGGCGCAGGTTCGTGAGACGCTCGAGCGCATGGCCAAGGTGGTCGACCAGCAGAACGCCGGCGATCCGGCCTACCGTCCGATGGCGGACGACTATGCTCAGTCTGCGGCGTTCCAGGCGGCCTGTGACCTGGTGTTCAAAGGTCGCGAGCAGCCCAGCGGCTACACCGAGCCGCTGCTGCACGCCTGGCGTCAACGCTTCAAGCAGCAGGTTGGCTGAGCGGTATCCGCAGGACAGTCGGCGGTCGGCAGGTGCTGACCGCCGGCGCAGTTTGACAAGCCCCGGGCGCTTCGAGCGCTCGGGGCTTTCGAGCAAGAGGGGCCGGCCGATGTGACCCATTGGTCAGTTTCTCGGGTCGATGTGGTTTCCATATCGGCTAATGCGTGGGACCGGGCTAACCCGGATAGATGTGGTTCACAACAAAAAACAAGGAACCCAACAATGAGTCAGACACTGCTGTCCATACTGGCCTTCGTGCCGCTGGTGCTGGCGGGGGTACTGCTGATCGGCTTTCGCTGGCCGGCCAAGTACGCAATGCCGCTGGTTTTCGTGCTCACTGCGTTGATCGGCCTGTTGGCCTGGGACATGACCTTCAACCGGGTCCTGGCGTCCACGCTGCAAGGCCTGATTCTCACCGCCGCGATCCTCTGGATCATTTTCGGCGCCATCCTTCTTCTCAATACGCTGAAGCATTCCGGCGGTATCGCCTCGATTCGTCGCGGCTTCGCCAACGTCAGCCCGGACAAGCGCGTCCAGGTACTGATCGTGGCCTGGCTGTTCGGCTGCTTCATCGAAGGTGCTTCGGGCTTCGGTACGCCGGCTGCAGTGGCGGCGCCGCTGCTCGTCGCGCTGGGCTTCCCGGCCCTGACGGCGGTGGTGCTGGGCATGATGGTGCAATCGACACCGGTGTCCTTCGGCGCGGTGGGTACGCCGATTCTGGTGGGTGTCGCCGGCGGTCTGGATCAGGCGACGCTGGGCGGCCAACTGGCAACGGTGGGCAGCAACTGGGAGACCTTCTTCCATCTGATCTTCTCCCGCGTGGCGATTATCCATGCGCTGTGCGGCATCCTCATGCCGCTGATCATGATCTGCATCATGACGCGCTTCTTCGGCCGCAACCGCTCCTGGAGCGAAGGCCTGGCGATGGCGCCGTTCGCCATCTTCACCGGGCTGGCGTTCGTCATTCCGTACGCGGCGGCGGGTGTCTTCCTCGGTCCGGAATTCCCGTCGATGATCGGCGCGCTGGTCGGTCTGGCCATCGTGGTTCCGGCGGCAAAGGCGGGCTTCCTGCTGCCCAAGTCGAGCTGGGACTTCGCCCCGGCCAGCGAATGGCCGGTGGAGTGGATGGGCAAGATCGAGATGAAGATCGACGACGTCGCCGGACGCACGCCGATCTCCGTGCCGATGGCCTGGGCACCTTACCTGCTGCTGGCGGTGTTCCTGGTGATGTCGCGGGTGTTCCCGCAGCTCAAGGCCGCGCTGATGTCGGTCAGCTTCGGCTGGAAGGACATCCTCGGCGAAACCGGCGTATCCGGTACCCTCGAGCCGCTGTACCTGCCGGGCGGGATTCTGTGCATGGTGGTGCTGGTGACCTTCTTCCTGCATCGGATGAAGGCCGCCGAGCTGGGCGCGGCGATTTCCGAGTCGAGCAAGACCCTGCTCGGTGCCGGCTTCGTGCTGATCTTTACCATCCCGATGGTACGGATCCTGATCAACTCCGGCGTCAACGGTTCGGATCTGGTCTCGATGCCGGTGGCCATGGCACAGCTGGTGGCCGACAGCGTAGGCGGCGTGTATCCGTTCTTCTCGCCTGCGGTCGGCGCGCTGGGCGCCTTCATCGCCGGCTCCAACACCGTGTCCAACCTGATGCTCTCGCAGTTCCAGTACAACACCGCCAGCCTGCTGGGCATTTCCGGCGCGTTGATGGTGGCGCTGCAGTCGGTGGGCGCCGCGGCGGGCAACATGATCGCCATTCACAACGTGGTGGCGGCCTCGGCAACGGTAGGCCTGCTGGGCCGCGAAGGCATCACGCTGCGCAAGACCATGCTGCCGACGCTGTATTACCTCGTGCTGGCTGGCTCGCTTGGCCTGATCGGCTTCTACGTGATGGGTATCAGCGATCCGCTGGTGGGTATTGCGACCGCCCGCTGAGGCGGCGTGAACCCGGACGGGCGGCTTAGGCCGCCCGTTTTTTTTGTCCGGTGAATCTTTTCCCGGCTTGCGGTCTATCACCGGCGCACGGGCGTTTGGCGGTTCGCCGCGTTCTGGTATAGCGTGCAGCGCAACCGAGACTGATCGAGGTGAATAATGAAAAAGTGGCAATGCGTGGTGTGCGGATTCATCTATGACGAAGCCGAGGGCTGGCCGGACGACGGCATCGCCCCGGGCACCGCCTGGGAAGACGTGCCGGAAGACTGGCTCTGTCCCGACTGCGGAGTCGGCAAGATGGATTTCGAAATGATCGCGATTGGCTGATATGAACGACTCGAACCCAAAGGATGCGCCGCTGATCATCATCGGCACCGGGCTGGCGGGCTACAACCTGGCCCGGGAGTTTCGCAAGCTCGACAGCGAGACGCCGCTGTTGCTGATCACCGCGGACGACGGCCGCTCCTACTCCAAGCCGATGCTCTCGACCGGCTTCGCCATGAACAAGGATGCCGATGCGCTCGGCATGACGGTCGCAGGGCCGATGGCGATTCAACTCAACGCCGAGATCCGCACCCATACCCGGGTGACCCGGCTGGAGCCGGAGAAGCAGCGAATCTGGATCGGCAACGAGCCCGTGCCCTACCGCGACCTGGTGATCGCCTGGGGCGCGCAGACGGTCAACGTGCCGGTCGCCGGTGATGCACAGGATGCGATCTTCCCGATCAACGACCTGCTCGATTACGGCCGTTTCCGCGAGGCGGCCCAGGGCAAGCGTCGCGTGCTGATCCTCGG
Source organism: Stutzerimonas stutzeri (assembly GCF_018138085.1). Classification (NCBI taxonomy): domain Bacteria; kingdom Pseudomonadati; phylum Pseudomonadota; class Gammaproteobacteria; order Pseudomonadales; family Pseudomonadaceae; genus Stutzerimonas; species Stutzerimonas stutzeri. The sequence goes on from NZ_CP073105.1 coordinate 387,924, forward strand.
AGCCGGGTTGATCGGCTGCGAATTCGCCAATGACCTGCTGCACGGCGGCTATGAGGTCGAGCTGGTGGCACCTTGCGAGCAGATCATGCCGTCGCTGCTGCCGGTCGAGCCGGCTGCGGCGGTGCAGCGCGGGCTGGAATCGCTGGGCGCGCGCTTTCATCTGGGGCCGGTGCTCGAGCGTCTCGAGCGGCGGGGCGACGCCTTGCAGGCGCAGCTGTCCGACGGCCAGCGAATCGAATGCGACCTGGTGGTCAGCGCCGTGGGCCTGCGGCCGCGCACCGAACTGGCCGAGGCGGCCGGATTGCAGGTCAACCGCGGCATCGAGGTTGATCGCCTGCTGCAGACGTCGGCCGAGCACATCTATGCATTGGGAGATTGCGCGGAAGTCGAAGGGCTCAACCTGCTCTATGTGATGCCACTGATGAGCGGTGTGCGTGCACTGGCCAAAACTCTGGCCGGCCAGCCTACGCCAGTGACCTACGGGCCCATGCCGATCACCGTGAAAACCCCGGTCTGCCCGCTGGTGGTATCGCCGCCAGCGGCGGGCAGCGAGGGCCGCTGGAGCGTGGAAGGTGAGGGCAACGATCTGAAGGCATTGTGCCGCGCTGCCGATGGCAGCCTGTTGGGCTACGCCCTGACCGGAACGGCCGTGCAAGAGCGGCTGGCGCTGAATAAACAGCTGCCGCCGGTGTTGGCGGAACTGCCTCAAGTTCTGTCGCTAAAGTCTCCAGAATGAGTCGGTAAAGCGCTGGCGGGGGCTGGCGCGAGTGCTAGCAGCGTGCCATGCTCCCTGTGGCGCTACCGCAGTGTAGAGCTGTTGTAGCGCGTCGGAACGCTGTTCGGAGAACAGCGAATCACAAAAACAATAAAGTCTTAGAGGCTACCCATGCGCAAACCGGAACTCGCAGCCGCCATCGCCGATAAGGCCGATCTCACCAAGGATCAGGCCAACCGTGTACTCAACGCCGTACTGGACGAAATCACCAACGCGCTCAACCGCAAGGACAGCGTGACTCTGGTCGGTTTCGGCACCTTTATCCAGCGACACCGTGGCGCTCGCACTGGCAAGAATCCGCAGACAGGCGAACCCGTCACTATCAAGGCCAGCAACACCGTGGCATTCAAGCCGGGAAAGATGCTGAAAGACGCGATCAACTGAATTCGCGTTGCCCGGGGCCGCCCAGGCTCCGGGTCAGCCTGACTGTATAGTCCGCTCCAGACCCGCCTGTTCTCCTGCTCCCATCGCTCAAACCAGCCGTTTACAATGCCGTTTTCCGTCAACGGTCGGCTAATTCATGAAATTCCGCTTTCTCCTCTGGATGCTCGGCCGCCTGATGGCCAAGGCCAGCCGCAACAATCCTGACTTCCAGAAGCAGCTCGGCGATAAAGCCCTGACCTTTCAGCTGCATACCCTCGACGGCAAGGTCGCGCGCCATTATGTGGTCAAGGATCAGCGCGTCACCAGCCATAGCGGCGCCGCTGCCGAACCGGCCTTTGCCATTGGCTTCAAGGACAGCGCCTACGGCTTCGCCACCATGAATGCGAAGAACAAGCAGCTGGCCTTTATGCAGGGCATCCAGAACAAGGACATCCAGATCCAGGGCAATACGGCGCTGGTAATGTGGTTTCAGGGCCTGACCAAATACCTCAAGCCGCGGAAGAAGAAGCCTGAGGCGGCTTGATTACGCGTCTACGGGCATCATTCAGTCTTCAGGTTGCTTTTCTTGCTTTTAGAAGGCATGAGCCGGGGCCGAGGTACTTGTCATCCAGGCGCGGATTTACCAGCTCCCGTAAGGGATACCGTGCTTTTCTACGTACCGTTTAGATGCTTCTGGCTGCGGATAGTAATGCCCGCCCGATTTTCCGAGGTGAGGGCCCAGCGGCTCTATTTCGGCCTGACCGCGGGCAATCTTTACTGGATGTCCGCAACTGTCCATCGCCCATGCTTGTATAACTCCTCCCGGGGCAAGCCCAAGGTAGAGCGCCGCCATATATCGCGCCGTTCGCTCAGGCGTCGCTTTGCAGCGCTGATGGGTGGAGTCGTTCATGATTTGCCTGGCTTCGTCGCCTATATCGATCCAGGCTCGGTAGGTTTGCGGCTCAACCGCAGATTGCCAGCGTACGTAGATCCGTTTCGGTAGGTCTGCGCCAACGACCGCCCTATTGTTTCCGCCTATCCCGCCAACCCAGCCCCTAGCGGTTTCCTCCGAATCACCGGGGTTGCCATTACCTATAACGCCGCCGCTTCCGTGGTTAAAGGTCCGACCGGTGATGTCTTCGACCAGGCTGGCTTCGACCCAGCCGGTCATGTAATTAGGTCCAAAGAACTCAAGGTTCCACCACCTGGCTTTGGGATCACTATCTGCAGACGGAGGATATGTGCTTTGGCAAGCGCTTAGAAGTAGCGCACCCAGCACGACACCAAGCTTTGTACAAAAGTAAGGTACAGCTGGCGATGGTGCGTCGCGACGAATTGCTTACCAACTCCCGTATGGGACGCCAAACTTTTCAACATATCGTTTCGATGCAGCAGGTTGAGGATAGTAATGCCCGCCTGACTTCCCGAGGTGCGGGCCTCGTGGTTCTACCTCGCCTATTCTGCGGGCAACCATCACCGCGTCGTGGCATTGGTCACGGACCCAGGCCTGTACAATCCCCCCCGGTGCCAGGCCCAAGTAGAGCGTGGCCATGAATCGAGCTGGGTGTTCAGGCGTTTCTGCACAGCGACGATGGGTAGAGTCGTACATGATCTGTCGGGCCTCTTCGGGGATGTTTATCCAAGCGCGATAAGTCTGCGGCTCCACCACGGATTGCCAACGAACGAAGATGCGCTTTGGAAGGTCGGCTCCGGTGACCGCGCGAATTGTGCCTCCTAGCCCTTGTGGCCAGCCCCGAGCACTTTCAGTCTCGAATCCCTGGCCTCCGCTGCCTATTACTCCACCACTCCCATGATTGATAACGCGGCCTTTGATGTCCTCCACCTCACTGGCTTCGACCCATCCCGTCATATAGGTCGGCCCAACGAATTCCAGACTCCACCACTGGTCCTTCGGGTCGCTCTCGGCTGACAACGGATCTGCAGACTGACAACCACCTAGAAGCAAGGCACTGAGCAGTGCGATATAGGCCTTCATTAAAATAGAGTCCAATCTGGTACATGAGGGTGTTGTACGCGGATCCCGCCAGGACAGGGAGCGTTGATATAAATCAGCTTGAAATCGCTTGGTGTTTGTTTTCCAAGCGGATTGTTCCAATTCGCAGAAATGTGGATGTAGCGTCTCTTGAGCATCGACTCTTCGCCAGGGGTGGTTGTGTAATCGCCCGATGTAAATCGCTGACACAACGGTTCTAGCTCTGGCGGTATCGCAAAGGCTGGGTCCTGCCTGTCAATCTCAAAGAACCGAACACCCTTCCGTTTCGCCAGCTCATACATAACGTGCAGGTATATGCGGGACAGGGCTCCGCTCACGCGGCGCTTAACTTGCAGACCGGCATAAACTCGCTGTTGCCGTGGAGCCAGGCGATCCCTCACCGCCACAGGAAGCAGCTGCGATTTAGGAACAGCGATTTCCAGCATAGTCGAGGGCCAGCCTAGGGCGACTAAGCGCTCCTTGGCTCGCTCGGCGTCTCGGTAGATCGACGTGGTTTTTACATCAACGCCAACAGTTACTGTCAGCGCCTGCATTGGGCTAACTAGCACGCGTTCTTCAGAATCAATCAGGTAGCCACCACCGATGTCGGAGTGGGCACCTGGTAGGGTTATTTCAAGGTGGTCTGGCTTCACTCGGCTCAGCGGAAAGTTCGCGCGAACCTCGTCGCGAGCTGCCAGTTGGACCACATCGGTAAAGTATTTGCGGGGCAAGTGCAGCTTTACCCCAGGCGAGATGGAGCTGCTGACATTCCCTAGATTTGCTAGTCCCGCAACGGCTGCGACGGTATCGAAGAGGCCAATAAACCCGATATTGATGTCCTGCGAGTATTGATTGTTGAAGGTTGGACAGAACGCCTTGGCATTCTCTGAAAAAGCTGCACCCAGCGGGCCTCGTTGGCTACAGACCACCTCGTTCGCGAAATGCCGCGCAGCAGCGGCGCCTCGACTAAACCCGAAAGCATCGAAGGTCAATGAGCTGATTTCTATAGTTGGAAAATCTCTGGAAATTTCCTTGATGAGGCTGTTAATCCGCCGAAACGCTAGCTCGACTCGCCCGGCAACTCCGGTAGTGCCCCGGCCCGCCCCACTGCCAGTACGAGTATCTCCTTCACCGGGAGTGGTACCGATACCATCTACGTACAACGCACGGGAAAGCAGTTTGTTCCGGCCCTCGCCCTCGGGGGTCGCGGTAGTCCAATAAAGCTCACTGAGCTTCTTGATGTTCGTTACATCATTCCCATAACTGCTATTCGGGTCAGCCATATACGGCTTGCAGCTGGCATCCAGATCTTCCTTCTGGATCGGATGCTGGGCACCGCATGCCAGGCCTAGCGCCGTATTGGTGGCGTTGTTGCAGGTGCCGTCGAAGAAGACGCCGATACGCAGGGCCAGCTTGATCTTCTCGGCAGGCTTGGCGGGTTCCCTGGCGTGGCGCTCGTATTCGGCCCAACGTTCGGCATGCACATCGGTCGGCTCGACCTTTTTGAGTTCTGCTTCCCGTTTGGTTCGGGGGATGTTGGGGACGTAGCCACTCATCTTTTCCACCTGTCCTTGGTTGAAGTGCTGTTGCGGTCACGCATTTAGCGCCGTTGGTCTGCATCCATGTCCGCGATGGCGTGGTCGGTAGTAAGACGGATGGTAATGGGCGTTTCAAGCGGACCGGTCACAAAGCGAACGGCCGGCGTCGTGCTTCCGAGTGGAAGGCTGCATTTCGAACTGGCGTGGCGGCATCGGGCGGCCTATGCCTGCTGCGCCATCCAGGCCCGCGCTTCGTCCAGCAGCCAGTCGCGGAAGGCGTTGAGGGCGGCCGATTCCACCCGCCGTTCGGGAATCATTAGGTGGTAAGCCTGATCCTCGCGCCGGTACGCGTGCGGATGCGCGATCACCAGGCGCCCCTCGGCCAATTCGCGCTGGATCAGAAACGCTGGAATCAGCGCCACGCCCATCCGGTGTTCGGCGGCCTGGGCCAGCATCGAGAACAGTTCCAGGCGCGGGCCGGTCATGTCCCGCGCGACCTTCATCCCCAGCGAATCGAACCACTGTCGCCAGGCATAGGGACGGGTGGTCTGCTGCAGTAACGGCATTTCGGCCAGGTCTTGTGGCGTCAGCGCAGCCGCGCCGCCCAGCAGCGCCGGGCTGCAGACCGGCACCGAACGTTCCGGCATCAGCGGATGGGCGACGGTACCGGACCATTCGCCGTCGCCGAAGTAGATTGCCGCGTCGAAATCCGTATCGGCGAAGAGGAAGGGACGGGTACGGTTGGTCAGGTTGACGGTGATTTCCGGATGCAGCGTCTGGAACTGTTGTAACCGTGGCAGCAGCCACTGGGTGCCGAAGGTCGGCACCAGCGCCAATTCGATGGTCATCGCGCCCTGCTGACCCATCACCGACAGCGTGTCGCGCTCCACCGCATCGAGCTGCGTGGCGACCCGCCGTGCATAGGACTGGCCGGCCTCGGTCAGCTTCACTCCACGGCGTGAGCGGCGAAACAGCTCCAGTCCAAGGAATTCCTCCAACCCGCCGATCTGCCGGCAGATGGCGCTCTGGGTCAGCGCCAGTTCCTCGGCGGCGCGGGTGAAGCTCTGGTGGCGTGCCGCCGCTTCGAAGGCGACCAACGCGGCGGTACTGGGGATCTTTCGACGCATTATGCGAGCGCCTCACTAATAATCTGATTTTCAGGCCGATTAGCATACGCTGGAGTGAGTAAAGCGCACAGATCGATGCGAATTACTCGTTTGCTGCCTGCCGCTGGAGCTTCTAGGATCAATCCATCCGAATGCTGTGCCGGGCTCATGCCCGGTTCACCGTCTACGACAAGAGGACCTCTCATGGCCGGCAAAGCAAGCTTCAACTGGATCGACCCGCTGCTGCTCGATCAGCAACTCACCGATGAAGAGCGCATGGTGCGTGACAGTGCCCAGCAGTTCGCCGCCGACAAGCTGGCGCCACGGGTGCTCGAAGCCTTCCGCCACGAGCGCACCGACGCGGCGATCTTCCGCGAGATGGGCGATACCGGCCTGCTTGGCGCGACCATTCCGGAAGCCTACGGCGGTAGCGGGCTGAACTACGTCTGCTACGGTCTTATCGCTCGCGAAGTCGAGCGCATCGACTCCGGTTACCGCTCGATGATGAGCGTGCAGTCGTCGCTGGTGATGGTGCCGATCAACGAGTTCGGCAACGAAGCAACCAAGCAGAAGTACCTGCCCAAGCTGGCCAGCGGCGAATACATCGGCTGCTTCGGCCTGACCGAGCCGAACCACGGCTCCGACCCGGGCTCCATGGTCACCCGGGCGAAGAAGGTCGACGGCGGCTATCGCCTGTCCGGCGCCAAGATGTGGATCACCAACAGCCCGATCGCTGACGTCTTCGTGGTCTGGGCCAAGGACGACGAAGGCGCCATCCGCGGCTTCGTGCTGGAGAAGGGCTGGGAAGGCCTCAGCGCCCCGGCGATTCATGGCAAGGTCGGCCTGCGCGCCTCGATCACTGGCGAGATCGTCATGGACAACGTGTTCTGCCCGGAGGAGAACGCCTTCCCCGATGTGCGTGGCCTGCGTGGTCCCTTCACCTGCCTGGATTCGGCTCGTTACGGCATCAGCTGGGGTGCGCTGGGCGCCGCCGAGTTCTGCTGGCACACCGCGCGCCAGTACACCCTGGATCGCCAGCAGTTCGGCCGTCCGCTGGCCGCCAATCAGCTGATCCAGAAGAAGCTCGCCGACATGCAGACCGAGATCACCCTGGCGCTGCAAGGCTGCCTGCGCCTCGGCCGGATGAAAGACGAAGGCACCGCGGCGGTGGAGATCACCTCGATCATGAAGCGCAACAGCTGCGGCAAGGCGCTGGATGTGGCCCGCCTAGCCCGCGACATGCTGGGTGGCAACGGCATCAGTGACGAGTTCGGCGTGGCCCGCCATCTGGTCAACCTCGAGGTGGTCAACACCTACGAAGGCACTCATGACGTGCACGCGCTGATTCTCGGCCGGGCACAGACCGGGATCCAGGCGTTCTTTTAAAGCAAAAAAGCCGATGACGGCGGCTGGAGGCGGGAAGGCTGGAGGCTGGACGAAAAGCGCACGCAGATGCTTCCTCGTCGAGCCTCAAGCCTCAAGCCCCTATCGCCTGATCCCAAACGTGAGGTATTTCCTGTGCCTGGTGCGTTATCCCATATCCGTGTCCTCGACCTGTCGCGCGTGCTCGCCGGCCCCTGGGCTGGGCAGATCCTCGGTGACCTCGGCGCTGAGGTAATCAAGATCGAGCGCCCGCGTACCGGCGACGACACTCGTCACTGGGGCCCGCCGTACCTGAAAGACCAGCAGGGTGACAACACCTCGGAGGCGGCTTATTACCTGTCGGCCAACCGTAACAAGCAGTCGCTGACGCTGGATTTCACCCAGCCCGAAGGGCAACGAATCATTCGCGATCTGGTGGCCGAATGCGACGTGCTGCTGGAGAACTTCAAGGTCGGCGGGCTGGCGGCCTACGGGCTGGACTACGAGAGCCTGAAAGCGATCAACCCGAAGCTGATCTATTGCTCCATCACAGGCTTCGGCAGCGACGGCCCCTATGCGAATCGCGCCGGTTACGACTTCATGATCCAAGGCCTGGGCGGCCTGATGAGCCTGACCGGGCGCGCCGAGGACGAGGAGGGCGCCGGCCCGGTCAAGGTCGGCGTGGCGCTCACCGACATCCTCACCGGCCTCTACGCCACGGTTGGCGTACTGGCGGCGCTCAACAGTCGCGAGCAAAGCGGCGTCGGCCAGCATGTCGAACTGGCGCTGCTGGACGTGCAGGTCGCCTGCCTGGCCAATCAGGCCATGAACTACCTGACCACCGGCGTGGCGCCGAAGCGCATGGGCAATGCCCACCCGAACATCGTGCCGTATCAGGATTTCCCCACCGCTGACGGCGACATCATCCTCACCATCGGCAACGACGGGCAGTTCCGCAAGTTCGCCGAAGCCGCCGGCCATCCAGAGTGGGCGAGCGATGATCGTTTTGCCAGCAACAAGGCGCGCGTCGCCCATCGCAAGGAGCTGATTCCGCTGATCCGCCAGGTCACGGTGTTTCGCACCACGGCCGAATGGGTCGCGTTGCTGGAGCAGGCCGGCGTGCCGTGCGGGCCGATCAACGACCTGGCCCAGGTGTTTGCCGATCCGCAGGTGCAGGCACGTGGATTGCGCCTGGACCTGCCGCATCCGCTGGCCGGCAGTGTGCCGCAGGTTGCCAGTCCGATTCGCCTTTCCGAAACGCCAGTGGAGTATCGCAAGGCGCCGCCGATGCTGGGCGAGCACAGCGAGGCCATCCTGCAAGAACTGCTCGGCCTGGGCTTCGACAAGATCCTTTCCTTGCGGCAGGCTGGGGTGATCTGACCGCCTGCTGCTTCAAAGCATGAAGCGAGGGCCGTCATGCCAAGCGCTGAACTCTCGCACCGCTCGGCTATCCTTATTCCTGTACCCTGGTTTTTTGGATGGACGAGCGAATCATGCAGACGCAGCGTTTACGTACTACCTGGCAGCTCACGGCTGTCCTGTTCATGTCCTGGCTGCTGGCCGGTTGCGGCATCAACAACATCCCGCAGTATGACGAGCAGGTGAAGTCGGCCTGGTCACAAGTGGAAAACCAGTACCAGCGCCGCGCCGACCTGATCCCCAACCTGGTCGAGACGGTCAAGGGCTACGCCCGTCAGGAGCAGGACACCCTCACCGCCGTGACCGAGGCGCGGGCGAAGGCGACCTCGATCCAGATCAGCGCCGATGACCTCGACGATCCGCAGAAAATGCAGCAATTCCAGCAGGCGCAGAGCCAGTTGACCGGCGCCCTGAGCCGATTGATGGCAGTGTCCGAGCGCTACCCGGATCTGAAGTCCAACCAGAACTTCCTCGCCCTGCAATCGCAGCTCGAGGGCACGGAAAACCGTATCGCCGTGGCCCGCCGTGACTTCATTGCGGCTGTCCAGCGTTACAACACCGAGATTCGCACCTTTCCCGGTCGCATCTGGCACACCCTGATGTACAGCGACATGCCGATCCGCGAGAACTTCGAGGCGACGGCCGAGAACGCCGACCAGGCGCCGAAAGTGCAGTTTCAATGACGCGCAGCTTGCCGCTGATCCTCACGCTGCTGCTCTGGGCGAGCGGGCTCGCCGCCCAGGAACTCGACCTGCCGGCCCTAAGCGGGCGTGTGGTCGACCGCGCCGAGCTGCTTGATACTCAGGCCGAAGCGCGCCTGACCGGCATGCTCGACGCGCATGAAAAGGCCAGCGGCGAGCAGGTCGTGGTGGTCACCGTGCCGGATTTGCAAGGCCGCAGCATCGAGGAGTTCGGGGTCGAACTGGGGCGTGCCTGGGGCATTGGCGAGAAGGGCAAGGACACCGGCGCGCTGCTGATTGTCGCTCGCGATGACCGGCGGGTGCGGATCGAGGTCGGTTACGGGCTCGAAGGCCGCCTGACCGACGCGCAATCCTCGGTGATCATCAACCGCGTCATCACGCCTGCGTTCCGCGAGGGCGACTTCACTCGCGGCATTACCGATGGCGCCGCCGCGATTATTCAGGTGTTGGGTGGTGATCCGCTGCGCACCGATCTACGCCCGGCCATGCCGATGCATGCGCAGGAACCCGGCGGGTTCGGCATCCTCGGCTTCTTTCTGATGCTGGTGGCCATCTTCGTCATCGGCGGTGGCCGTGGCGGACGCGGCGGCGGTCGCGGCGCCGGCCGAGCCGTGCTACTCGGCGCGCTGCTGGGCGGCATGGGCGGCCGTGGCGGCGGAGGTGGTTTCGGCGGTGGTGGTGGCTTCGGCGGCGGTGGCGGCGGCTTTGGTGGTGGCGGCGCGTCCGGTGGCTGGTGATCCGGCTGGCCTGGAGCCGGTATTCAGAGCACGCCCGTGGCGTATCTGCCGCGACGCCTTTTCAACCTTTTTTCCGAGATGACCCGTCATGACGCTTTTGACCGAACCCGAACTGCAGCAGGTCGCCGAGGCGATCGAACGCGTCGAACGTGACACCGACGCTGAACTGGTCACCGTCCTGGCCGCGCAGGCGGACGACTACCGCTACATTCCGCTGCTCTGGGCCAGCCTGCTGGCGTTGCTGCTGCCCGGTGCGCTGCTGTTCTTTACCGGGTGGCTGGCGGCCTGGCAATTGTTGCTGGTGCAGTGGCTGACCTTCATCGTACTGGCCGCGATTTTCCGCATCCCCAGCCTGACCAGCCGGCTGATTCCTCGGTCGGTGCGGCACTGGCGGGCCTGCAACCTGGCGCGACGCCAGTTCATCGAGCTGAACCTGCACCACACCGAAGGCGGCACCGGCATGCTGATTTTCGTCTCCGAAGCCGAGCGCTATGTGGAGATCCTGGTGGACCGGGGCATTTCCAGCCGTATTGATAACAGCGCCTGGGAGTCCATCGTCGCAACCTTTACCGAGAACGTGCGCAACGGCCGGGTGCTGGAAGGTTTTCTCAGCTGTATCGACGCCTGCGGTTCACTGCTCAAACAGAAGGTGCCGGCAACCCATGAGCGCAACGAATTGCCGAACCGCCTGGTAGTGCTGGAATCGTAGCTTCAGGCTTCAGGCTTCAGGCTTCAGGCTTCAGGCTTCAGGCTTCAGGCTTCAGGTTTTGCACTGCCGCCCGCCGCCCGCCGCCCGCCGCCTGCTGCCCTAGCGCTGCGCGCTAGAGCATGCCCGGGCCGTCGTCTTCCGGTTGCTCCACTGGTGCCAGTTCCAGGAAATCGGCGTTGTCCATGGCGCTGGCTGCGACTCGGTCGATGGTGCTCATGGCGTGACCGATGATCGAGCTGACGCTTGCTTCGTGATGCTGCTGCGGCAAGCGCTCGATGGCCGCCAACACCTCTTCGCCGGGTACGGTTTCTTCGGCCAGCAGGCGATCGGCGATCTCGTCCAGTGCTGGCTTCAACCGCTGCAGCAGGGCCATGCATTCGCGATCCAGTTGTTTGAGCAGGTTGTCCGCTGCACGAATGGATTCGCCGGAATCGAACTCGATGTGCGCGTCACGGACAGCCTGCAGGCTCAGCAGCGAACCATTCGGCCCCATGCCCAGCGCACCGACCATCGACAGTGCGATCTTCGAGGCTTCCTGCAAATCCTGGCCGGCGCCCGAGGACACTTCGTTGAAGTACAGTTGCTCGGCGCCGCGACCGGCCAGCAGCATCTGGATGCGATTGCGCAGTTCGGACTCCATGTGCAGGCGCTTGTCTTCCACCGGCGTTACCAGCGTCACGCCTAGTGCCTGACCGCGCGGCAGGATGGTGACCTTTTCCACTCGGCCGACTTTCAGAGCGGCAGCGACCAGAGCATGACCGGCCTCGTGCACGGCGATGCGCTTGCGGTCGGTCGGCGACATCGGCGTCACGCCCGAGGGTTGCTCACCGATGCGGCAGGTTTCCACGGCGTCGACGAAATGCGCCATGGTCACGGTTTTCGCGGCCGCACGGGCGGCGAGCAGCGCTGCATGATTGACGATGTAGGCAATGGCTGCGGGCGTCAGGCCGACGGTGTTGCGCGCCAGTTGCGCGAAGTCCAGGTCCGCCTCGGCGCGGATCTTGTCGGCATAGAGGCGGAACAGCGCTTCGCGGTCGCTCAGCCCCGGCAGGCCGACGGCGATGGAGCGGTCGAAGCGACCTTCGCGCACCAGCGCGGGATCCAGCGAGTTGGGGAAGTTGGTGGCACCCAGCACCAGCACGCCGCTGGCGCCATCGAAGCCATCCATCTCGGCGAGGAACTGGTTGATGATGCGGTTGCTCTCGGCATCGCTGGAACGCTGCTGCTCGGCGCGTTTGCCGATGCCGTCGATCTCGTCGATGAAGATGATGCATGGCGCCTGCTTGCGTGCGGTACGAAACAGTGCCTTGACCTTCTGAATGCCGACGCCGAAATACATCGAGGAGAAATCGCTGCCGGTCACCTGGATGAAGCTGGCGTTGGACTCGGTGGCCAGTGCCTTGGCCAGCTGGGTCTTGCCGGTGCCGGGTTCGCCGGTCAACAGCACGCCCTTGGGCGGCCGCGCGCCGAGGGCGGTATACGCCGCCGGATCACGCAGATAGGCGGTCACGTCGCTCAGGGCCTGCTTGGCCTCGCTGGCGCCGATCACATCGGCGAAGGCGATGCCGCTGCCCTTGCGTTGCACTCGGAACGCCTGACTCTTGATCGCCAGGTAGCCGAGCGCGCCGATCAACAGGAGAACGAAGGGTGCGTAAGGCACCAGCGCCTTGTACCAGGGTGCTTCACCGTCGGTCTCGAACAGTGTCAGGGGGAACAGCTGTCCTTCGCTGCTGACATACTGGTCGAGCAACAGCTGGGCTACCCGGCCGGATTGATCCGGAACCCAGTAGCGCTGGCCGTCGATCAGGCTGATATAGACGGCGTGCTTGCCCAAGGCGGCACTGGCGATGGCCGCGCCGCGCAGATCGCCCATGAGCGCAGAGAGGTCTCGACGGTCCGCGTCCCAGGGGGCGGTGGATTCGCGCAGGGTTTCGAGCATGGTGGCCGCAGCACTGGTGGGTGGCGTGGCCGGTACACCGGGCTTGAATTGCCAGTAGCCCAGACAGGCGGCTACGACCAGTGCCAGCAAAACGGAGAGCGCAAGGCCGCGACGACCTTGCAGCAGACGTGGTGTCTTCATTTCACATCCAATCGGGAAACCCGATGTTTCGACAAACAACCGCCGGGAGGCGGACCACAGTTGTTCACGGGAAAACCCGCGAGCGCCAATAGGGTGACGCTGAGCAGTACGGGCTGGTGGGATGCGATTTGTATGCCGGACTGCCGAGCGGAAGCGTCGGCTCCCGATAGCCGGCGAGGATACGTCAAGTGCCATCATCCGCACGGCTTAGCGACGGACGGCGGGTGGTTTTTCGACGAATGACCGGTTGGTCGCGGAACGAAACGGCGTTAATGAGCTACGCAGGAATAAGCCAAAGAGCTTGGGTTCACGTCTTCCGATCGCTCTACCGAGGGGGCGTAACCGCCATGAGCGCTCGCATCGGCGTTGGTTTTAGTTGGCTGCCGAGCGAAATAAGCGGTATCCGATGAATGGCCTGCTGAACGTCGGAGGCTCCGCGAAATCGCCGGTGATTCGTAGTAAACAGCCTGCCTTTCGCACGCAGAGCAGTCCCCGCACCATGTCCACCCTGACCGAACTCGCGCAGCAGATCGCCGCGCTCTATCCCCTGCAAGACAAAACCGCCGGCCAGCGCTACCGCATCGTCAGTCAGCTCGCCGGGATGACCGAACTGGAAGCGGTCAATGGCGTGCCGCGCTATGTCGATACCTGCCAACTCGCCGATCAGAATCTTTGGGAGAGCGGGGCTGCACGACCGCCGGGGCGGTTGGCCTCGGTCTAGCCGACCGCTGATCTCTGGAATGCGGGTTTGCCGTTGCGCTTGTATTAGGCTGGCGGCATCCGGCATCCTGCGGCGTTAGTCGGTAGGCGATGACGGGCCGCAGGGGCTGGGTCGCGGTTCGGTTCGCGTACAGCGCTCGAACGTCGGCGAGCCATTACGGAGTTTGGACATGATGATGTGGGAACGCCTTGGCGCCATGCTGCACAGCGTCCGGTTGTTGGTGGCCGTCGGTCTGCTGCTGCCTTCGATAGGGCAGGCGCAAGACTCGGTCGAGCCGATCGGCTACATCATGACGGTGCAGGGCGAGGCGACGGTCACCAGCCGCGGCCAGACCATCGAGGCGGCTGTCGGCCAGGCGGTGGTGCAGGGCGCCGTGCTGCGCACCGGTGCGGGTGGCTCGTTGGGGGTGACGCTCAGCGATAGCACGGTCATGTCGTTTGGTCCCAACAGCGAGTTCACCATCGATGAATATGCGTTCGAGCCGGCCCACGAGGCATTGCGCTTGAGCGCGAGGATCAGCCGAGGCACCTTGAATTTCATTTCTGGCGTCATCGCCAAGCTCAAGCCCGAGGCGGTAGAACTGAAGACACCCTCCGGCACCATCGGCGTGCGCGGCACTCATTTCCTGGTGAAGGTCGGCCCGTGAGCAAATCGCTGCGTCCGCTATTGCTGTTGTGCCTTCTCGCGCTGCTGGGCGGCTGTGCGACCGGCGATTACGTGGTGCTGCTGGACAGCCCCGACGGTAGCACTGGCGCGGTGGTAGTCGAAGACGCCAAGGGCCAGACGCGGATCGACCGCAGCCACCAGGGCATGGTGATCGGCGGCCAGGGGGCCGGCTCCGGCCCATTCAAGGTCAGCGAGCTGCGCATTTCTCACGATTTTTCGGCGGCGCTGGCGGCCCAGCCGGCGTTGCCGCAGCGCTTTGAACTGTATTTCGAGATCGGCAGCGCAGAGCTGACCGAGCCGTCGGAGCGCGCCTTCGCGCAGGTCGTCGAGGCCATCCGGCAGCGCGGGCCATCGGCCGTCTCGGTGATCGGTCATACCGATACGCTCAGTGGCCCGGTCTGGAACGAGCGGCTGGGCCTGATCCGCGCGCGGGCGGTGGCCGACCGGTTGCGCGATCAGGCCATGGACGTGATCGAGCTGAGCGTGTCCTCGCACGGAGAGCGCAACCTGTTGATCCAGACGCCCGATGGCGTGGCCGAGCCGCATAACCGGCGGGTCGAGGTCAGCGTTCGCTGAACTTGCTTCATTTCTCCGTCATCAGGATGCGCTCGCCGCACTGGCCGGCCCGTAGGCGCTGCAACTGATAGTGCACCAAGGCATCGTCCGGTCGCTCGCTATGGAGCCGCTCGAAGGCCTCGACGGCTTGTTCGTGCTCGCTCGCGAGCAGCGCGTACGCCGCGTCGTAGTCTTCGTCCGCGGTGCTCGCGCAGGGTTCGTAAAGGCGGATCGGGACCGCCTTGCCCTTGAGCCATACGTCGCCAATGGTCCGCATCGGCACGTCCGGGTTGGCGCTGCGGATGTCCTCTGAAACGCAGAGGTCGGTGCCCAGATAGCGGTTCAGGCCTTCCAGGCGTGCCGCAACATTGACCGCGTCGCCCAGGGCTCGGTAGTCGAACAGCGTGGCGCCGCCGAAGTTGCCGACCACCACCTCACCGCAATGCGCCCCGATGCGGGTACGCCCCAGCGGCAGACCAGCGGCCTGCTGGGCCGTCGTGTAGCTGCGAGTGAATCGGCGGATTTCCAGCGCGCAGGCCAAGGCGCGGGATTTGTGATCGGGCTGTACCAGTGGCGCGGAGAAGAGAATCGCCATGCCGTCCCCGACGATTCGCTCGAGCGTGCCTTCATGGCGAAAGGCGATCTGAATGATGCCTTCGAGATAGTCATTGAGCATGCCCACCACCTGTTCAGGCGACTCTCGCTCCATCAGTGCGGTGAAGTCTGTGATGTCGGTGAACACGAAACTGCAGCAGCGACGCTCGCCACCCAGATGCAGTTGCTCGGGATGGCGCACCAGGTGGCCGACCAGGTTCGGTGAGATGTAGCGCGAGAAGGCATCCCGCACCCAGCGATGTTGCCGCTCGCTGGCGCGGTGCCGCGCCAGGCTTGCGCCGAGGTAGACCAGCAGCAGGCCGATCGACAGCGTCAGCGCGTCGAGCAGCAGGCCGTGACGTGAGTAGGCCCACCAGGCAAGTGCATTCAACGCTGCTACCAACGCCACTGCGACCCATGCGGCGGTGACTGCGCCGCTGCTCAAGGTCAGGAGGCTTAACAGGAGCCCGGCTAATAGCAGGCTCAGCGCCTCGGCCGGGGCTGCCCAGAACGGTTGTTGCAACGGTGTGCCAGTCAAAGCCTGTTCGATCGCTTGTGCATGCACCTGGACGCCGGGAAGCATCGCGCCAAGCGGGCCGAAACGTAGGTCCTGCAGCCCCTGCGCCGAGCTGCCAACCAGTACGATGCTGCCGCTGAGGGATTCGGTCATGCCGCCTTCCAGCACGCGCCAGGCAGGCAGGGTCTGGGCGCTCATGTCGCGGCGATAGTGCAGCCAGAGCTCGCCGCGGCGGTTGGTCGGGAGCGCCAAACGGCCGATGGCGACCTGCTCGACCGCACCGGTTTCGGCGGTCTCGACGCGGTAACGATCTTGCCCCAGGTAGACTCGCAACGCTTCGGCCATGAGCGAAGGGAGCAAGTGCTCCCCCACTCGAATCATTACCGGTACGCGTCGCACCACGCCGTCGGCGTCGGGGCGGAAGGTCATGGCGCCGTTACCCTTTGCGGCTTTCTCCAGCAGCGGCAGCGCAGAGATGGCGCCTGCGTAGGTCGAGAAAGCAGCGGTTTTCGCGTCGGTGCGTAGCTGCACGCCGAAGCGGCTCAGCGGTGTATTGCGCGACGGCGTAGGTATGGCGGCGAAGCCCAGTACGGCGGCTTGCCGGGCGAGCGCTTCGGCGAATCGCTGATCATGGTCGGGCAGCTTGGCCAGCGCGGCGGCGACTTCCTCCGGAAGGTCCGCTCGGTCCAGAACGCTCGAGGGAGAGCTGCGATCCGGTTCGGCGAACAGCACGTCGAATACCACCACCGCAGCGCCGGCTTGCTGCAGTTGCTCCAGCAGCCGTGCCAGCAGGTCTCGTGGCCAGGGCCACTGGCCAAGGCGGGCGAGGCTGGCTTCGTCGATATCCACCACCCGCACCATGCTCTGTGCAGGCGCCGGTCTTGGCTGCCATCGCTGATACTGGTCGAACAGACTGTTGCGCAGGCTCTGCAGTATCAGCGGTTCGGCTAGGTACAGCACGCAGGCGGCGAGCAGGCCGGCAAGCGCCAGCAACAGACGTGACGCCAGCGTGCCGGACGCTGTGTTCAGCCTCACGGGCCGCAACCGGTCAGGTTGTCGGAACGAATGGGGTGGTTCAGTCGAGTACCAGAACGGCGTCCATTTCCACCTGCGCGGCCTTGGGCAGCGCAGCGATGCCGATGGCGGCTCGGGCCGGATAGGGTTGCTGGAAATAGCGGCTCATGACTTCGTTGACCGTGGCGAAGTTGCCCAGGTCGGTAAGGAAGATGTTGAGCTTGACGATGTCTTTCAGCGAGCCGCCGGCGGCTTCGGCCACTGCCTTGAGGTTCTCGAAGACCTGCACGGTTTGAGCTTCGAAGCCTTCCACCAGCTCCATGCTTTTCGGGTCCAGCGGAATCTGTCCGGACAGGTAGACGGTATTTCCGGCCTTGATCGCCTGGGAGTAGGTGCCGATGGCGGCGGGGGCTTTGTCGGTATTGATGACGGTCTTGCTCATGGAGTGCTCCGATAGAAGAGTGCGGCCCCAGAGGATACGGGCTGGCGCGAGCGGGAAAAAGCCCCGTGGCGAGCGTGGAACAGGCAGGGTCGCTAGGCCTTCATCCGCGTGATGCGCATGACGCCCTTGATGGCGCGCAGTTTTTTGATCACCCGGGCCAGATGCACCCGGTCATGCACGCTGACCACCAGCTGAACGACACTGATACGGCCGTCGCGCTCGTCCATGCCGATCTTCTCGATGTTGCCATCGGCCGCGTTGACGCTGCCTGCCAGCAGGGCGATCAGGCCGCGCTGGTGCTCCAGCTCGACCCGCAGCTCCACGTTGAACTCGCCAGTGACATCCTTGGACCAGGACAGCTGGATGCATTTGTCGGGGTTGTGGCGGACTTCGGCAATGTTTCGGCAGGTATCCAGGTGCACCACCATGCCTTTGCCCGCCGACAGGTGGCCGACGATGGGGTCGCCAGGGATCGGCGTGCAGCACTTGGCGTAGTTCAGTACCAGCCCCTCGGTGCCGCGGATCGCCAGAGGTCCTTCGGCACTCGGCGCCTGCGCGCCGTCACTCGACAGCAGGCGCCGAGCGATGACGTAGGCCATTCGATTCCCCAGCCCGATGTCTTCGAGCAGGTCTTCGATGACCTCCATCTGATATTCGTTGAGCACCGCTTTGATGCGCTCTTGAGGAATGCTTTCCAGGCTGGTTTCGAAGCCGGTAAGTGCCTTGTTCAGCAGCCGTTCGCCGAGATTGATCGACTCCGAGCGGCGTTGCAGCTTGAGCGCGTGACGGATATGCGTACGTGCCTTGCCAGTGACCACGAAATTGAGCCACGCAGGATTCGGTCTGGCGCCTGGAGCGGTAACGATTTCCACCGTACTGCCGCTTTCCAGCGCCTGCGACAGCGGCGCCAGGCGTCGGTTGACGCGACAGGCGATGCACGTATTGCCGACGTCCGTATGCACGGCGTAGGCGAAATCCACCGCGGTCGAACCCTTGGGCAGCTCCATGATGCTGCCCTTGGGCGTAAAGACGTAGACCTCGTCCGGGAACAGGTCGATCTTCACGCTTTCGATGAACTCCAGCGAGTTGCCGGCTCGCTCCTGGAGTTCCAGCACGCCCTTGACCCACTGTCGGGCTCGCGCGTGGGTCCCCTTGGGGGGCTCGTCGCCGTTGGACTTGTACAGCCAGTGGGCGGCGATGCCGTTGTTCGCCATCTCTTCCATTTCGCGAGTGCGGATCTGGATCTCGATGGGAACGCCGTGCATGCCGAACAGGGTGGTGTGCAGCGACTGGTAGCCGTTGGCCTTGGGGATCGCGATGTAGTCCTTGAAGCGGCCGGGCAGCGGCTTGTAGAGACTGTGCACCGCACCGAGTACGCGGTAACAGGTGTCGACCTTGTCGACCACGATGCGGAAGGCGTAGACGTCCATGATCTCGTTGAACGCCTTGCGCTTGCCGCGCATCTTCTTGTAGATGCTGAACAGGTGCTTTTCACGGCCGACTACCTCGCCGTGCAGGCCTTCGCGCTCGAGGCAGTGGATCAGCGACTGCTCGATCTTCTCGACGATCTCGTTACGGTTGCCACGGGCGCGGCGGACGGCGGCGCGGATGCGTTCCGAACGCATCGGGTGCATGGCCTTGAAGCCCAGGTCCTCGAACTCCACACGCATGGCATGCATGCCCAGCCGGTTGGCGATGGGTGCGTAGATTTCCAGGGTTTCCTTGGCGATACGCCGGCGTTTCTCACCGGCCAACACCTCGAGCGTGCGCATGTTGTGCAGGCGGTCGGCGAGCTTAACCAGAATCACGCGAATGTCGCGGGCCATGGCCATGGCCATCTTCTGGAAGTTCTCGGCCTGGGCCTCGGCCTTGGTCTCGAACTTCATCTGGGTCAGCTTGCTGACGCCGTCCACCAGTTCGGCGACGGTTTCGCCGAACTGCGCGGTGAGCGCTTCCTTGGCGATGCCGGTGTCCTCGATGACGTCATGCAGCATGGCCGCCATCAGGCTCTGATGGTCCATGTGCATGTCAGCGAGGATGTTGGCTACCGCGAGGGGGTGGGTGACGTAGGCTTCACCGCTGCGCCGACGCTGGCCGTCGTGGGCCTGCTCGGCGTAGAAATAGGCACGGCGCACCAGGTTGACCTGGTCCGCGCCGAGGTAGGTCGACAGGCGATCGGCAAGAGCGTCTATGGCCGGCAAGAGCTTACTCCTTGCCAGCGGGGCGCTATGGCTGCGGTTCGACTTCGACCTGGCATTTATTCAGAGAGCCTCGTTGGGTTCTTCCTCGTACTGAACGAACAGCGGCTCGTCGTCGACGATATCGTCTTGCGCGATAACGTCGTAGTCGACCAGTCCGGAGGCGATTTCACGCAACGCCACGACGGTCGGCTTGTCGTTTTCCCAGGCCACCTTGGGCTCCTTGCCGCCGGTCGCCAGCTGGCGCGAGCGCTTGGTGGCGAGCATGACCAGCTCGAAGCGGTTATCTACGTTGTCCAGACAGTCTTCAACGGTAACGCGGGCCATGGTGTTCCTCATCAATAACGGTAGAGCATGCCCGAATGGGCGAGCGGACGGGATAGTCTAAAAAATCACCAGCCATTAGGGAAGCGGTAAAACTTCCCGCAAGGCCGCGGCGTGGCCAGCGATTGCCGCATGGCCGAGGGTTGCGGTGGTTTGAGCAGGCTGCGAGCGACGTCAGGCAGGGTGCGAGCGAGAGAGCGGCCTGGCATGCGCATAGCCGGGGATCTTTAGCTCAATGCCCGGCCAGGAACGCTACGACTCAGGCGAGCAGTTCGTCCAGCAGGCTGCGGAAGCGTTGCTGTTGCGAGGCCTGCAACAGTTGGTTGGCGCGGAAAATCGCCTGCAAGTCGATCAAGGCATGGGCGAAGTCGTCGTTGATCACCAGGTAGTCGTACTCGACATAGTGCGTCATCTCGCTGACCGCTTCGCGCATACGTTTCTCGATGACCTCGTCGCTGTCCTGGCCGCGGTTGGTGAGGCGTTGGCGCAGGGCTTCCTGGGTTGGCGGCAGGATGAAAATCGATTTGGCCTGGGGCATCAGTCGGCGAACCTGCTGGGCGCCCTGCCAGTCGATTTCGAGGATCAGGTCATAGCCTTCGTTCAGTGTCTGTTCGAGCCAGCGCTGCGACGTGCCGTAGAGGTTGCCGAATACTTCGGCGTGCTCCAGAAATTCTCCACGCTCCATACGTTGGACGAATTCTTCGCGGCTGACGAAGTGGTAATTGACCCCGTCCACCTCGCCCGGGCGCATGGGGCGGGTGGTGTGCGAGACCGAGACGCGCACGTGCGGTTGCGCATCGAGCAAGGCTTTGACCAGGCTGGTCTTGCCGGCCCCGGAAGGCGCGGAAACGATGTAGAGCGTACCGGTGGAGGCTGACATGTGATTCTCTGTACGGTTGCTGGGATAAAGCTGGCGATGGCCGAGTCGCCACAGGGCCAAGCGTAGTTGCTATTCGATGTTCTGGACTTGCTCGCGCATCTGTTCGATGAGCACCTTGAGGTTTACCGCCGCCTGAGTGCTGCGGGTGTCGATCGCCTTGGACCCCAGGGTATTGGCTTCGCGATTGAGCTCTTGCATGAGGAAATCCAGACGCCGGCCGGCGGCCCCGCCGGACTTCAGCACGCGACGTACCTCGCCGACGTGCGTGACGAGGCGATCCAGTTCTTCGGCGACGTCACTCTTCTGTGCGAGCAGTACCAGTTCCTGTTCGAGCCGTTGCGGGTCCATTTCGACACGCATCTCGGCGCAGCGGTCGAGGATCTTCTGCCGCTGGGCTGCGAGCATGTGTGGGACTTGGGAGCGTAGCGTGGCCGTTTCTTCAGCGATGGCATCGAGGCGCTCGTTGATCAGGCGGGCAAGCTCTTCGCCCTCACGCTGGCGGCCACTCTTCAATTGCTCCAGGGTGTCATGGAACAGCTGCAGCGCGGCGCTGTTGAGGGCCTGCGGATCCGCTGAATCGCCTACCAGAACGCCCGGCCAGGACAGGATCTCGAGCGGATTGAGCGGGGCGGGTTGCTTGATCAGTGCAGCAACGCTTTCGGCCGCGGTGACCAGTTGGCTGGCACGCTCGCGGTCGACCTGCATCGAGCGCCCCGCGGTGTCCTCGGCAAAGCGCAGGGTGCATTCGACCTTGCCACGCGACAGCCCTTTGCGCAGCGCCTCGCGGACCGCGCCCTCCAGGTCCCGGAACGCATCCGGCAGGCGCAGGTGCGGCTCCAGATAGCGGTGGTTCACCGAGCGGATCTCCCAGCTGAGGGTGCCGTGGTCGCCGGCCTGCTCAGCGCGTGCGAAGGCGGTCATGCTGTGGATCATCGGGAAACCCTCGATAGGTGCGAAAGGCGGCAGATTGTAAAGGAAAAACCGGTCATTGGCGCTCGGGCGTCGGGTTAGCTGTCGCGACGCGCTGCGCCGGCAATGCAGGCGAGATTGGGGCGATTGGCTCGGCGGTGGCCCTCATGGCGGTCCAGGCCTCTATAATGGCCGCTACTTACTCCACAAAGCAGGACAAGCCTCATGAAGCGACCCAGTGGCCGCGCCGCCGACCAGCTGCGTTCGATCCGCATCACCCGCAACTACACCAAGCATGCCGAAGGGTCGGTGCTGGTGGAGTTCGGTGATACCAAGGTGATCTGCACCGCCAGCATCGAAAATGGCGTGCCGCGCTTTCTCAAGGGGCAGGGACAAGGCTGGTTGACCGCCGAGTACGGCATGCTGCCACGTGCCACGGGCGAGCGTAACCAGCGCGAAGCCAGCCGCGGCAAACAGGGCGGCCGTACCCTGGAGATCCAACGATTGATCGGACGCTCGCTGCGTGCAGCGCTGGACATGAGCAAGCTGGGCGAGAACACCATCTACATCGATTGCGATGTGATTCAGGCTGATGGCGGCACCCGCACCGCCTCGATTACCGGTGCGATGGTGGCGTTGGTCGATGCGCTGAAACTGTTGAAGAAGCGCGGCGGGTTGAAGGGCGGCGATCCGCTCAAGCAGATGGTTGCCGCGGTGTCGGTGGGCATCTACCAGGGTGAGCCGGTGCTCGATCTGGATTATCTGGAAGATTCGGCAGCCGAAACCGATCTCAACGTGGTGATGACCAGTGCCGGCGGTTTCATCGAGGTGCAGGGCACTGCCGAAGGTGCGCCGTTCCAGCCGGAAGAGCTCAACGCCATGCTCGCGCTGGCGCAAGACGGCATGAAAGAGCTGTTCGCGCTGCAGCTGGCTGCGCTGGCCGATTGATCCGAAGGGGAACGCCATGTCTGATCAGGAATTGATGCCGCAGCCCTCCGCGCAAGCGCGTCAGTGGGCCATGTTCTGTCATTACTCGGCGTTCTTCTGGTTTCTGGTGCCGATGATCGGCAATGTACTGGGGCCGCTGATCGTCTGGCAGTTGAAGAAGGACATGGACCCCTTCGTCGACGAGCAGGGCAAGGAGGCGCTGAACTTCCAGATCACCTTCAGCATTCTGCTGATGATCTGCGGCATGCTGGCCTGGATTCTGATCGGTTTCCCGCTGATGGCGCTGATCAGCGTGGTGGCGTTGGTGCTGGTGGTGATCGCCGGCATCCGCGCCAACGAAGGCAAGCCTTATCGCTATCCGTTCTGCTGGCGGATCGTCAAATAGCTTCAGGCTTCAGGCTTCAGGCTTTAGGCTGAAGCTGGATGCGCTTTGTTCATGCCGACACTGAACCGCCTGCCGCCTTAGAGGCTAAGCGTCCAGTCGTAGTCCACCACCAGCGGGGCATGCTGAGAAAATCGCGGTTGGCGCGGAAGGCGGGCGTTGCGCACGAAGCGACGCATGCCGGAGGTCAGGATCTGGTAATCGAAACGCCAGCCCAGATTGAGCATCTGCGCCTGCTCGGTATCCGGCCACCAGCTGTAAAGATCGCCTTCTCGACTGGCTTCGCGCAGGGCGTCGACATAGCCCATGTTGCCGAATATCTCATCTAGCCAGGCGCGTTCCGGCGCCAGGAAGCCGGTCGTCTGCTGGCAGTCGCGCCAGTTCTTCACGTCCAGCTTCTGATGGGCGACATACAGCGAGCCGCAATAGATGTATTCGCGACGCTTGCGACGTTGCTTGTCCAGATAATGGGCGAAATCGTCCATGAACTTGAATTTCTGATTCAGCTCCTCATCGCCGCCGCGGCCGGTCGGCAACAGCAGGCTGGCGATGCTGACCTTGTCGAAATCGGCCTGGAGGTAGCGACCGTAGCGATCGGCCGTCTCGAAGCCGAGGCCCATGATTACGGCCTTTGGCTGGAGTCGGGAATACAGCGCAACGCCCCCCTGTTCCGGAATTTCGGCGTCGACGGTGTAGAGAAAATAGCCGTCTAGCTGGTAAGCCGGATCGTCGAGTTCTACTACGGAGGCGCGGGTATCCTGCAGGCAGATGACATCGGCATTCTGCGCTTGCAGCCAGCTGAGAAGTCCCCGCTGCGCCGCCGCTTGAATGCCATTCACGTTGACGCTGATGATCCGCATAAATGGCCCCTAAAAACACGTGCGTGTATGATAACCCAAGCTCTTTGCAATTAGCTAAACCAGTGTCTTCCGGGAATATTCTTCATGCAGGCGTACCAGCGCGAGTTCATTCGCTTCGCCATCGAACGCGGGGTTCTGCGCTTCGGTGAGTTCACCCTGAAATCCGGGCGTATCAGTCCATATTTCTTCAATGCCGGATTGTTCAATACCGGCTCCGCGCTGGCTCAGCTGGGGCGCTTCTATGCCGCAGCGGTGGCCGACAGCGGCATCGATTTCGACGTGATCTTCGGGCCCGCATACAAGGGCATCCCCTTGGCTGCGGCGACTGCCATTTCGCTGGCCGAACATCACCAGCGTGACCTGCCCTGGTGCTTCAACCGCAAGGAAGCCAAGGATCATGGCGAGGGTGGCACGCTGGTCGGAGCGCCGCTCTGTGGTCGTGTACTGATCGTAGACGACGTCATCACTGCCGGAACCGCCATTCGCGAGGTCATGCAGATCATCCAGGCGCAGGGCGCGCAAGCGGCAGGCGTGCTGATCGCGCTCAATCGCCAGGAGCGTGGCCAAGGCCAGCTGTCCGCTATCCAAGAGGTGGAACGCGATTACGGGATGCCGGTGGTCAGCATCGTTTCGCTGGCCCAGGTGCTGGAGTATCTGGCGGAGGATGAGCAGCTCAAGCGCCACCTGACGGCAGTCGAAGCGTACCGGGATCAGTACGGCATCTGATGGAGGCCAGCCGCGGCGTGTCCCGAACGGCAGCGGCGATTCGCGCTCGGTTGCGTCCGTGGTTGCAAGGCGGCCCGCTTTGTCAGTATCTGACGATCTGCGGCGGTTCGCTGGCCGCGGATACCGACAGGGTCTCGCCGTGGCATAGTCGACGCCGACGAGGCCTCTTTTACCTGCGCGCCAGGCTGTAAGACGGCGCCGGTTGGTGTGCTTATTGCTGCATGGCTGTGATGGGGCTGGTCGAGCCCTGCGGGAAACCGAGGCGGGCGCTTCGAGTGAATGTGCCGGACATGCCGAATAAGAAAAGAGGCGGATATGCGGATAGGGAGTGGCGCGCTGTTGCTGTTGGGCATGCTGGGCGCAATGGCCGCGCAAGCTGAGCTGTATCGTTACGTCGACGACAAGGGCGTCGTGGTCCTGGACCGGCATGGCGTACCGCCGCAGTACATCGGGCGTGGTTACGAGGTGCTCACTGACCAGGGGCGGGTGACCCGGGTCGTACCGCCCGCCCCGACGGCGCAGGAACGTCAGCGATTGCTGGAGGCGCAGGCCCGTGCCGGTACCGACGCGCAACTTCTCCGCTTGTATGCCAGCGTCGAAGATGTGGAGCGGGCCAAGGCGCGCAAATTGGCCGAGCTCGATAGCGTTCTCGGGATAACTCGCGGCAATCTACAGTCGCTTCGCTCGCAACAGGCCAACCTGCAAAGCCAGGCAGCGAACCACGAGCGTGCAGGTCGCGAGGTCCCGGCGCAGCTGCTGTCACAGATCGACAACCTGCGCAAGGAACAGGCCAGCTTGCAGCGCGATGTCCAGCGCTACAAGCAGGCCCGCAAGCAGGCGGAAATCAGTTTTGCTTCCGAACGTGAACGCGTCGCTGAGCTGCTCGGCCCGTCCAAATAAGGGTATCCGATGTAAAAAAGCCCGGCTTCTCCTGGGAGTGGCCGGGCTTTTTCATGGCTACGTTGTCACTGGGCGATTGGCGGCTTGCGGTTGGTGATCAATGTGCCGACGCCGATGTCGGTGAAGATCTCCAGCAGCACGGCATTGGGCACGCGACCATCGATGATGTGAGCGCTGTGCACTCCGCCCTGCACAGCTTCGAGCGCGCAGCGGATCTTCGGCAGCATGCCGCCATAGATGGTGCCGTCGGCAATCAGCTCGTCGACCTGGGCGGTGGTCAAGCCGGTAAGGACCTGGCCCTGTTTGTCCATGAGGCCGGCGATATTGGTCAGCAACATCAGCTTTTCCGACTTCAGCGCTTCGGCCACCTTGCCTGCAACCAGGTCGGCGTTGATGTTGTACGACTCGCCGTCAGGGCCCACGCCGATCGGCGCGATAACCGGAATGAAGTTGCCGCGAACCAGCATTTCAAGCAGCTCGGTGTTGACGCCAGTGACTTCGCCAACGTGGCCGATGTCGATGATTTCCGGGGACGTCATCTCCGGCGTCTGGCGGGTGGCCTTGAGCTTCTTCGCCCTAATCAGCTTTGCATCCTTGCCGGTCAGGCCGATGGCTGCGCCGCCGTGCTGGTTGATCAGGCTGACGATGCTCTTGTTGACCTGACCGCCGAGCACCATTTCCACCACGTCCATCGTCTGGCTGTCGGTGACCCGCATGCCGTCGATGAAATGGCTTTCGATGTTCAGGCGCTTGAGCAGGTCGCCGATCTGCGGGCCGCCGCCGTGAACCACCACCGGGTTGATGCCCACGGCCTTCATCAGCACGATGTCGCGGGCGAAGCCGGTTTTCAGCTCCTCGCTTTCCATCGCGTTGCCGCCGTACTTGATGACCAGCGTCTTGCCGACGAACCGGCGGATATAGGGCAGCGCTTCGGATAGAACCTGGGCGAATTGGGTGGCGGCTTCACGGCTGAGGGTCATGCAGGGCTCCGCAAATCAGAACGGCAAGGTAAGGTCAGGCGCGACAGTATAAAGCTGCGCGCGGAAGACTTCCTGTATGCGCTTGAGCTCGTCCTCGCTTTCGGCCTCGAAGCGCAGCACCAGCACGGGCGTGGTATTGGAGGCGCGAACCAGACCCCAGCCTTTCGGATAGTCGACACGCACGCCATCCAGCGTGGTGATGTTGGCCTCGCCCCAATGGGCGTCGCGGTGTAGCGCTTCGATGATGGCGAATTTGCTTTCCTCGGTGACCGTGATGTTGATCTCGGGCGTGGAAATGTCGTTGGGGAAGGCGGCGAAGACCTGTTCGGCGTTGCGTTTGTCCTGACTGAGAATTTCCAGCAGGCGCACGGCGCTGTAGATGCCGTCGTCGAAGCCGTACCAGCGTTCCTTGAAGAAGATGTGGCCGCTCATTTCGCCGGCGAGCAGGGCGCCGGTTTCCTTCATCTTCTTTTTGATCAGTGAGTGACCGGTCTTCCACATCACCGGGCGGCCGCCGTAGCCGCTGATCAGCGGTGTCAGCCGGCGCGTGCACTTGACGTCGAAGATGATGTCGGCGCCGGGGTTGCGCGATACCACATCCTTTGCGAACAGCATCAGCAGGCGGTCAGGGAAGACCACGGTGCCGGCGTTGGTCACCACGCCGACGCGATCGCCGTCGCCATCGAAGGCCAGGCCCAGATCGGCATTCTCCGACTTGACCTTGGCGATCAGGTCTTCGAGGTTTTCCAGTTTGCCCGGGTCGGGGTGATGGTTGGGGAAGTTACCGTCGACCTCGCAGAACAGCGGTATGACCTTGCAGCCCAGCGCCTCGATCAGCTGCGGCGCGATCACCCCGGCCACGCCGTTGCCGCAGTCGACCACTACCTTGAGTGGCTTGGCCATCGCGATGTCTTCGCGGACGCGCTTGAAGTAGCTTTCCAGCACGTCCACCTGTTCCGCCTGGCCGACTCCCTCGCTGAGATCGCCAGTCTCGATGCGCTGGCGCAAGGCCTGGATCTGCTCGTTGGCCAGGGTGTCGCCAGCGATGACGATTTTGAAACCGTTGTAGTCCGGTGGGTTGTGGCTACCGGTGAGCATCACACCAGACTTGCCGGCCAGCACATTGGCTGCGTAATAGAGTACCGGGGTGGGCACCATGCCGACGTCGCTGACGCTGCAACCACTGTCCACCAGGCCTTGAATCAGATGCTGCACCAGTTCGGGGCCGGACAGACGACCATCTCGGCCGACCGATACATTCGGCTCGCCTTGGGCCAGGCTCTGGGAGCCGACGGCGCGGCCGATCCAGTAGGCGGTTTCGTTGGTCAGGGTGTCGCCGACCACGCCGCGGATGTCGTAGGCGCGGAAGATGCTAGCGGGCAGCTGGGGGGCTTTAGGGGCACTCATTGCGGTTTCTCGCTCCTTGGGGTCGAGGCCAAGCCAGTCCTGGTCCTCGTCGAGAATGTCGATGTCGAGAATATCGGTGTCCTGGAACAAAGGGGCGCCGTACTCGGTGGTTTGGGCTTGCCCAGCCGCTGACGGCGGCGTGGCCGGCGCTTTGACCGTAGCCGCCGGGGCAGCTCGTAGCGGCAGACGGGTCAGGCTCCTGGCCAGCGCATCGAGCGCTGGCAGGCTCAAAGTCGGTGTTTGGATGGTCTTCCCCGAGGAGAGTTCCTGAACCATTCGCCCCAAGTGCATGACATCTTCACGAAGCCGGCGCTGCTGTGCGTTGAGCACCAGCTGCAAGCCCAGCAACAGGCCACCGAGCGCTGCCAGCGCGGCGACGAGCAGCAGCAGCGCAGACTCCGTCGTGCTGCGTGGTGCGGTGCCGGGGAAAAAACTGAGGGTCCAATTCGGATTGGCCGAAGGCAGGCGAAGTGGCTCGCCAGCTTGGTCGCTGCCACCCCGTTGTGCGAGGACCTGCGCCGGGCCGTTGCCGAACTGCTGGACCAGGCGCAACTGGCCCGCGTCGGCAGGCAATTCTGGCAGCGTGGCCAGCAGCCGCTCCAGGCTTATCACCAGCAGAAGGGTGCCCTCGGCCGGCTGCTCGGGGCCCGGGCGCAGCGCGACGGCGCTGTAGACCAGCCAGCGATTGCCGACCTTGAATGCTTCCGGCGCCGGTGGCTTGCCGGTTTCGGCGCGCTGCAGCAGGTCCAGCGCCGCGAAGTTCAATGGCCCGGGACGTTCGGCGTTCTGGCGGGCCTGACCACGCGCGCTGAGGTGGGCGTCGATGACGCCGTCGCGATAACTCAGCTCACGCTCAGCGGCCCGAATCCGCTCGGGTTGCTCGCTGCGCAGGGCGTCGAGCAACCGAGGGTCGCGGGCCGCGGCGAGGGTTTCGTGCGTCAGCTGCTGCAGCGCTTGTTCGACCGCCGAGGCCTGGCTCTGCCCCCAGGCTTCGGCCAGTTCGGCCGCGTGCCGCTGCTGGATGGACTGATCGGCGAACCAGACCAGCGCGCCCGCCACGACGAGCCCGAGCAATCCCGGTAACAAGCCCGGCGTCAGCGCTTTGAAATCCGTACGGCGACGGCTAGGCGAGGGGGCGGTGTCGGCAGGGTTGAGGACGCCGGCGTCCTTGGCGGTGCGCTTGAAGCGTTTCATGAAGCTCCTCGATTCATCCTGAAAAGCGGGGTTGACTCAGTGGCTGCCCGAATGACCGAAGCCGCCCGCACCGCGGTCGCTGTCGTCGAACTCGCTGACCAGTTCGAACTGCGCCTGGATCACCGGCACCAGCATCAGCTGCGCGATGCGCTCGCCCACGGCGATGTTGAAGTTGGACTGGCCACGGTTCCAGCACGAAACCATCAGTTCGCCCTGGTAGTCGGAGTCGATCAACCCGACCAGATTGCCCAGCACGATGCCATGCTTGTGGCCGAGGCCGGAGCGCGGCAGCACCAGTGCCGCGAGGCCTGGGTCGGCGATATGAATCGACAGCCCGGTGGGAATCAGCAGCGTCTGACCGGGTTCCAGCGTGGTGTCGGCTTGCAGCATGGCGCGCAGGTCGAGGCCGGCGGAACCGCTGGTGGCATAGTCCGGCAGGGGGAAGTCCCGGCCGAGGCGCGGGTCGAGGATTTTTGCTTGAAGTTTGTGCATGGATATCAGGCCTGATGGTAACGGTCGGCGATGAAGGCGATCAGCTGGCGGGCAATATGGCCCTTGCTGGCCTGGCTGAATCGGGTTTCGTGCTGCTGACGGTCGATTACCGTGACGGCATTCTCCTCGCTGTTGAAGCCGATGCTGGGGTTGGCGACGTCATTGGCCACGATCAGGTCGAGGTTCTTGTCGCGTAGCTTGCGCGTGGCGTATTCGAGGAGGTTTTCCGTCTCGGCGGCGAAACCCACGCTGAACGGGCGATCGTCGCGGCCGGCCAGCGTGGCGAGGATGTCGGGGTTGCGGACCATCTGCAGCAGCAGGCCGTCGCCGCTGGTGGGGTCCTTCTTCAGCTTGTGCGGCGCGATCACTTCCGGGCGGTAGTCGGCGACGGCAGCCGCGGCGATGAACAGGTCGCACGGCATGGCGGCTTCGCACGCCGCAAGCATGTCGCGCGCGCTCACCACATCGATGCGTTGCACCCGGTCGGGTGTCGGCAGGAATACCGGCCCGGCGACCAGGGTAACGCGCGCGCCGGCTTCGGCTGCGGCTTCGGCCAGGGCGAAGCCCATCTTGCCGGAGCTGTGGTTAGTGATGTAGCGCACCGGGTCGATGTTTTCCTGAGTCGGCCCGGCGGTGATCAACAGATGCAGGCCGGTCAACAAGCTGCGCTCGAAACAGTCGGCGGCAGCCTGGGCCAGGTCGTCCGCTTCGAGCATCCGCCCCATGCCGACGTCACCGCAGGCCTGGCTGCCGGATGCTGGGCCGAACAGTCGAATGCCGCGTTGCTGGAGCAGCGTGCGGTTGGCCTGGGTCGCGGGGTCGGCCCACATGGCCTGGTTCATCGCCGGGGCCAGTGCCACCGGTGCGTTGGTAGCCAGGACCAGGGTGGTCAGCAGGTCGTTGGCCACGCCTTGTGCCAGACGCGCCATGAGATCGGCCGTGGCGGGTGCGATCAGCACCAGGTCGGCCCAGCGCGCCAGCTCGATATGCCCCATGGCCGCTTCGGCGGCAGGATCGAGCAGATCGAGATGGACCGGGTGGCCGGAAAGGGCCTGGAGGGTCAGCGGGGTGATGAATTCGCGCCCGCCGTGGGTCATCACGACGCGGACCTCGGCACCCTGGTCGCGCAGCCGGCGAACCAGCTCGGCGCTCTTGTACGCGGCGATGCCGCCGCCGACGCCCAGGACGATGCGTTTACGATAAAGCCGCTGCATAGGCCTGCCTTGTTGCGGGTGAGAACTGGTTCCGGCCATGGCCGGCGACCGCGGTTAAAAGGCCGCTAAGATAGCACAGGGCCCAGAGGGAACTAGGGCGTGCTCAACAGGGAGAAAACATGAGCATTCGTGACTGGCCGGCGGCGGAAAGACCGCGGGAAAAACTGCTTGAACAAGGTGCCGCGGCACTCTCGGATGCAGAGCTGCTGGCGATTTTTCTGCGCACCGGGGTCGCCGGCAAGAGTGCGGTCGATCTGGCGCGGCATCTGCTGAATGAGTTCGGCAGCCTGCGCGCACTGCTGGAGAGCGATCTCACGTTATTCAGCACGCACCTCGGGCTCGGGCCGGCGAAGTTCGCCCAGCTACAAGCGGTGCTGGAAATGGCGCGGCGGCACCTGGCCGAGCGCATCCGCCGCGATTCGGCCCTGGAAAGCCCGCAGGCCGTGCGCGATTACCTCAAGGCGCGGTTACGGCACGAACCGCACGAGCTGTTCGCTTGCCTTTTCCTCGATGCCAAGCATCGTGCCCTGGCCTTCGAGGTGCTGTTCCACGGCACCATCGACGGCGCCAGCGTCTACCCTCGGCAGGTGGTCAAGCGGGCCCTTGCGCAGAATGCTGCAGCGGTGATCCTGACCCACAACCATCCCTCCGGTGTCGCCGAACCAAGCCAGGCGGACAGGCAGCTGACGCGCAGGCTGACCGATGCGCTGGCGCTGATCGACGTGCGCGTGCTCGATCATTTCATCGTCGGGGACGGCGAACCCTTGTCCATGGCCGAACACGGCTGGATCTGAACGCCACCGCTCATGCCAGCAGCGGTATCAGCAACAGCGGCAGCAACACGCTGAGCACGAAACGACCGTTCCATCCCACCGCGATGCGCCAGGGCGACAGCTGGGCATGGCGTGCCAGCAACAGCGCGGAGGGCCCGTAGGGTGAAAGCAGCATGGCCAAGGAAAAGCCGAACAGCAGCGCCACGGCCGGCTGCATCACGGCCAGCCCCTGGCTCGCCAGTTGCGCCAGCAGCGCAGCGCAGAGGTTCAACGAGATCAGCGGCGCAACGCCGAGCAGCGCCAGCGCGATGACCGCCAGGGCGCCACAGGTGCCCAGCGCGAACAGCGCCAGCGGCGTATTGCCGAGCTGATCGGCCAGGTGATGCACCGGCAACACGGCGGCGACCAGCCCGGCGAGCAGCGCCGAGCTGGCAAAGATGAAGGTCTCGTTGCGCATGCCGACGAGGGTGTCGCGTACTTCGCCGAACACCTTCACCGGCGCGGTGCCCTGCCAGAGCAGAATGACGATCACCGCGCTCGGCACCAGCAGAATCGCGGCCTGGGTCGCGGACAGCCAGGTCAGCGCCGCCAGCAAGGCGATCAGCAAGACACCGATCAGGCTGCCGATGAGCAATCCGCGCAGGCTGCCGCTGGTCTTGCCTGAGCCGTCCCCGGCTTCGATGCGTGAATGTTCGACCAATTGCTGCAAACGCCGGTTTTCGGTCGGCCAGCCGAACAGCAGCAGGATCGCACCGCCGAGCAGCCCGAACGGCAGCAGCGCGCCCCAACTCAGGCCAGGCAGTTCGCGGGTCAGAATCGCCACGGCGACGCTGGTTGGCGCCAGCAGCGGCACCAGGGCAAAACCGCGCAGCGCGGTCACCATCACGCCGCGTCGGCCTTCGCGGCGCTGGCCATCGGTGTAGGGCCGGCGTGCGAGGTGATTTTCCAGCGATCCGCAGATCAGGTTGAGCATGCCGAAACTGAGCACCGAGCTGATCGCGAAGGTGCTCATCAGGTAACCGGGGTAGAGCCAGGCCCGCGGCCCGGCCAGAAGGATCCGATGCAGTTCGCTGAGTTGTTCGAGACGCCTGACCAGGCAATGCATCAGGCCCAGCGCACCGATGAAGGCGCCGTAATAGGCCGCCGCCGACAACAGGCGCGCTGCCTGCTGCCAGTTCGCCATGCCCGACAACAGCCAATAACCGAGCACCATCAGGGTGACCAGTCCGAGCCGCTGCGGATAGGGCATCAGCGAGCGCCAATGCCAAACGAAGAACAGCACCAGCAGAGCGCCGCTGGCGACGCTCAACGCCTGTAGCCGGGTCAGCAATGCCAGCAGCTCGAAGAGCAACGCCAGCGGCAGTAGCGCGGTCATCTAGGCGGGCAACTCGCGGCGGCGTGCGCCGCGCTTGAATACCCCTTCGCCGAAGGCAATCAGCCGGTCCTGTTCGTCCAGCAGATCGCAACTGGCCATGAATACCTTCTGACCGGCGGAGCGGCAGCGCGCCAGCGCTCTGATGCGGCTGCCCGCGGCGGCCGGCTGGCTGAAGTTGATGTTCATCGACAAGGTCATCGCGACGCGCCGATCGGCGGGATCGGCTTCCCAGGTACCGCTCAGGCCCATGGCCACGTCCATCAGGGTGGCCATCACCCCGCCGTGCATGTTGCTGGCGTTGTTCAGATGCCGTGGCAGCAGATCGAGCGCGAGTGTGGCGTGCTCCGGCCCGTAGGCCAGCAACTCGCAGCCGACGTCCTGGAAAAAACCGGTCACCGAAGCGTGGACCTGCTGCAGCTGGGCGGGAGAATAGTCGGACATGGCGGCGACGTTCGGTTGCGGGTGGCTTGCTAAGGAGACTGGCAGTCTTTAGGCTCTCGGTCAATAAAGGCGGAATGTTATTTCGCACAGCGAAACATGGTTTGATCACGAACAGTCGCAACATGACTCATCGAGGAGGTTCGCATGTTTTCCCGTATCGGCATCATCGGCGCCGGCGCCATGGGGCGCGGCATCGCGCAATTGTTCGCCAGCGCTGGTCAGCAGGTCTGGCTGTACGACAGTCGTCCGGAAACCATCGACCAGGCGCTGCAGTTCAATCGCGAACTGCTTGAGCGCAATGTCGCCAAAGGCCGGCTGGCGGCCGATGAGTTGCCAGCGATCCTGGGTCGGATGCAGCCGGCTCATCAGCTTTCAGAGCTGTCCGGCTGCGACCTGCTGATCGAGGCCATCGTCGAGAACCTCGAAGCCAAGCAGCAGCTGTTCGTCGAGCTGGAAGGACTGGTTGCCGCCGATGCGGTGCTGGCGACCAACACCTCTTCACTGTCGGTGACCCGCATCGCCAGTGCCTGCGCACGTCCAGAGCGGGTCGCCGGGTATCATTTCTTCAATCCGGTGACCTTGATGAAGCTGGTCGAGGTGGTGCGTGGCGAGCGCACCGATGCGTCGGTCATCGAGCGACTGGTGCAACTGGCCGAGCAGGCCGGGCACTTCCCCGCGATCACCCCCGACACGCCCGGTTTCCTGGTCAATCACGCCGGCCGCGCCTATGGCACGGAGGCGCAGCGCATTCTCAGCGAGGGCATCGCCACACCGGAACAGATCGACCGCATCGTGCGTGATGGTCCCGGCTTTCGCATGGGCCCGTTCGAGTTGTTCGACCTGACCGGCCTGGACATCTCCCACGCGGTGATGGAATCGGTACACGACCAGTTCTATTACGACCCGCGGTATACGCCGTCCTATCTGGCGGCGCAGCGGGTCGCGGCTGGGCTGCTCGGGCGCAAGACCGGGCAGGGCTTCTATCGCTATGAAAATGGCCAACAGATCCGTACCCCCGAGCCTCGCTTCGAGCCGGTCACGATCGACCGGCCGTTCTGGCTCGACAGCCTCGAGCCTGAAGTGCGCAGCCAGATCGGCGCGGTGCTGCGGCAAGCCGGTGCCGTGCTGGAAGACGGCAGCGAACCGTCCAGCGAGGCGATCTGCCTGATCACGCCGCTGGGCGAGGATGCCAGCAGCTGCATCGAGCGCCTGGGGCTGCCGGCGGTGCGTACCCTTGCTCTGGACCTGTTCAGCGATCTCGACAAGCGCCGCGTACTGATGCGCCAGCCGGCGCTGGACCCGGCACTCGAGGCGCAGGCGCGCCAGGTGCTGAGTGCCGATGGCGTGCCGGTGGAGGTGATCAACGACTCACCTGGCTTCGTCAGCCAGCGGATCATCGCCAGCATCGTCAATCTGGGCTGCGAAATTGCCCAGAAAGGCATCGCCTCGCCCGAGACGCTCGACCGTGCGGTGACCGTTGCACTCGGCTACCCGAAGGGCCCGCTGGGGTTCGCCGAGCATTACAATCCAGCCCGGATCCTCAGCATTCTCGAGGGCATGCAGGTCTGCTACGGCCATGAGCCGCGTTACCGCCCGAGCCCCTGGCTGCGGCGACGGGTGCAGCTCGGCCTGCCGTTGACGGCGCCGGACGCCGCGCGCGGGTAGGAAGTGCGCGCACCTGTCGCGGTGCCGAGCGGGGCTTAAGCTCGGCAGGCGCTGGCCGTTAACCCGGTAATTCCACCCTGTGCGACCAAGGAACCATGTTCATTGGCGGCACGGGTGGTAAAACGTCTTCCTTACCGGATGAAAAACAAGAGGCCATCGATGCGCCCCGCCTTCCGCACTCACCCCAAGGCCTGCCTGTTGCACGCGGTGTCCCTGTTCGGGCTGCTGCTGTTTCATGGCTGGATGGAATTGCCGTTCTACCTGACCGCACTCTCCGTTCTGCTGCTTGGCCTGTGGCCCTGGCTGGGGCCGTGGCGCGCCGAAGCCGAGGCGCCTGCGGCTGATTCCGCCGCGCAAAACTCCGCCGCGTTGAGCAAGAGCCTGTCTCGCCACACCTGTCACAACGCCCTTTCGGCGGCTCAGGTGTCATTCAGTGCCGAGCAACTGGCCGCACGGCTGCAATCGCAGCTGGTGGCTATCGATGAAATCGCCTCCGGTGCCGAAGCGATGACCGCGACCGAGCAGCACAGCGCCGCCAGCGCCCAGCAGACGCTGGAAGCCGCTGAAGCTGTGCGGCGCAGTAGCGAAGCCGGACGTGCCGAACTGCAGCACGCCAACGAGCGCATGCAGCAGCTCAGCGCGCAGACCGAAGCCAGTCGCGCCCTGCTCGACGGGCTTGCCGCGCGCACCGAAGAGATCCGCCAGATCACCGACGTGATCCAGTCCATTGCCAGCCAGACCAATCTGCTGGCGCTCAACGCCGCCATCGAGGCCGCCCGCGCCGGTGAGGCCGGGCGCGGTTTCGCCGTGGTGGCGGACGAGGTACGCAATCTCGCTGGGCGTACCAGCAGCGCGACCGAGGAGGTCGGGCGAATGGTCAGCGATATCCGTGAGCAAAGCGCGGCGGTGGTCAGCCACATTCGTAAACAGGCCAGCGAGCTCGACGAAGCGGCGGCGCAGGTTGCCGGCACTGGCGTTCAGCTCAGCACCATCGCGGAGCTCGCCGGTAACGTCGAAACCCAGGTCGCGGAGATCGCTTCCGGTACGGCCAGCAATCACGAGCGGCTGGCGCAACTGTTCGTGGCCTTGGAACAGCTGCGTGGCGATGCGCTGCAGAGTGAGGGCCAGACCCGCCAACTGGAGCAGGCGGCCGGGACCCTCGTCGATCAGGCGGAAACGGTCAGCGAGCAGCTTGCCGAAGTGCAGCTCGACGACTATCACCAGGGCATCTTCGATCTGGCGCGGGAAGGGGCTGCGGCCATCGCGGCGCGCTTCGATGCAGACCTCCAGGCCGGCCGACTGAGCGTCGACGATCTATTCGACCGCAATTACCAGGCGCAGCCGGGCACCAATCCGACCCGCTACAGCACCCGCTTCGACCGTTACGCCGACGAGGTACTGCCGCAGATCCAGGAACCCCTGCTTGCACGTAACGACGCGCTGGTCTACGCCATCGCCACCACGCCGGAAGGTTATGTGCCAACCCACAACCGGGCATTCAGCCAGCCGCCGGTCGGCGACCCGGAGATCGACAAGGTCAAGAGTCGCAGCAAGCGGCTGTTCAACGACCGCACCGGTGCTCGCTGCGGCAGCCACCAGCGCAAAGTGCTGCTGCAAACCTACAGCCGTGATACCGGCGAGCTGATGCACGACATTTCGGTGCCGATCATGGTGGCCGGTCGACATTGGGGCGGGCTACGCCTGGGCTACCGTCCGGAGCCTTAGCGAGCCGAGGCCGCCTTGGCACAAGCGCCATGCTCTTTGGCGCTCGTCAACCATGGTTCAGCACCCTGCGAGTCGCCTGGCTGGCTAAGCTTGCGGCACTGCCATATGGAGCTCGTCCATGAAGACCCTGACCGATCACCTGGCGCAATATGCGGCCTACCATCGCGATCCGCGGAATCTGCTCAGCCATTTCATCGGCATCCCAATGATCGTGTTCGCCGTTGCGGTGTTGCTGTCGCGCCCCGGCGCGCAGGTGTTCGGCCTATGGCTGAGTCCGGTGGTCCCGGTTGCGCTGCTGGCCTCGTCGTTCTATCTGCGGCTGGATCTGCGGTTCGGCCTGCTGATGACGGCGGTGCTGGCGCTCTGCGTCTGGGGCGGGGCGAAGCTGGCACAGCAGACCACGGCCGTCTGGCTGAGCGCAGGCGTCGGCTTGTTCGTGGTGGGCTGGATCATCCAGTTCGTCGGGCACTACTTCGAAGGGCGCAAACCCGCGTTCGTCGATGATCTGGTCGGGCTGATCATCGGGCCGTTGTTCGTTGCGGCCGAGCTGGGCTTCATGCTCGGCCTGCGGCAACCGGTGCGTCAGGCCATCGAGGCGCGAGTCGGGCCGGTAAGGCTGCGACAGCGGTCGGTCGATGCCTGACGGTCGAGGGCACGCTCAGTTCGCCGCCGCATTGGCGGAGAGCGCCATCCACTGATCGCTGAGACTGCGCGCATGACGGTCGACCATGATCGGGGCGAACGGCCGGCCTGATGCGGTATTGAATGAATTGTTGCCGCTGTTCATGTCTTCGAGCGCTACCTTGAGGAAGTCCCAGCGGGTTTTCAGCTTGGCGACGGCGGGGTTCGATGCGCTGTCGAGTGCGGCAAGCTGCTCGTCGATAGACGGGACCAGGCGTCGTTCATCCTGTCCGAGATAGGTGTCCGGCTGTTCGCGGGCGGTCTCGAACGAGCCGACATAGGCACGGCTCAGGTATTGGACCGTCAGATATTCCACCTTGGCGGGCAGTTCGGCGCGAACATCAGCTCCCTGCTGGCTGCGTACCGCGGTCAGAAAGTCGCGCAGGGCCTTGCTCATCTGCAGCGGCCAGCCCCACGGCACATCATCTTCCTTACGGCCGAAGCCCGCGCCTTCGCGCAACGTGGCCTGAAGCGTCTGGTGCAGTTCGCGCAGTTCACTGCTGGCGCCGGGAAAGGAGTTGATCGCGTCCGCCAGTGCCTTGAGGTCACTTTCCATCCGGGCCAGGTGCGCTTTCTGGAAGCCTTCGCCGCGATAGAGCAGCAGGCTGCTGGTCGCCCGGTTGGCATGAATCTGCATGCTTTCCAGGGCTGTGAAGGTCTGCGCCTGGGCGGTGTTGATCAGCGATGGGAAGCAGCTGATGAGTAACGTCACCATCCATATCCATTTGCGATGATGCATGTCGCGCTCCTTTTTATTTTTATAGAAGCAGGTGCCGTATCGGCATGGGAGCGGCAGCGGACTGTCGCTGGCCTCTTGGTATCACACGAAGGGGCCAAATCAAGCGGCACGGCAATTTGGCTGGCAATCTTGGCCGGATCGCCATGCAACCGGGCGGCCGTGCCGATGTCGCTAGAGCATCCGCTCAAGGCCGATTACCCGACTGATCCAGGCGTTGAACCGTCGCCAGGTACCACCGGGTTCTTTCAACAGCACCTTGCGGTGATTGTCATCTTCAGCGATCCAGATCAGTCGTTCTCGGCCTTTGAGCCTAACCAACCGCACTTCGTAGCTCACCGCCGGCGAGGTACCTTCCAGTGTCAGCCGCTGCACTTCGCTGGCCAATTCCGCACTCTCGATCAGTACGCCAACTTCGGTGTTCCAGAGCACCGAGCGTGGATCGAAGTTCAAGGACCCGAGGAACACCTCCTGCCGATCGAACACTGCCGCCTTGCTGTGCAGACTGGACTCCGATTCACCGCCGAGGTTGTAGGACGGCTCCTGGTCGGGCTGCCGACGCAGCTCGAACAAGCGCACGCCCGCCTCGAGCAATGGCCGGCGATACGGGGCGTAACCACCATGAACGATCGGCACGTCGGTGGCCTCCAGCGAGTTGGTCAGAATCCGGATCGCGACGCCGTTCCTGGCCCGTTCGGTCAGGTAGTTCACCCCTTCCTCGGTAGGGACGAAGTAGGCCGATATCAGTGTCATTTCCCGGCTGACCGCATCCATGGTCGGCTGCAGGCGCGTGGTCAGCAGCAGGCGCTCGTCGGGGATGCCGCTCGCGTTGATCTTTTCCGGATGGTCCCAGAGCGCTTCACCGTGCGCCCATACCAGCCCGTGGAGCCACTCCTCCGGCGATGAGCCATCGAGTTCCGAAACCAGATGCTGGTAACGCTGCGGATCGCGCTGGCGATCGGCCCGTAAATAGCGGGTGATCTGCTGGCGCGCTTCGCTCAAGGCGTGCCGTCGGGGCGGGCTGCTCAGGAAGTGCTGAATGGGCACGCTGAGCGGATGGTTCCAGTACTGGTCGAAGCTGGTGGCCAGCTGGCGGGCGACCGGCCCCGCCGCGAGCAGGTCGAGATCGGTGAAGTTCAGCCCCTTGTCGGCATCGAAGTATTCATCGCCCAGGTTGCGACCCCCGACGATGGCCAGGCTGCTGTCTGCCAGCATCAATTTGTTATGCATGCGCCGATGCTGTTGCGAAAGGTGAAGCAGGCGGCCCAGAGAGCGCGTGACGATATTGCTGCGCCCCACGTGCAGCGGGTTGAACACGCGGACGAAGATATTCCGATGCGCGGCCAGCGTGGCGATCTGGTAATCGCTGCCATCGCTGGTGGTGTCATCGAGCAGTAGCCGGACCCTGACGCCACGGTCGGCCGCCGCGAGCAGCTCGTCGATCAAGGTGCGGGTGCTGATACCGTCATGGACGATGTAGTACTGCACGTCCAGGCTCGTTTCGGCTGCGCGGATCATCCTGACGCGCGCGGCGAAGGCTTCGGCGCTGGCCGGCAGCAGACGGAACCCCGAATACTCCGGCGGTTGGGTGGCGGCCAAGGCCGCGACGTGTCGGGTCAGCGATGATTCCTGACTGACCAGCGCATGCGAGGGGGGCGCGGATACCACCTGCCAGGCGCAGCCCGCCAGTGACAGGAGCGCGAGGAGCACCAGAAATATGCGCAAGAGTCCACTCCTTCAGGTCGTTATCGGTCCCTGCCGATTGGACGCCAGCGCAACGGTGAAATTCAGAACAGGTCCTTGAGCCGATACCAAAGCATGCCCAGCGCGAGCAGCGGCGAGCGCAGCCGTTGGCCTCCGGGGAACGTCGGGTGCGGCACGGCGGCGAACAGATCGAAGCGCCCCTGGGCCTGGCCGCTGATGGCTTCGGCAAGCAACCGACCGGCCAGGTGTGTGGCATTCAGGCCGTGCCCGGCGTAGGCCTGGGCGAAGTAGACGTTGGCGTGGTCGTCGAGCCGCCCGATCTGTGGCAGCCGGTTGGCACCGATGCCGATCATGCCGCCCCACTGAAAATCGATTCGAGTCCCCTGCAGCTGCGGGAACACCTTGAGCATCTTCGGTTGCATGTAGGCGGCGATGTCTTTCGGGTCTCGGCCGGAGTAATGGCAGGCACCGCCGAACAACAGTCGGCCATCGGCCGACAATCTAAAGTAGTCCAGCGCCACCCGCTGGTCGCAGACCGCCATGTTCTGCGGCAGCAGCTCCTTGGCCAGTGCCGCGGGCAGCGGCTCGGTGGCGATGACATAGCTGCCGGCCGGCAGCACCTTGCCGGACAGCTCTGGGTTGAGTCCTTGCAGATAGGCGTTGCAGGCCAACACCAGCTGGTCGGCCAGTACGCTGCCCTGGGCGGTACGCACCCGTACTTTCGGGCCGTACTCGATGCGTTCAACTGCCGATTGCTCGAACAGGCGGACGCCAAGGCTCTGCGCGGCCGTTGCCTCGCCAAGCGCCAGGTTGAGCGGGTGCAGATGGCCAGAGCCCATGTCGATCAGCCCGCCGAGGTAGCGATCCGAGCCAATCACCTCGCCCATCTCGTTCTGCGCCAGGCGTCGCAACGGGTGTGAGTAACCCAGACGCGTGAGATCCGCCAGGTCGGCGTCGAAGCCGTCCAGGTGACGCGGCTTGGTCGCCAGGTCGCAATAGCCCCAGGTCAGGTCGCAGTCGATGGCGTAGCGCTCGATGCGCTGGCGGACGATGTCGACGGCCTCGAAGCCCATGCGCTTGAGCGCATCGACCCCTTCGCTGCCGAGCACCGGCTGGAATTGCTCGACGTCATGGCCAACACCGCGAATCAGCTGCCCGCCGTTGCGCCCGCTGGCGCCCCAGGCGATCCGGTGCGCTTCGAGTAGCACCACCGAGAACCCCCGTTCGGCGAGTTCGATCGCCGTGTTGAGGCCGCTGAATCCTCCGCCAACGACACACACGTCGGCCTGCTGTTCGCCTTGCAGTGGGGCGAATTCGAGGGGGCGATTGGCGCTGGCGCCGTAGTAGGAGGGGGCGTGGTCGTGCCGGCGGTCGGCCGGTTGGCGGTTGGTCATGTTCGGGCCTTGGAGGGTTTGTCTGGCCGAAGGGTAGACCGGAGATCCGCGCCGACGCAAAAAAGCGCTTGAATCGCGGCGTGCGGCAACAGGGTGATACGAGACGTTGATGGAGCGGTCATACGACCAGCTTGCCGCCTGCCTGCGCTAGTCCGGTACCGGCAACTCCAGCGACTCCTTCACCTCCTCCATGACGATGTAGCTCTTCGATTCGCGCACGTGTGGCAGCTTGAGCAGGATGTCGCCCAGCAGCTTGCGGTAGGAGGCCATCTCAGAGATGCGCGCCTTGATCAGGTAGTCGAAGTCGCCGGACACCAGATGGCACTCCAGTACGTGCGGCAGCTTGAGCACGGCGCGGCGGAACTCCTCGAAGATATCGCCGGACTTGTAGGCCAGGCTGATCTCGACGAACACCAGCAGGCCGCCCTTCAGGTGTTGGGGGTTCAGCCGTGCGGTGTATCCCATGATGATGCCTTCCCGCTCCAGGCGTCTGACGCGCTCGGTGCAGGGCGTGGTGGACAGGCCGATGCGTTCGCCCAACTCGGTGAAGGGCATTCGTCCTTCAGCCTGAAGCAGGCGGAGGATCTGCCGATCGATTTTGTCCAGCTCGCGGCGGGTCTGATGCTTGGTTCTCATAGGCGCATCGCCTCCGTTGAAGGGCCTTCTGGCGTGAATTAATCGCAAATATAGCCGTTTATATAGCGAAAAACCCTGCCGGCAGCTTTCTATACTCCGCTTTAACAGTGATTCGAAAAAGCCTGGCAGTGAACGGGCGGGAGGCGATGATGCGTGTTCTGGTAATGGGTAGCGGCGTGATCGGCACCACCAGTGCCTACTATCTGGCGCGTGCGGGTTTCGACGTCGTGGTGGTCGACCGCCAGCCGGCCGTGGCCATGGAAACCAGCTTCGCCAACGCCGGCCAGGTATCGCCTGGCTATGCCTCGCCCTGGGCCGCGCCGGGCGTGCCACTGAAAGCCATGAAATGGCTGATGCAGCGTCACGCACCGCTGGCGATCAAGCTCACCGGCGATATCCAGCAATATCTGTGGATGGCGCAAATGCTGCGCAACTGCACGGCGGCGCGCTATGCAGTGAACAAGGAACGCATGGTGCGGCTGTCCGAGTACAGTCGCGACTGTCTCGACGAGTTGCGTGCCGAAACCGGCATCGACTACGAAGGCCGGCAGTGCGGTACCACCCAGCTGTTCCGTACCCAGGCGCAACTGGATAACGCGGCCAAGGATATCTCTGTGCTGGAGGCGTCCGGCGTGCCGTACGAGTTGCTCGACCGGGCCGGTATCGCTCGGGCCGAGCCGGCGCTCGCACGCGTTGCGGACAAGCTCAGCGGGGCGCTGCGCCTGCCCAACGACCAGACCGGCGATTGTCATATGTTCACCACCCGGCTGGCCGAGATGGCGCGTGGGCTCGGCGTGGAGTTTCGCTTCGAGCAGGACATCCAGCGGCTGGAGTTTTCCGGCGATCGTCTCGATGGCGTCTGGATCGGCGGCAAGCTGGAAAAAGCCGATCGCTACGTGCTGGCGCTGGGCAGCTACAGCCCGCAAATGCTCAAGCCGTTGGGCATCCATGCACCGGTCTACCCGCTGAAGGGCTATTCATTGACCGTACCGATCAGCAATCCGAGCATGGCGCCGGTATCGACGGTGCTCGATGAAACCTACAAGGTTGCCATTACCCGTTTCGATCAGCGGATTCGGGTCGGTGGCATGGCCGAAATCGCCGGGCACGACTTGTCGCTGAACCCGCGGCGGCGCGAAACCCTGGAGATGGTGGTGGGTGATCTTTTTCCGCTGGGCGGTGATCCGAGTCGCGCGGAGCTCTGGACCGGCTTGCGGCCGGCAACCCCGGACGGCACGCCGATCATCGGCGCGACGGCCTATCGCAACCTGTATCTGAACACGGGCCACGGTACTCTGGGCTGGACCATGGCCTGCGGATCGGGGCGTGTGCTCGCCGATCTGCTGGCGAACAAACGCACCCAGATCAGCACCGATGGTCTGGATATTTCCCGTTATGGCACCAGCAAGGAGTCCCGCAAACATGCCCATACAGCGCCTGCACACTGATGCGCGAATGAGTCAGATCGTCATCCACCGTGGCACGGTCTATCTGGCCGGCCAGGTGGGTGAAGACCTGAGCGCCGGTATCGAGCAGCAAACCCGTGAAACCCTCGAGAATATTGAACGGCTGCTGCGCCAGGCGGGGACCGACAAGCAGCACATCCTTTCGGTCACCATCTACCTGAAGGACATCGAAGCCGATTTTGCCGGCATGAATGCCGTCTGGGACAGCTGGCTGCCCACCGGGGTCGCCCCGGCACGCGCCACAGTCGAAGCCAGGTTGTGCGAGCCGGAGATTCTGGTTGAACTCTCGGTGGTGGCTGCACTGCCGGACTGATAGCGCTTTGGCCGCATAGTCATCGGCAATTCGTCCTGATGTGTTGAAAATAGCGAACGCCCTCGCCATCATAGCGACCTATGTTTATCGCGCTTGATTGGGAGGCTCCCCTATTGGACGTCGGCGTTCGACTGCAAACCATCCGCAAACTCAAAGGCCTTTCCCAGCGTGAGCTAGCCAAGCGTGCGGGCGTTACCAACAGCACGATCTCGATGATCGAGAAGAACAGCGTCAGCCCTTCGATCAGTTCGCTGAAGAAGGTCCTGGGCGGCATTCCGATGTCGCTGGTCGAGTTCTTCTCGCCCGATTTCGAGCAGGAGAGTGACACCCAGGTCGTTTACAAGGCGGGCGAGCTGATCGATATTTCCGACGGCGCGGTGAGCATGAAGCTCATCGGCAAGGCGCACCCGGGCAGGGCGATCGCCTTTCTCTCCGAGACCTACCCGCCGGGGGCAGATACCGGTACGGACATGCTGGCGCATCAGGGCGAAGAGGCCGGCATGCTGGTGGAGGGACGGTTGGAACTGACGGTGAATGGTCAGACCTATGTGCTCGAGACCGGTGATAGCTACTACTTCGACAGCAACAAACCGCATCGCTTCCATAATC
The DNA here is from genome assembly GCF_018138085.1 of Stutzerimonas stutzeri. Taxonomy (NCBI): domain Bacteria; kingdom Pseudomonadati; phylum Pseudomonadota; class Gammaproteobacteria; order Pseudomonadales; family Pseudomonadaceae; genus Stutzerimonas; species Stutzerimonas stutzeri. The sequence goes on from NZ_CP073105.1 coordinate 432,148, forward strand.
CATTCGATACGCCGGCCAAGCTGATCAGCGCAACCACGCCAGCCAATTTCTGATTGGCGCATGCGAATCGGCACGCGGTGCGACACAAGGTCGCTGGCATGGGCTGCGCGACATGGGTTGTTTCGGCAAGCATGGCTTGCCGCTATACTAGCCGCCGCTCGCGTTACCGTGGCCGCGGGCGTGTCTAGCCACATGAGGGTGTAAGGTGAACCTGATTAAGAAGATCCTGGTAGCACAGACTGCCGTAGTGGCCCTGTGGGCAGTGAGCGCTCAGGCTGCGACCAACGATGACATCGCCGAACGGCTCAAGCCGGTGGGCGAAGTTTGTATTCAAGGTGAAGAATGCGCAGCGGCTGGCCCTGCTGCTGCGGCAGCCGGTGGTGCCGCGCGTAGTGGCGAGGCCGTCGTCGGCAAGTTCTGTGGCGCTTGCCACGGCTCCGGCCTGCTGAATTCGCCGAAAGTCGGCGATACCGCTGCCTGGAAAGAGCGCGCCGACGCGCGTGGTGGCATCGACGGCCTGCTCAAGCACGCCATCAGCGGCTTCAACGCCATGCCGCCGAAAGGCACCTGTGCTGATTGCTCGGACGACGAACTGCTCGCCGCCATCAAGCACATGTCCGGTCTCTGAGTTCAGCCGGGCACACGAGCCGCCTTCGGGCGGCTTTGTCGTTTTCGGTGGGGAGAAAAGCCGCGGGACGCCGGGTCGAATCTTGAAACCCGTTCCTGGGCTGCGGCGACGCTGGCCCAGGCAAGCCGATGAGGTGTCCATGCCCAGTTCCTCCCCGCAACCCGAGCAGCTGCACTTTGCCAGCGATGGCCGCACGCCGAACAGCCCGCACCCGGTCCTGGTATACCGCCAGCTGCCGTTAGCCGATGGCGACTATGCCGGCGCGTTCGAGAACTTGTTCGACAGTCACCTGTGGCCGGCTCAGTGGCGCGCCGGTGTCTATGACTATCACCACTATCACTCCACGGCGCACGAGGTGCTGGGTGTGTCGCGGGGCTCGGCGCGGCTGATGCTCGGTGGCGAGCACGGCCAGGAAGTCGAGGTGCGTGCGGGAGACGCACTGGTGTTGCCGGCCGGTACCGGTCATTGCCAGCTCAGCGCCAGCGACGACTTCGAAGTGGTGGGTGGCTACCCGGTCGACCAGCAATACGATCTGCTGCGCCCGGATGAAGCCAGCCATGACGAGGCGCAGGCACGCGCGCTAAAGGTCGGTGTGCCGGCCAGCGATCCGGTTGCCGGCACCCAGGGGGCGCTGGTCGATCTGTGGCGTAAGGAGTAGCGCGGGGCGCTTACTCGACGAATACGACCTGGCCGTCGCTGAGCGCGGCGACCCGGGCCAGCGATTCGACACGAAAGCCCGCTTCTTCCAATTCCTGCCGGCCCGCCTGGAACGACTTTTCGATGACGATACCCAGCCCGGCGATGCTCGCACCGGCCTGCTGGATGATTGAGATCAGCCCCTTGGCCGCTTTGCCGTTGGCAAGAAAATCGTCGATGACCAGTACCCGGTCGCTCGGCGACAGATGGTTGGTGGAAATCGCGATAGTGCTCTCGACCTGCTTGGTGAAGGAATACACCGATGCGGTCAGCAGGTGGTCGGTCAATGTCAGCGACTGATGCTTGCGGGCGAAGATCACCGGTACGCCCAGCTCCAGGCCGGCCATGATCGCCGGTGCGATGCCCGACGCTTCGATGGTGACGATCTTGGTGATGCCCTCGTCGCGGAACCGGCGCGCAAATTCCTGACCGATCTGCTGCATCAGCACGGGGTCGATCTGGTGGTTCAGGAAAGCATCGACCTTGAGTACGCGGTCGGAGAGTACGATGCCTTCATTGCGGATCTTCTGTTTCAGCTGTTCCACGAACGCGCTACCTCAAGCGTGAGCGGCCGGATTTGCCTGACGAATCGGGGTTCCGAAAACCAGTTGGGCGCTGCGCCATGGAGGCGAGCGCCCAGCTCGTTTCGATCCAGCATCCGTTCGTCACTGCTTACCGCAGCCTGGAAAGCCGCGCATTCTCGCTCAAATCCGTGCCGCGGTCCAAGGGGCGTGTTCAGTCCGGTGTTTCTATCGACAGGCGGCGAAAGCGCGCCGCTTCGCCGTGGTGTTGGAGCACGACATGGCCTTCCGCGGCCTGGGCGAAGCGCGGATAGCCGCTGAACTTGCTACCGGCAATGCGCTCACGCAACGCCGGATCGTCGAGGCGATAGCGCAACACGCAGCGTCCGTTCAGCCAGTGCTCGACCTCGTCGCCCCGCACGCTCAACGCGGCTTCGACGAATCGTTCGGGCTCGATCGGCGTTTCCAGCTCAGGCGGCAGCAATCCGTACAGCGCACCGTTGCGCGTCCTGGGTTCGCGTCCGTCCGGGTGGCCCTGATCATCGAGCAGTTGCATCTCCGGACCGCTGTGCCAGCTCAGCTCCGCTGCCTCCTCGACCCGACAGAACAGCCCGGAATTTCCGGCTGCCGGCAGGGCGAATTCCAGGCGCAGCACGAAGTCGCGATAACGCTGCCGTGAGATCAGGTCGACGCGCCGCGTGCCGGCGACAGCCTGGAGTTCGTCGCCCGCCACGCGCCAGCAATCGTGGGGGAAGTCTGCGCCGTGCCAGCCGCGCCACTGGGATGCATCGAGTTGCTCGATCATGAGTTCATCCGAACAGCTGCTGTTTGCGGCGCAGCCAGCGGTAGCCGTAGCCGGTCAGGCGTAACCGCAGCGGGCTGCCGTGGGGTTGTTCGTAATCGCTGTCGGCCAGGACGTCGACCATGTCCTGCAGATCGTCGTCAGCGATCTCGACCTCGACCTCCCGGTCCGCCAGGTTCGCCAGCATCAGCACGGTCGAATCATTGTCGTGGCGGATGGCGAACACCGAAGGGCAACCCGTTTCGACCGCGCGATGCTTGCCGCCGCCGATCTCGCGCAGGCCGATGCGGGTGCGGATCATGGTCCCGGTCCGCGACAGCAGGGAGTCGTCGCGCAGGGTCTGGGCGTAGACGTTTCTCTGCTGGTAACCGAATTCGTCCCCATCGATCACCGGTGCGGCAAGTTGCTCGGAGTCCGCGCAGGAGAAGCCGGCGTTGGGTTCGTTGGACCATTGCATCGGTGTGCGTACCGCCAGGCGCTCGGGGCGTGACAGGTCATCCCCCATGCCGATCTCCTCGCCATAACGAACGATCGGCGTGCCGGGCAGCGCGAACAGCAGTGCATGGGCCATGGCGATGCGCCGTTCGTTGCCGTCGAGCATCGGTGCCAGGCGTCGGCGTATGCCGCGGTTGTAGGCGCGCATGTCGGGTTCGGGGGCGAAGGCCTGCATCACTTCTTCACGCTCGTCGTCGGTCAGGCGCTCGAGATCCAGCTCGTCGTGGTTACGCAGCCAGATGGCGTACTGCGCGCGTTCGGGCGGTTCCGGCTGGCTTTCCAAGGCTTGATGGAGAGGCGCTGCCTCGCTGCGTGCGAGCGCGAGGAAGAAGTGGTTGTTGGCCCAGAAATTCAGCAACAGGGTCAGCCTGTCGCCTTCGCCGAAATAGCCGCGGTACAGCTCCGGCTCCACGTCGACCTCACCCAGCAGCACCGCTTCGGGTCGACGCAGGGTGACGAAGTCGCGCATGTGTTCGAGCAGCCAATAACCGTCCTGATCGTCCCCGCCACCGGCCTGTTCGACGAGATGCGAAGCGGCGTCGACGCGGAATCCCGACACGCCAAGGCGCAGCCAGAAGGCAATGATCCGCTCGATCTCCTTGATCACCTTCGGGTTGCCCAGGTTGAGGTCGGGCTCATGGCTGTAGAACAGGTGGCGGTAGTACTGCCCAGCCTCTTCGTCCCAGGTCCAGACGCTTTTCTCCACGGTGGGAAAGATCGGCTCGATGCTGTCATCCGGCTCGTCGGCCCAGATGTAGAAGTCCCGGTAGGGCGATTGCCGGTCGCGCCGCGCTTCCTGGAACCAGCGATGCTCGGTCGAGGTGTGCTGCACCACCAGCTCGATCATCACGTGCAGACCCAGCTCCTCGGCCTTTTCCAGCAGGTAGACCACATCGGCGAGATCGCCGAAGCGAGGATCGACCTGCAAGTGGTCGCTGACGTCGTAACCGGCGTCACGGAACGGCGATTGGTAGAAGGGCATCAGCCAGATGGCCGTCGCGCCCAGGCCGCGGATATAGTCCAGGCGCTCGGTGATGCCGCGCAGGTCGCCGCAGCCGTCACCGTTGATGTCGAAGAAGAGTGACGGATCGATCTGATAGATCACCGCGTTGCGATACCAGAGTGGGCGCATGCTAAGTTCTCCGTTGGGCGCAGGATGACGGCCTGTCCGGGGTTCAGGCTGCCGCCATAGGGTTCGCCTTCGCCGACGCCGTCGCTGGCAACTTCCACTTGCCAATCACCGGCTTGCGGGTAGGCGTGGGTCTGCTCGGCGAAGTTGATGCAGACCAGCCGGCAGTCATCGCCGAGCTGCCTGCGATAGACCAGCACTTCGGGGTGCGAGGGCAGCTCTTCGAAGCTGCCATGGTGCAGTGCCGGACTGGCCTTGCGTGCCGCCAGCAGCCGTCGGTAAAGCGCGAACATCGAGTTGGCGGCGCCGGTCTGGCGTTCTGCGGCGAGCTCCTCGGCCTCTGGCGGAAAGGGCAGCCAGGGCTTGGCACCGCGCCAGCCGTGGGGCGGTTCGGCTTGCCAGGGAATGGGGGCGCGGCAGCCATCACGGCCACCGGGATCGACACGTGTTTCAGCGGTGATCTGCGCGTCTTCCAGGCCCAGCTCCTCGCCCTGATAGATGAACGGTGTACCGCGCAGCGTCAGCAACAGCACCGCCGCGGCGCGTGCGGCGTGTTCGGAGCCCTGGTAACGGCTGCGCTGACGCACGTTGTCGTGGTTGGACAACACCCAGGTTGGCCAGGCGCCGGCCGGCTGCAGCCAGTGCTCGACCTCGCGGATGCAGGTGCGAAACAGCACCGGGTCCCAGGGCGCATCGAGTGGGTTGAAGTTGAACGCCAGGTGCAGCTCGTCGCCCGCGCCGTAGTACTGCAGTACCCGCTCGGTGGAGCGAATGTTCACTTCGCCGACCAGCATGCGATCGCCGGGATAGCTGTCGACCAGCCGGCGCAAGCGGCGTAGCACTTCATGGCTGTACGGTTGATCGTTGAAGTCCGACAACGGCTGGCCGGCCTGGCAGCGCGGGTCGTCGGTGAAGCTTTCGTCCTTGCCGGTGCAATGGATGACATCGATGCGAAAGCCGTCGACGCCGCGGTCGAGCCAGAAGCGCAGCACGTCGTGCATCGCCTCGACCACCTCGGGGTTGCGCCAGTTAAGGTCCGGCTGCTTGGCCAGGAACAGGTGCAGGTAATACTGCTGGGTGTGCTCGTCCCAGGCCCAGGCACTGCCGGCGCCCAGCGCGGCACGCCAGTTGTTCGGTTGATCGCGCCAGATGTACCAGTCGCGCTTGGGGTTGTCCCTCGAGCTGCGCGACTCGACGAACCAGGGATGCTCGTCGGAGGTGTGGTTGGGCACGAAGTCCAGCAGCACGCGAATACCGCGGGCGTGAGCCTCGGCTATCAGCCGGTCGATATCGGCCAGCGTGCCGAATAGCGGGTCGATGTCGCAGTAGTCACTGATGTCGTAGCCGGCATCGGCCATCGGCGAGCGGAAGATCGGCGACAACCAGAGGGCGTCGACGCCCAGCTGTTGCAGATGATCGAGATGGTGCAGCACGCCGTTGAGGTCGCCGATGCCGTCACCGTTGCTGTCGGCGAAAGATCGCGGATAGATCTGGTAGAAGGTCGCACCTTTCCACCAGGGTGCTTGGGTTGACTCGCTCATGCTGGTCCCCTTTTCCGGTGTACGGCAGGTCCGGTGCAACGGGCCTGTGTGGTGTACGACCGACCAACGGTGTTCGGGTTTCCCCGGTTCGTTGATCTCCGTCGGACGGTACGGAACGCCACCGGCCATACTCCGACTAACGTGCATTGCCTCAACGACCCTGGGAGACCGCTATGTTGCGTATTGCCATCAATGGTTATGGCCGTATCGGCCGAGCCGTGTTGCGAGCCCTGTTCGAGCGAAACCTGGAAAACCAGATCCATATCGAAGCCATCAACGACCTCAGCGAGCGCGCGGCGATGGCGCACATGACGCGCTTCGACACCACCTTCGGGCGCTTCCACGGTCAGGTCGATCTGCACGACGACGTGATGCAGATCCGCGGCCAGTCGATCCGCCTGCTGCAAGAACGCGATCCTACGCAGCTACCCTGGAAGCAGCTGGGCGTCGACGTGGTGCTCGAGTGCACCGGCAAATTCAAGAAACGCGACATGATCGACCAGCACCTGCAGGCCGGCGCTCAGCGTGTGTTCGCCTCGCATCCGCTCGATGGCGCGGACCTGACCGTGGTCTACGGCGTCAACCATGAGCTGCTGGGCAGTCAGCGGGTGATTTCCAACGCGTCCTGCACCACCAACTGCCTGGCGCCGCTGGCCAAAGTCCTGCACGAGGCGGTGGGTATTCGCCAGGGCCTGCTCAACACCGTTCACTCCTACACCAACGACCAGAGCCTGCTGGACAAGGCGCACAAGGACCTCTACCGCGCCCGTGCCGCGGCCGAATCCATGATCCCCTCGACCACCGGCGCGGCGAAGGCCATCGGCCTGGTATTGCCCGAACTGGCCGGACGGCTGGACGGGCTGGCGGTGCGGGTGCCGACGCCGAATGTGTCGCTGGTGGACCTGACCTTCACCGCCGAACGCGCGCCGGGCAGTGTCGAGGCGATCAACCAGATCCTGCGCGAAGGCGCGCAGAAGATGCCGCTGGGGGTGATGGAGTGCAATGACCTGCCGCTGGTCTCGCGCGACTTCTTTGGCCATCCGACCTCGTGCGTGGCCGACCTCAGCCATACCCGCGTGCAGGGCGACCTGGTCAAGGTGCTGGCCTGGTACGACAACGAGTGGGCGTTCTCCAACCGCATGCTCGACGTCCTGCTGGCCTGGGGCGACGGCACGGCGCGGGCCAGTTAGAGGCGGACGCATGAACGAAGGCGAGAGCGTCTGGGCGCAACCGCTGGCTGATTTTCGCGCCGCGACGGCCGCCGGCAAGCCGACACCCGGTTGCGGCGCGGCGGCCGCCGTCACTGCCGACATCGGCCTGGCGCTGGTGGTGAAGGGATTGCGCATCAGCGAAGCCCACGGGTCCGAGCCGGCGCGCCTGCAAGTGCTTGAGGCCGCTGAAGCGCTGCTTGGCCGACCAGGGACCTTCGCCGATGACGATATGCAGGCGTTCGATGATTACCTGAGCGCTGCCCGTGACGGCGAAGCCGACGACAAGCAGGCGGCGGCGCGTCAGGCCTGTGCGGTGCCGCTGGCCCTGGCGCATTGCTGCCTGGAGGCGCTCGAACTCGCCGTCGCGGCCTGGCCCTGCACGGACGCCATCGTGCAAAGCGATGCCCGGGCCGGCGCTGTGCTCATCCACGCCGGGCTCAGTGCGGCGCTGATCAACGTCGATGCCGATATGACCAGCCTCGACGCCGCTGATGCCCGCGAGCAGGCCGGACGCACGCGGCAGCGCTTGCAGACCGAGGGTGACGCGCTATTGCAGCGGTTACTTGCCGTTGCGCGCTCCGCCGACAGCTAACGGCTAGCCGCGTGCGGGCGAGGGCGTCGCCACGTCTGCAACGCCAGTTCGCGAGCAAGGACTGGGCGTCCCCCTTGCCCCGAAAGCACATCGTGTTGATCCGATAACGAGAAAAAACGTCTCGTTTTAGGTTGACGCCTGCCTGCGTTGTTTCTAGTCTCGAAGCCAACTGAGACGAATGTTCTCAAAATAACAATCGAGACCTGAGCATTCCCCCTTCAAGCTGCTCGCGCATCTGCATCGTCTGGCCGCGTTGGCCATTGTCGGTCGCGAGTCGTGAACCCACCGGAGAACACCATGAGCCATCGCACCGTCCTGCCGCGTCTGATGGAAGTCGGCGCCGGCGCCAGCCAGCAGATCGTCTCCGTGCTGCACAATCTCGGCTGCAAGCGGCCGCTGATCGTCACCGACCGGATGATGGTGGAGCTGGGCTATGTCGCGCGGATCAGCGAGACATTGGCCAAGGCCGATATCCCCAGCGACTGCTTTGCCGACACCCTGCCGGAGCCGACCGCCGCCTCGATCAGGGCCGGCGTCGACATGGTGCGCGCGGGCAGCTACGACTCGATCATTGCGCTGGGTGGTGGCAGCCCCATCGATTCGGCCAAGGCCATCGGCATCCTCGGCAAGTTCGGCGGCGAGATGCGCGACTACCGCTTCCCGCGTGATGTCAGCGAAGCCGGTCTGCCGCTGATCGCCATCCCGACCACGGCGGGCACCGGCTCGGAAGCCACACGCTTCACCATCATCACCGACGAGACCAGCGACGAGAAAATGCTCTGCGCCGGCCTCGGCTTCATGCCGGTGGCCGCGCTGATCGACTTTGAGCTGACCCTGTCGCTGCCGCCGCGGGTGACCGCCGATACCGGCATCGATGCGCTGACCCACGCCATCGAAGCCTATGTCAGCCGCAAGGCCAGTCTTTACAGCGATGCGCAGGCACTGCAGGCCATGCGCCTGCTGGCACCGAACCTGCGTGCCGCCTACCACGAGCCCGGCAATCGTCAGGCTCGCGAGGCGATGATGCTCGGCGCGACCCTGGCGGGCATCGCCTTCTCCAACGCCTCGGTGGCGCTGGTGCATGGCATGAGCCGGCCGATCGGTGCCTTCTTCCATGTGCCGCACGGCTTGTCCAACGCCATGCTGCTGCCGGCGATCACTGCGTTTTCGATTCCCGCGGCGCCCGAGCGCTATGCCGACTGTGCCCGCGCCATGGGCGTGGCGGCGCAGACCGACAGCGTCGAAGCCGCCAACGAGAAACTGTTGGACGAGCTGCGCGCGATCAATCAGGAGCTGCAGGTGCCCAGCCCCGAACAGTTCGGCATCAGCCGCGAGCGCTTTTTCAGCCTGCGCGAAACCATGGCCAGGCAGGCGCTGGCCTCGGGTTCGCCCGGCAACAACCCGCGCGTGCCCAGCGAAGCGGAAATCATCGACCTCTACGAAACCGTCTGGAACCAGGAGTGAGCCCATGCAGACCCTCGGCAACCTGATCAACAACGAGGCCGTCGCGGGCCGCTCCGAACGCCACGCGACCGTCTACAACCCGGCCACCGGCGAGCCGCGACTATACGTATCGCTGTCCTCGGCAGATGAAACCCGTGAGGCCATCGCCGCCGCCCAGGCTGCATTCGAAGGCTGGGCGAAGACGCCAACGCTGGTGCGCGCCCGCGTCATGTTCCGCTTCAAGGCCTTGCTCGAAGCGCGTCGCGACGACGTCGCACGGCTGATCTCGCTGGAGCACGGCAAGGTCTTCTCCGACGCCCAGGGTGAAGTCACCCGCGGCCTGGAAGTGGTGGAGTTCGCCTGCGGCATTCCACATCTGCTCAAGGGTGAGTTCTCGTCCAACGTCGGCCGCGACATCGATTCCAACTCATTGATGCAGCCGTTGGGTGTTTGCGTCGGCATCACCCCGTTCAACTTCCCGGCGATGGTGCCGCTGTGGATGCTGCCGGTGGCCATCGCCTGCGGCAATACCTTCGTCCTCAAACCATCGGAAAAGGACCCGAGCGCGACCCTGCTGCTCGGTGAATTGCTGGCCGAAGCCGGACTGCCGGCGGGCGTGCTGAACATCGTCAACGGCGACAAGGAAGCGGTGGACGTGCTGCTGACCGACGAGCGCGTGCAATCGGTGAGCTTCGTCGGCTCGACGCCGATTGCCGAGTACATCTACAGCACCGCATCGGCGCACGGCAAACGTTGCCAGGCCCTGGGCGGCGCGAAGAACCACATGGTGATCATGCCCGACGCCGATCCCCAGCAAGTGGTCAGCTCGTTGATGGGCGCCGCCTATGGTTCGGCCGGCGAGCGTTGCATGGCGATCTCGGTGGCGCTCTGCGTCGGTGACGAGGTGGCCGACAATCTGGTCGAGATGCTCAAGGGCGAGATCAGCCAGATGCGCACTGGCCCCGGCACGGGCGTCGAGCCCGAACCGCACATGGGTCCGCTGGTCACCCGCGAGCATCAGCAGAAGGTCGTCAGCTATATCGACCTGGGCGTGGAAGAAGGCGCGACGCTGGTCTGTGACGGCCGTGGACTGACGGTTGAAGGCTACGAGAACGGCTTCTATGTCGGCCCGACGCTGTTCGACCGGGTAACGCCGCAGATGCGCATCTACAAAGAGGAGATCTTCGGCCCGGTGCTGGCCGTGGTGCGGGTGCAGTCCTTCGACGAGGCATTGAAGCTGGTCAACGATCACGAATTCGGCAACGGCACCTCGATCTTCACCCGTGATGGCGACACCGCGCGGCAGTACGAGGAAGAGGTCAAGGTCGGCATGGTCGGCGTCAACGTGCCGATCCCGGTGCCCATGGCGTTCCACTGTTTCGGCGGCTGGAAGCGCTCGATCTTCGGCCCGCTGAACATGCACGGCCCGGACGGCGTGCGTTTCTTCACCCGGATGAAGACCGTGACCCGGCGCTGGCCGACCGGCATTCGTGCCGGGGCGGACTTCTCGATGCCGACGATGAAATAGGCGGCGCGTCGTGGGACGGTTATCCAGGCAACGACCGGTGCTGGACCCGTTTCATTTCGATTAAGCTTCGCCGCCCTTCGGGGCGGCTGTTTTATTCATCTACCGCAACGGGCTTCGCCATGCGCAGTACCCCTCGTGAAAAAGGCTCTTCCATCACCCGTGTGCTGGAAATCATCGAAGCCGTGGCCGGTGCCGCAGAGCCACTGACGCCGAGTGCCTTGGCGGAAAAACTGGACATCCCCAAGGCCAGCGCCCATCGCCTGGTTCAGACGCTGGAGAAGGAAGGCTTTCTGCAGTTCGGCCTGCGCGGCGGCCTGCTGCCGGGCGATCGGCTGCACGCCACTGCGGTGAACATTCTTGGCAGCGGCCGGCACAAGGCCTTGCGTCAGGCGATCCTGCGTCAGCTGTCCGATGAAATCGGCGAAACCTGCGGCCTCTCCGTGCCGGATGGTCTGGACATGCTCTACTTCGATCGGGTGCAGACCAACTGGCCGCTGCAGATCAACCTGCCCATCGGCAGCCACACGCCGCTCTGGTGCACCGCCAGCGGCAAGCTCTATCTCGCTTCGCTGCCCGACGATCAGCTCGAACGCATCCTGCCGCGCCTGCCGATTCGCCAGCTGGCGCGTAATACCCTGACTGACCTCAGCGCCTTGCGCGACGACCTGGTGCGGATTCGTGAAGAGGACCTGGCTACCGATTCGGAGGAATTCATCGATGGCATGGTCGCCTGCGCCGTGCCGGTGCGCGATGGCCGCGGCGAGCTGAGCGCCTGCCTGTTCACCCATGCGCCAGTGATTCGCTGTTCGATGGAATCCTTGCTGGCCTTCGTGCCGCGCCTGCGCGCGGCGGCCGGAGAACTGGAGGCGATTGTCAGCGGTTGAAGGGCGAACTGCTCGGATTTAGACCTTGGCAGTCCTTCGGCCTGCATTCGCCGCGGGGTCGCGGCTCCCACGAAAGCGTCGTGTACCGGTGGGAGCGTCGCCCTCGGCGCGAAGCTTTTCAGGCTTCGGTAGTAGGGTGGATGACGCTCTTTTCATCCAGCGTGCTCTCCCCCGATGGGCCGCCACCCCGGTGGATCGCCACCCTGGTGGATCGGTGAAGCGTGATCCACCCTACAGCTGCTCGGATTGCGAGCTCGGCAGGCCTTCGGCCTGCATTCGCCGCGGGGTCGCGGCTCCCACGAAAGCGTCGTGTACCGGTGGGAGCGCCGACCTCGGCACGAAGCTTTTCAGGCTGCGGTCGTAGGGTGGATGACGCTCTTTTCATCCACCGTGCTCTCCCCCGATGGGCCGCCACCCCGGTGGATCGCCACCCTGGTGGATCGGTGAAGCGTGATCCACCCTACAGCTGCTCGGATTGCGAGCTCGGCAGGCCTTCGGCCTGCATTCGCCGCGGGGTCGCGGCTCCCACGAAAGCGTCGTGTACCGGTGGGAGCGCCGACCTCGGCACGAAGCTTTTCAGGCTGCGGTCGTAGGGTGGATGACGCTCTTTTCATCCACCGTGCTCTCCCCCGATGGGCCGCCACCCCGGTGGATCGCCACCCTGGTGGATCGGTGAAGCGTGATCCACCCTACAGCTGCTCGGATTTCGACCTCGGCAGTCCTTCGGCCTGCATTCGCCGCGGGGTCGCGGCTCCCACGAAAAGCGTCGTGTGCCGGTGGGAGCGTCGCCCTCGGCGCGAAGCTTTTCAGGCTTCGGTCGTAGGGTGGATGTCGCTCTTTCCATCCACCGTGCGCTGCTTCGGAGGATCGTCATCCGGTGGGCCGCCACCCCGGTGGATCGGTGAGGCGTGATCCACCCTACGCATCCTGGAGCCGGGAAGCGTCGCTACTTCTTCAACATCGCCCGCATTGCTGCCAGCGCGTCGTTTCCGCGGGCTGCCTTGACCTCTACCGGCGCGTCTTCCTGGCCTTCCCAGACCAGGTCTTCGGGCGGTAGCTCGTCGAGGAAGCGGCTCGGCGTGCAGTCGATCACCTCGCCGTATTGCTTGCGTTTGGCGGCGAAGGTCAGCGCCAGGTTGCGCTTGGCGCGGGTGATGCCGACGTAGGCCAGGCGCCGCTCTTCCTCGATGGTGTCGGCCTCGATGCTGGAGCGGTGGGGCAGGATTTCCTCCTCGAAGCCGATGATGTACACCGAGGGGAATTCCAGGCCCTTGGAGGCGTGCATGGTCATCATCTGCACGCCCTCGGCGCCTTCTTCCTCTTCCTGCTGGCGTTCGAGCATGTCGCGCAGGACCAGCTTGCCGATGGCGTCCTCGATGGTCATGTCGCCGTCTTCGTCCTTTTCCAGCGTGCTCTTCAGCGCGTCGACGAGGAACCAGACGTTGCCCATACGCGCGTCGGCCACCTTGTCACTGGAGGCGTTCTGGCGCAGCCAGTTCTCGTAGTCGATGTCCATCACCATGCTGCGGATGGCGGCGATCGGTTCGTTGACCACGCACTGCTGGCGGACGTTGTCCATCCAGTGCTTGAAGCGCGACAGGCGCTCGGCGTAACGGCTGTCGAGATGTGCGCCGAGGCCGATCTCGTCGGAAGCGGCGTACATAGAGATGCCGCGTTCGCTGGCGTAGTTGCCGAGCTTTTCCAGGGTGGTGGAACCGATCTCACGGCGCGGCACGTTGATCACCCGCAGGAAGGCGTTGTCATCGTCAGGGTTGACCAGCAGGCGGAAGTAGCTCATCAGGTCCTTGACCTCCTGGCGGGCGAAGAAGCTGGTGCCGCCGGACAGGCGATAGGGAATCTGGTGGTGTTGCAACTTCAGCTCCATCAGCTTGGCCTGGTAGTTGCCGCGATAGAGGATGGCGAAGTCGCTGTAGGGGCGCTGGGTGCGCAGGTGCTCGGTAAGGATCTCCAGCGCCACGCGCTCGCACTCGGCGTCCTCGTTGCGGGTGCGGATCACGCGGATTTCGTCGCCATGGCCCATCTCCGACCACAGCTGCTTCTCGAACACGTGCGGGTTGTTGGCGATGAGGATGTTGGCGCACTTGAGAATGCGGCTGGTGGAGCGGTAGTTCTGCTCCAGCATCACCACTTTCAAGGACGGGTAGTCCTCTTTGAGCAGCATCAGGTTTTCCGGGCGCGCGCCACGCCAGGCATAGATCGACTGGTCGTCGTCGCCGACCACGGTGAACTGGTTGCGCATGCCCACCAACAGCTTCACCAGCAGGTACTGGCTGGCGTTGGTGTCCTGGTATTCGTCGACCAGCAGGTAGCGGATGCGGTTCTGCCACTTCTCCAAAATGTCGGCGTGCTCCTGGAAGAGCTTCACCGGCAGCAGAATCAGGTCGTTGAAGTCCACCGCGTTGTACGCCTTGAGCGTGCGCTGGTAGTGCAGGTAGACGATGGCGGCGGTCTGCTCCTTCGGGTTGCGGGCGTTGGCGAGCGCCTCGTCGGGCAGGATCAGGTCGTTCTTCCAGCTGTCGATGTAGTTCTTGATCTCGTCGGCACCGTCATCGCCGGAATACTCCTTCTGCATGATGTCGGTGAGCAGCGCCTTGATGTCGCCGTCATCGAAGATCGAGAAGCCGGGCTTGTAGCCCAGGCGCGCGTATTCCTTCCGGATGATGTTCATGCCCAGGTTGTGGAAGGTGGACACGGTCAGGCCGCGTGCCTCGGCGCCCTTGAGCAGCGTGCCGACGCGCTCCTTCATTTCGCGCGCGGCCTTGTTGGTGAAGGTCATGGCGACGATATGGCGGGCCTGGATGCCGCACTGCTGCACCAGATAGGCGATCTTGCGGGTGATCACGCTGGTCTTGCCGGAGCCGGCGCCGGCGAGCACCAGCAGGGGGCCGCCGACGTAGTTCACGGCTTCCTGCTGCCGGGGGTTGAGTCGGGACATTCTCGTTAGGTCTGTTGAAGCGGGGGCGAGAGTTTAGCAGGGCAAGCCCTGCCAGATGATGTTGGCCAGGCCTTGTAGCTACCAGTCGTCGCCCGCCGTACTCAGTTAGGGGCCGGAATGCTCTAGTCTATGCGCGCCGTGACCACCTTAGGCTGTTCAGTCACCGCTCCGCTTCGCACAAGGAGGTGTGCCGTCGAGGTGGCCAACCATCCTCTTGCTCCGCACGAACCGGGGACACACCGTGACCGCGCCCATCCAACCCATGCGTCTGGTTCTGTTGGCCGACGAGCCCGAGTGGGGCGAACGTCTGCGCGCTGCGCTGGCCGCGTTACGTAGCCCACACATGCTGCTGGTCGCCGGCGACTGGCCTGGCGCCGCTGCGCATCTGGCCGAAGCAGGGCACGGCCTGCTGCTTACCACACCGCGCCGCCGCCCGGCTTCGGGGCGCTTCCCCGGGCCCACCATTCTGTTGCTCGACGAAGAACCGGACGAGGCGCCCGAGGGCGTCGTCGACTGGCTGGTCGCTCCGCAATTCAACCCCGATGTGTTGCGCCGCAGCCTGCGTTATGCACGGGAACGGTGCGCCCTGCATGGGGCCTTGCAGCGCCTGGCCGAGCAGGACCCGCTGACCGGTATCGCCAACCGCCAGGGATTCCAGGCGCTTCTTGTCGGGGAGCTGGCCGAGCATGATGGCGAGGGACTGGCCCTGGGACTGCTGGATCTGGACAACTTCCGGCGGGTCAACGAGACGCTCGGGCATCGGGCCGGTGACGGGTTGATCCTGCAGGTGGTGGCGCGGTTGAAGGCGCAGCTGGAAGTCGGGGACCGGATCGCGCGGCTGGGGGGCGACGAATTCGGTCTGCTGCTCGATACCGGCCGCCGTTCCGGGCGCGCCGAGCAGGTAGCCGATCGGGTGGTTGAAGCCCTGGCCGAGCCCTACTGGCTCGATGGCGAAAGCCTGATGCTCGGTTGCAGCCTCGGGCTGGCCCACGCCAAGTCCGATACCGATGCCGATCAGCTGCTGTGGCTGGCGCAGGTCGCCATGCGCCAGGCGAAGGCCAGGCAAGGGTGTACCTGGTATCTCTACAACGAGCGGGTCAACCGCAACGCCAGCAGCCTGGCGGATCTGGAGGGCGAGCTGCGCCGTGCGCTACGTCGCGACGACCTGGAGCTGCATTATCAGCCGCGGCTGTGCATGGAGACCGGTCGCATCGTCGGGCTGGAGGCGCTGGTGCGCTGGCGGCATGCCTCGCGCGGTCTGCTGGCGCCGAATGAGTTCATCCCCATGGCAGAGGAGAGCGGGCTGATCGTACCGCTGGGCTACTGGGTGATTTCGCGGGCGCTGCGTGACATGCAGAGCCTGCGCGAAAAGGGTTCCGGCGAGCTGCACATGGCGGTCAACCTGTCCTTCCGGCAGTTTCAGGACAGCCAGCTGCTGATCACCCTGCAGCGATTGATCGAGGAGCGCGGCGTGGATCCGCGCTGGCTCGAATTCGAGCTCACCGAGACGGCGGTGATGCGCCGCAGCGAACAGGTCAGCGGAACCATGAGCGCCCTGGCGGAGCTGGGGGTGCGCTTTTCGCTGGACGATTTCGGCACCGGTTTCTCGTCGTTCGTGCACTTGAATCGACTGCCCATCAGCTTGCTGAAGATCGACAAGAGCTTCGTCGACGAGGTCAGCGCCAAGGCGGACAACAGCCTGGTGCAGGCCATGATCGGCCTGGCTCACGATCTGGGGCTGGAAGTGGTGGCCGAGGGCGTGGAGCGGGCAGGTCAGTTGAAGCTGCTGGAGCGCTACGGGGCCAATCAGGTGCAGGGCTACCTGATCAGCAAGCCGTTGCCGCTGGCGGAACTGGAAACGTACCTGAGCAATCGCGAAAAACCGGAAGGCGTTGCGCAAGCCTAGGCCATTGCACACACGCCTTCCGACGAGATTGCCTATCGAACCATGTGCAGGAAGTGCATGTGCTTCTCGTACTGATCGAGGATGTCGCCGATGACGCCTTCGCGGCTCCAGCCCATCACGTCGTAATTCTGGCCGCCCTCCTTGAGATGCACTTCAGCGCGGTAGTAGTTGCGCTCGTCATCGTCGCCTTCTTCGGTGACGACGAAGCTCGGCATCGGATAGCCGCGCGGACGGATCTGATAGATGAAATCGGGCGCGCCCTCATGGGCGATCTGCAGCCCGGTACGGTTGTCTTCGCCGCTGGTCAGCTCGACGTCGTAGCCCTGCTGACGCAGCTCTTCGGCCACTGCGGCACAGGCCGGCGCGGCGACTTCGCGGATGAAACGCTCGACGTCGCGCCGGCGTGGATACTTGGTCAGGTTCTGTATGCGCCGCCGCCAGCCGCCTTCCGATTGCGGCGCGGTGGGCGTGGTATTGAGTGACTGATAGCGCAGGCCCTGCTTGGTGGCATCGACACGCAAGGCCTTGAGCAGACCCCACATGGCGCAGAGCAGCACCAGGGTGAAGGGCAGTGCGCTGGCGATCGTGGCCGTCTGTAGCGCAGTCAGGCCATCGGCGAGCAGCAGCGCGATGGCCACCGCGCCCATGGAACCGGCCCAGAAGACGCGCTGCCAGACCGGGGTCTGGCCCTCGCCACCCGAGGCGAGCATGTCCACCACCAGCGCTCCGGAATCGGCCGAGGTGACGAAGAACACCACCACCATGACGATGGCGATCAGCGACAGCAGCGCAGCGAAGGGGAAGTGCTCGAGAAAGGCGAACAGCGCCAACGAGCTGTCCCGCTCGATGGCCTCGCCCAGGCTGGTGACGTGGTCCCAGAGAATCATATGGATGGCGGTATCGCCGAACACCGTCATCCACAGCAGTGTGAAGGCAGTGGGCACCAGCAACACGCCGGTGACGAATTCACGGATGGTGCGCCCGCGCGAGATGCGCGCGATGAACAGGCCGACAAAGGGCGACCAGGCCAGCCACCAGCCCCAGTAGAACAGCGTCCAGCCGCCAATCCAGTCGTTGGGCTCGTAGGCGTAGAGGTTGAAGGTCGCCGTGAT
This sequence comes from Stutzerimonas stutzeri, assembly GCF_018138085.1. Taxonomy (NCBI): domain Bacteria; kingdom Pseudomonadati; phylum Pseudomonadota; class Gammaproteobacteria; order Pseudomonadales; family Pseudomonadaceae; genus Stutzerimonas; species Stutzerimonas stutzeri. The sequence continues at coordinate 449,592 of NZ_CP073105.1, forward strand.
GATCTGCGAGAAGTAGTTGCCGGTGTTCTGCACGAAGGTCTGCAGGATGAATACGGTTGGGCCGGCGATCAGTACCAGCAGCAGCAACAGCACGGCCAGCGACAGGTTCAGTTCCGACAGGCGGCGCACGCCCTTGTCCAGCCCGGTGACCACCGAGATGGTCGCCAGCAAGGTGGTGCCGGCGATCAGCGCGATCTGTACCGGTATGGATACCGGCAGTCCGTAGAGGTGGTTCAGTCCGGTGTTGATCTGGGTGACGCCTAGTCCGAGGGACGTCGCGACGCCGAGCACGGTGCCAATGATGGCGAAGATATCCACGGCGTGGCCTATCGGCCCGTGAATACGTTCGCCGATCAGCGGGTACAGGGCCGAGCGCAGTGTCAGCGGCAGGCCTTGGCGAAAGCTGAAATAGGCCAGAATCATCGCCACGATGGCGTAGATGGCCCAGGCGTGCAGCCCCCAGTGGAAGAAGGTGATTTTCATCGCGTCGCGTGCGGCTATCACCGTGCCGCCTTCGCCAACCGGGGGCGAAAGGAAGTGCATCACCGGCTCGGCGACGCCGAAGAACATCAGGCCGATGCCCATGCCCGCCGAGAACAGCATCGAGAACCAGGTCAGGTAGCTGTAGTCGGGCTCACTGTGGTCGGGGCCGAGCTTGATTTCCCCGTACCGGCTGAGCGCCAGCAACACGACCATCAGCAGGATGATCGCCACGGCGAGAATGTATAGCCAGCTGACGTTGGCGATGATCCAGGCCTGAACGTCGCTGAACACAGCCTGAGCGTGTTCGGGGGCGGCGACGCTGTAGATCACCAGTAGCAGGACCAGGATGGCGGAACCGTAGAAAACGGGTGGATTGAGGGTGGAAGGTGAAGACGTGTTGGCCTCCATGCTGCGCTCCTTTGATAACCGATGGGGAGTGGCCGCCTGTGGCGAAGAGGACGCAATCTAGCATATCGGTCTGTTCCGACCGGATGCGGCGGCGGTCCACTGGACGGGCTTACCCAGGTTGTGACCGCGTGAAGGGCCGGTTTGCAGCCAACCTTTTCGGTCTTTCGAGTTGTTTCCAGCAGGCGAGGACGCGAATCAGCCGGCCTGGCTTCCGGGTCGGTACTGCAGGGCTTCGGCCAGGTGCGCACGACCGATCGAGGTCGCTTGCTGCAGATCCGCCAGCGTTCGCGCGACTTTCAGGATCCGATGCGCCGCGCGCAATGACAGTCCGAGGCGCTCGCAGGCCCGTTCCAGCCATTGCTGGTCCTCCGGTTGCAGCTGGCAATGACTGCGCAGGCCGGTGAGGTCGAGGAAGGCATTGGCGCAGCCTTGGCGCTGTAGCTGGATGCGCCGCGCCTCGGCAACCTTGGCAGCGACCTCGACGGTGGTTTCGCTGCCCGCCAGTGGTGCGTTCAGCGCCGTCGCCTCGCGAGCGACCGTCAGGTGCAGGTCGATACGATCGAGCAGTGGACCGGAGAGCTTGCCGCGGTAGCGCTGGATCTGGTCTGGCGAGCAGCGGCAGCGCCCGCTGGGGTCGCCCAGATAGCCGCAGGGGCAGGGGTTCATCGCCGCGACCAGCTGAAAGCGAGCCGGGAAGCGCACCTTGTCACGCGCGCGGGCGATAACGATGCATCCCGATTCCAGTGGCTCGCGAAGCACCTCGAGCACCTTGCGATCGAATTCCGGCAGCTCGTCCAGGAACAGCACGCCCTGATGCGCCAAGGTGATTTCGCCCGGTCGCGGTCGACTACCACCGCCGACCAGTGCCGGTCCCGATGCACTGTGATGGGGCTGACGAAACGGCCGCTGCGGCCAGTGCTCCAGCGGTGACTGGCTGGCGACCGAATGAATGGCGGCGACTTCCAGCGCCTCCTGTTCTTCCAAAGGCGGCAACAATCCGGGCAGGCGGCTGGCCAGAAGGGTCTTGCCGGTGCCTGGCGGGCCGGAGAACAACAGGTTGTGGGCGCCGGCCGCAGCGACCAGCAATCCGCGCTTGGCTGCCGCCTGCCCCTGAACCTCGGCGAGGTCGGGGTAGGGCAACACCTGGCGCAGCAGCCCCTGCGCCTGGAAGGGCTCGATCGGGGTCGCTCCGTTGAAGTGTGCGGCTACCTCGAGCAGGTGATCCGCGGCGTAGACCACCAGACCGGACGCCAGGCTGGCTTCCTCGGCATTGGCCCTGGGCACCAGCAGTGCGCGTCCGGCCTTGCGCGCCGCCAAGGCAGCGGGCAATACACCTTGCACCGGACGCAACGCTCCGGAGAGTGCCAGCTCGCCGAGGCATTCGAGACTCTCCAGACGGTCACCAGGGATTTGCGCACTGGCGGCAAGAATGCCCAAGGCGATCGCGAGATCGAAGCGACCGCCGTCTTTCGGCAGATCGGCCGGGGCGAGATTGAGCGTGATGCGACGGGCGGGAAAATCGAAGCCGGAGGTCAGAATCGCGCTGCGCACACGGTCCTTGCTTTCCTTGACGGCGGTTTCCGGCAGGCCGACCAGAGCGAGCGAGGGCAGGCCGTTGGCCAGATGCGCCTCGACCGTGACGGCAGGCGCCTCCACGCCGACCTGAGCGCGGCTGTGGACGATTGCAAGGGACATTCGATCACTCCTTTGATCGTTGCCAGCGGATTACTCCGTGAGTGGCGTTAGCTTTTCTTCCAGCTCGGCAACCTTGGCTGCCAGCGCCTCGAGACGTGCGCGGGTGCGGGCCAGCACGACCATCTGGCCGTCGAATTCCTCTCGGCTGACCACGTCGAGCTTGCTCAAGGCGCCCTGCACGATGCCCTTGAACTGGGCTTCGATTTCAGCACGAGGCAAGGGGTTTTCTCCGTTGAACAGGCGCGAAGCCTGGGCGCCGACGGCGTCGAGGAAAGCTTTGGGCGGGAACATGCGAATCACCTGTTTTCTGAGCGGCTGGCAGTGTAGCACGGCCGCACGGCAGCCCTTTTCCGCGCGTCGTGCCCGTTTGGGTGCACGGGGTGATCTTGATCGGCACCAAGCTGGTGCATCGCTTGGTCGCTTCGCCCCATGCATCAGCCGCGACAGCCCGGCGCACCGCGCAAAATCGGATGCTCGCTGGAATTGGCATCGATTCTGCTTGGCTCATCGTGACGCATGCATCGACAGGTTGCGGTGCATAGGCGATTCGGGACGTTTCGTCGGATTGGTTGATGGTGTCGGAAGGTCGCTCCGCTACGTCGGCGCGTTACAAGAGCCAGACACTGCGCTTAGACTTGAGCCGGGTTCGTACTTCTGGGGCAAGTCCACCTAAACGGGAGAAGTTTTCATGAAACTAGTCACTGCCATCATCAAGCCGTTCAAGCTGGACGACGTGCGCGAGTCGCTGTCCGAGATTGGCGTTCAGGGCATCACGGTCACCGAGGTCAAGGGTTTCGGTCGCCAGAAGGGGCATACCGAGCTCTATCGCGGTGCCGAATATGTCGTCGATTTTCTGCCGAAAGTGAAGATCGACGTGGCGATTGCTGACGATCAGCTCGATCGCGTGATCGAGGCCATCACCAAGGCGGCCAACACCGGCAAGATCGGCGACGGCAAGATTTTCGTCGTCAATCTGGAACAGGCCATTCGCATCCGTACAGGCGAAACCGATACCGACGCAATCTGACGGCCCGGCGCGTAGCGATCTGACGAGTCGGCGGTAACGCCCTACTCGCCACGCGCCACCGAACGTTTGCGATTGCCTGCCTGGCAGGCCTACGAACCCCCCACGCCCCAGGAGTAAAACCATGACTCTGCGAAAATTCGCAGGGCTAGGAGCCCTTTTGTCTCTGATTTGCCCCGGCATCGCCATGGCGCAGGAGGCAACGCTTGATTCCGGCGATACGGCATGGATGCTCACAGCCACTGCGCTGGTGTTGTTCATGACGATTCCAGGCCTGGCGCTGTTCTACGGCGGCATGGTCCGTTCGAAGAACATCCTCTCGGTGATGATGCAGTGCTTCGCCATTACCGGCCTGATGAGCATCCTCTGGATGGTCTACGGCTACAGCCTGGCCTTCGACACGGCGGGGATGGAAGCCGGCGTCACCAACCTCAACTCCTTCGTCGGCGGTCTCGGGCGTGCCTTCCTCAGCGGCCTGACGCCAGACAGCCTGACCGGCAGCGTGCCGGAGAGCGTCTTCATCACCTTCCAGATGACCTTCGCCATCATCACCCCGGCGTTGATCGTCGGTGCCTTCGCCGAGCGCATGAAATTCTCCGCGATGCTGGTGTTCATGGGCGTCTGGTTCACCCTGGTCTATGCGCCCATCGCACATATGGTCTGGGGCGGCGACGGCGGTCTGCTGTGGGACTGGGGCGTACTCGACTTCGCCGGCGGCACCGTGGTGCACATCAATGCCGGTATCGCCGGGCTGGTGGCGTGCATCGTGCTCGGCAAGCGCAAGGGCTTTCCGACAACACCGATGGCACCGCATAACCTCGGGCTGACCCTGGTCGGCGCTGCCATGCTCTGGATCGGCTGGTTCGGCTTCAACGCCGGTTCTTCGCTGGCCTCCAACGGCACCGCCGGCATGGCCATGCTGGTGACCCAGATCGCCACCGCGGCCGCCGCGTTGAGCTGGATGTTCGCCGAGTGGATGACCCACGGCAAACCCAGCGCGCTGGGCATCGCCTCCGGCGTGGTTGCCGGGCTGGTGGCGATCACCCCGGCGGCCGGCACGGTCGGGCCGATGGGAGCGCTCATCATCGGTCTGGTCTCCGGCGCGATCTGCTTCTTCTGCGCCACCAGCCTCAAACGCAAGCTCGGTTACGACGACTCCCTGGACGCCTTCGGCGTACACGGCGTCGGCGGCATTGTCGGAGCGCTGCTTACCGGCGTGTTCGCGGCGCCGGCGCTGGGCGGCTTCGGCGAGGTGGAGAATGTCGCCCTGCAGCTGTGGATCCAGTTCAAAGGCGTGCTCTTCACGGTCGTGTACACCGCCATTGTGACCTTCGTGATTCTCAAGGTGATCGATGCGGTGATGGGCCTGCGGGTCAGCGAAGAGGAAGAAACCATCGGCCTCGACCTCAGCCTGCACAACGAGCGCGGCTACAACCTGTAAGCACACGGAGTGCGCCCGGAGCCAACCCGGGCGCCTTAACCGAACGGCGTCACAAGGCGCCACGGAAAAGGTGATAACAAATGGATAGCACAGCACTGATACCCGTTCAGTACGGACTCGATACCTTCTACTTCCTCATCTGCGGCGCGCTGGTGATGTGGATGGCGGCCGGATTCTCGATGCTCGAGGCGGGGCTGGTTCGCGCCAAGAACACCGCCGAGATCCTGACCAAGAACATCGTGCTCTACGCGCTGGCTTCGATCATGTACCTGCTGATCGGCTACTACATCATGTACTCGAGCCCGGAAGGCGGCATCCTGCCGAGCCTGGGCTTTCTGATCGGCGATGAGCATGCGGTGGACGTGGTCGCCGCCGGTGGCGAAGGCGCGCCTTACTATTCGACCCGTGCCGATTTCTTCTTCCAGGTGGTGTTCGCCGCAACCTGTATGTCGGTGGTATCCGGTGCCGTGGCCGAGCGGATGAAACTGTGGGCCTTCATCGTCTTCGCGGTAGTGATGACCGGTGTCATCTATCCGGTGCAGGGTTTCTGGAAATGGGGTGGCGGCTTCCTCGACGCGGCTGGTTTCCTCGATTTCGCCGGCTCCGGCCTGGTGCACATGGCGGGCGCTTCGGCTGCTCTGGCTGGCGTACTGCTACTTGGCCCGCGCAAGGGCAAGTACGGTCCGAACGGTCAGATCAACGCGATTCCTGGCGCCAACCTGCCACTGGCCACCCTCGGTGCGTTCATCCTGTGGATGGGCTGGTTCGGCTTCAACGGCGGCTCGCAGTTGAAGATGAGCACCATCGAGGACGCCAATGCGGTCGCTCAGGTGTTCACTAACACCAATATGGCAGCCGCCGGCGGCTTGGTCGCGGCGCTAATCACGGCGCGCCTGCTGTTCGGCAAGTCCGACCTGACCATGGTGCTCAACGGTGCATTGGCCGGCCTGGTGGCGATTACCGCCGAGCCGCTGACGCCGAGCGCTCTGCAGTCCGTGCTGATCGGCGGCGTCGGTGGTGTGCTGGTGGTGTTCAGCATCCTCGCCCTGGACAAGCTCAAGCTCGATGACCCGGTTGGTGCCATTTCGGTGCACGGTGTGGTCGGCATGTGGGGATTGCTGGCGGTGCCGCTGACCAATGCCGAGGCCAGCTTCGGTGCACAGCTGCTGGGCCTAGTTTCGATCTTCGCCTGGGTGTTCATCGCCAGCTTGATCGTCTGGGGCATTATCAAGGCGGTGATGGGCCTGCGCGTCAGCGAAGAGGAAGAATACGAGGGTGTCGATGTGGTCGAGTGTGGCCTGGAAGCCTACCCGGAATTCACCAGCAAGCGCTGAGCCTTCCGGACTATGACAAGGGCGCCTCCGGGCGCCCTTTGTTTTTTCTGCCGCCGCGCTAGAATGCGCCCGTTCAGGTGTTCGCGGGAGAATCCGGCATGTGGCAACAGACGCTGATCACGCTGCGACCGAAGCCGCGAGGCTTTCACCTGATTACCGACGAGCTGTTGGCTCAATTACCGGAACTGCATCAGTGCCGGGTCGGTCTGTTACACCTGTGGCTGCGTCATACCTCGGCCTCGTTGACCGTCAACGAAAATGCCGACGGCGCGGTACGGCGTGATTTCGAGCGATTCTTCAACCGCCTGGTGCCGCAAGGCCAGGCGGGTTACGAACATGACTACGAAGGGCCGGACGATCTGCCGGCGCATTTCAAGGCGAGTCTGCTCGGCTGTCAGCTGAGTGTGCCAGTCAACGAGGGGCGACTGGCACTGGGAACCTGGCAGGGTATCTACCTGGGTGAGCATCGCGACCAGGGAGGTTCCAGGCAGGTGCTTGTGACGTTGCATGGAATGGCGAGTTGAATTTCTTTTGGCGATAGGCGAACAGGCACATCGCTGGGCTATAACTTCCGCTTTGGCATGGTACGAGGTTGAACATGAGTGACGAAGAATTAGAACAAGACGATCTGGACGTGAACGACGAGGAGGACGACGAGGAGCTGGCGCCGGCCGACGAGGGTGATGCCGACAACAGCGCCGACGACGAAAGCACCGACAGCGATCGTGCGACTCCGACGAGCAAGAAGGCCAAGGCCAAGTCTGTGGTCGTCGAAGAGCTGCCGAGCCTGGAAGCCAAGCAGAAGGAGCGCGAGGAGCTGGCGCGTGCGATGGAAGAATTTCTCGCACGTGGTGGCCGGGTGCAGGAAGTCGAGCCCAACGTCGTGGCCGACCCGCCGAAGAAGCCGGACAGCAAGTACGGCAGCCGCCCGATCTAATCGGCTAAGCCGTAAAACGCTTGGCGTTGGAAGGCTAGAGGTTGGAAAGCTGGAAGGCTGACCGACGAGCGCTTCTGCGCAGCGCCGAGCCAGGTAAGCGGTCATTGCAACAAAGCCCAGTACCGACGTGCTGGGCTTTGTTGCATCTGGCGCAAGGAGCCGGCTAACGCCAGTTGGCGAGCAACGCGGGCAGCTCGGCCAGGCTGCGCACCTCGGCATCCGGCCGGACATCATGCTCCCAGGGTTTGCCCGCGGGGTTGAACCAGATCGCCCGAACGCCGGCGCGCTGCGCCCCGCCAATGTCGTCGTCGGGATGATCGCCTATGTGTACGGCATGCTCGGCAGCCACGTCAGCACGCATCAGTGCCTCCTGAAATGGCCGCGGATCCGGCTTGCCGACACCCAGCTCTTCGGCGCAGAGCGTGAACTGGAAATAGTCGGCCAGGCCCAGGCGGCGAACATCGGCGTTGCCGTTGGTCAGGACCCCGAGCATGTAGTGGTTGGCCAGGTGCTCCAGCGTCGGATGCACGTCGGGGAACAGGTCGATGGCGTGCCGCGCTTCGAGAAACACCTCGAACGCCTGGTCGGCGATAGCCTGCGCCTCGTTTGGCGAATAGCCGGCGTCATGCAGCGCATGAAACAGAATGCGCCGCCGCAACTCGCTGATGCGATGCTTGAGGTCCGGTTCGGATTCGATCAGCAGACGGCGGATCGCCGCCAACGATTCGATTGGGAAACCGCCCAGGCGTGGTGCGTGCTGGCCGAGCCAATCACGCAGACGGGTCTCCGCGCTCTGGATGACCGGGCCGACATCCCACAGGGTATCGTCGAGATCGAAGGTAATCAGCTGAATGCTCATGGCTCGCCGTCCTGTTTGCGCTTGGCTCGCGGGTGCGCCTGGTCGTAGATCTTCGCCAAGTGCTGAAAGTCCAGGTGGGTGTAGATCTGTGTGGTACCGATGTCGGCATGGCCGAGCAGTTCCTGCACCGAGCGTAGGTCCTGCGAGGACTCAAGCAGGTGACTGGCAAAGCTGTGACGGAGCATGTGTGGATGCAGATGTTGGCCGAGCTCGCGGACCCCGGCCTGGCGAACTCGCAACTGCACCGCGCGGGGGCTGAGACGGCGCCCCTGCTGGCTGACGAACAGCGCATCGTCGGCCGGACGGCTCAGTGCCCGCAATGGTAGCCAGGCCTGTAACGCCTCTCGAGCCTTGCGGCCGACCGGCAGTACACGCTCCTTGCTGCCCTTGCCAAGGACCCGGACCAACCCGGCTGGCAAATCGAGCTGCTGCAGGTTCAACCCGACCAGTTCGGCCAGACGCAGCCCGGACGAGTAGAACAGCTCGAGCATGGCCTGATCGCGATGACCGATGAAATCGTCTTCGACGCCGCCGTCCAGCAACTGCATCGCGCGGTCGGTATCGAGCAGGCGCGGCAGGCGCTTTTCACCTTTCGGTGGTGCGATACCGGCGGCCGGGTCATGGGCGCAACGGCCTTGCTGGTTCAGGTAGCGGAACAGACCGCGCAACGAGGAGAGCAATCGCGCCAGGCTGCGGCTGGACTGCCCTTGGCGATGGCCCTCGGCGACCAACTGACGGACCTGCGCGGCCTTCAGCGATTCCCAGGCGTCGATCCGTTGCCGGCCGCAGAAGGCCAGCACCTTGGTGAGATCGCGGCGATACCCGTCGAGCGTGTGGGGCGACACCTGGCGCTCATGGCGCAGATGGTCGAGGTAGGTATCCAGATCGGTTTGCATGGGTAAGGCCTCAAGAGCCGATAACAGCGCTGGAGGCTTGAAAGCTGGACGGGTGAGCGTAGGAGGCGAAAGCTTTACGGTCGTACCGAGAGCGCCCTGGCGCTGTCCAGCCTCCAGCCTTCAGCGTACCGAGCGCAGCGGCGTGGAGTAATTCGGCAGAACCCGCGTCAGCACCTCGGCGATGTAGCTGAGGAACAGCGTGCCCAACGAACTCTTGTAGTGTTGCGGATCCTGGCTGCCGATCGCGAGGATGCCTTGCTGCTGGTTGAGCGCAACGACCGCGGCCGAGCCAATGCCGCTGCTGTCTTCTTCACCGAACAGGAACGTCAGCTCATGCGGGCGGAGCACGCCGCAAACGGTCTTGCCGCTGCCGAGCAGGCCACCGATCGCCTGCTGCGCTTCGGCAGCCGTAACGCTACGGCCAACCGGCAACGGGGTTTCGCTGAACAGGATCAGGCTGACGTAGGGCACCTGGAATTCATGCCGCAGGCTTTCGTCCACCGCGCCGATGACCTCTTCCAGGCTGTTGGCATCGAGCAGATCGAGCACCAGGCGACGGGTCTTGTCGAAGAGCCGGTCGTTGTCGCGGGCGACGTCCATCAGCTGCGCCAGCCGGTGGCGCATTTCGATGTTGCGCTCGCGCAGCAGCTTGACCTGGCGCTCGACCAGCGACACGGCGCCACCGGGCAAATGCGGGATGCGCAGTTCGGGAATCAATTCATCGTGATCGACAAAGAATTCCGGGTGGGCGCGCAGGTAGGCCGCGACGGTTTCGGCGTCCGGCAACTGCGGCTTGTCCTGGTTCTGCTCGGTCATAGGCGAACTTGTCCTTCGAAAACGCGAACGGCGGGGCCGGTCATCATAACCGGCTGTCCCGGACCTGCCCATTCGAAGGACAGACGGCCGCCGGGCAGATCGATCTGTACGGGCGAGTCCATCCAGCCCTGGCGTATCGCAGCCACGGCGGCGGCACAGGCACCGGTGCCGCAGGCCTGGGTTTCGCCAGCGCCACGTTCCCAGACGCGGAGTTTCGCGTGCTGGCGGTCGACGACCTGCAGAAAGCCGGCGTTGACTCGCTGCGGGAAGCGCGGGTGATGCTCGATCTTCGGCCCCAGCTCATGCACCGGCGCGGTGTTGACGTCGTCGACGCGCAGCACGGCGTGCGGATTGCCCATCGATAGCGCGGCGATTTCCAGTTGCTGACCGTCGACATCCAGCGGATAGCTCAGGGCTTCGCCTTCGGCCTGGAAGGGAATATCGGCCGGTACCAGGCGTGGCGGGCCCATGTCGACGCTGATCTGCCCGTCGGGGCGAATATCCAGCTCGATGATGCCGCCCTTGGTCTCGACGCGAATCTGCCGCTTCATGGTCAGACGCTTGTCGAGCACGAAGCGCGCGAAGCAGCGCGCGCCATTGCCGCATTGCTCCACCTCCGAGCCATCGGAGTTGAAGATGCGGTAGCGGAAATCGACGTCGGGGTCATGCGGCGGCTCGACCAGCAACAGCTGATCGAAGCCCACGCCCGTGTGCCGATCACCCCATTGCTTGGCGTGCTTGGGCTGGATATGCGCGTGCTGGCTGATCAGGTCGATGACCATGAAATCGTTGCCCAGGCCATGCATCTTGGTAAAACGCAAAAGCATCGTCGTGGCCTCAGGCAGGCAGCAGGCTTTCGCCAGCGTATAGCTCCTGCACGCTTTCGCGGCGGCGCACTTCGTAGGCGTCTTCCCCGTCCACCAGCACCTCGGCGGCACGGCCGCGGGTGTTGTAGTTCGAACTCATGACGAAGCCATAGGCGCCCGCCGAGCGAACGGCCAGCAGATCGCCCTCGGCAAGGACCAGCGGGCGCTCCTTGGCGAGGAAATCACCGGTCTCGCAGATCGGGCCGACGATGTCGTAGTGACGTGCTTCGCCATCGCGCGGCTGCACGGGTATCACGTCCATCCAGGCCTGGTACAACGCCGGGCGGATCAGGTCGTTCATCGCCGCATCGACGATGGCGAAGTCCTTGTGCTCGGTGTGCTTGAGGTATTCCACGCGGGTCAGCAGCACGCCGGCGTTGGCGACGATCGAGCGTCCGGGTTCGAACACCAGTGCCAGATCGCGCCCATCGATACGTTTGCGTACCGCCTGAATATAGTCGCCGGCCAACGGCGGTTGCTCCTCGCGATAGCGCACGCCGAGCCCGCCACCCAGATCCAGATGCTGGATGCGAATGCCGCGTACGGCCAGGCGGTCGATCAGCGCCAGCAGGCGATCGAGCGCGTCGAGGAACGGCGGCAGGGTGGTCAGTTGCGAGCCGATATGGCAATCGACGCCGATCACTTCGATATGGCTCAGCTCGTGAGCGCGGCCATAGACCGCGTCAGCGTTGGCAATGGCGATACCGAACTTGTTTTCCTTGAGCCCGGTGGAGATGTACGGGTGGGTGCCGGCATCCACATCCGGGTTGACCCGCAGCGACACCGGCGCCATCACGCCGAGTTCGGCGGCGACCTGCTGCAGCCGCTCGAGCTCCTCGGTGGATTCGACGTTGAAACAATGCACGCCGACTTCCAGTGCCCGGCGCATGTCGTCACGGCTCTTGCCCACGCCGGAAAAGACGATGCGATCCGGTTGGCCGCCGGCAGCGAGGACGCGCTCCAGCTCGCCAATGGAGACGATATCGAACCCGGCGCCCAGGCGCGCCAGCACATTCAGCACGCCGAGGTTGGAGTTTGCCTTCACGGCAAAGCAGACCAGGTGCGGCATGCCTTTCAGGGCATCGGCGTAGGCGTGATATTGCGCCTCGATATGGGCGCGCGAATAGACGTAGGTGGGGGTGCCGAAGCGTTGCGCGAGAGCGGGCAGCGCCACGCCCTCCGCGAAGAGTTGACCGTCGCGGTACGAGAAGGCCTCCATAAATGCCTCCTTTACAGTTCGAATCGGTCTTTGGAACGCTCTTTGGCAGTAGCCGTGTCGTCCGGGTGATAAAGCGGGCCTTTCTGGCCGCAGCCGCCGAGTGCGGAAGCGAGAACCGCGAGTGCGATGAATGGAAGCAATAGGCGCTTCATTGGGGAGCAATCCTTGGAAAATCGATGGCCGGAGTATACCCAGCACCCACCGGATTGCCTATGTGGGCGCGCTCGCCGGCAGACATATCGCGCGCCGTCCGGGCCTGCGCTCGCTAGACGCGGCGATGGCCTGCTAAGCTCGTCGGGATCGTCGGTGGCCGGGTGCCGCCGTACAACCCGTACCGAAGGAAACCGATTCATGAGTTTGAGCGAAGCCCGCTTCCACGATCTAGTCGACGCCGTTCAGGAAGAAGTCGAGGATGTGTTCGATCACAGTGGCATGGATGTCGATCTGGACAACTCCGGCGGCGTGCTCACCGTGCGTTTCGAGAACGGCACGCAGCTGATCTTCAGCCGCCAACCCCCGCTGCGCCAGCTCTGGGTGGCGGCGCGCTCGGGTGGCTTCCATTTCGACTATGACGAAGCGTCGTCCTTGTGGATCTGCGACACCAATGACGAGCGCCTCGGGGAATTGCTGACCCGGGTCACGCAGGAGCAGGGCGGCGAGGCGCTCGATTTCGAGGAGCTTTGAGGCGAGGAGCGGCATGCCGGAATCTGCGCCGGCGCCTGAGCGCTGGTGGCCTTGCTAATTTAATTGGCTGTGATAGGGTCGAGTTCGGTTCAAAAAACCCCGCCTCCGGGCGGGGTTTTTGCTTTTTCTGACCTTTCACTTTCCAGCGGAGTTTATCCAGACCCATGACCAGCGCACCGCCCATCATCATCACGCAACCCGACGTGCAGCGGCTCGAGCGACTGCTCGATGGCCTGGCTGACTACGGTCCGGCCGCCGAGGCACTCGAAGAAGAGCTGTCCCGTGCCCAGGTGGTCGAGCGCAGCGAATTGCCCGCTGGCGTGGTATCGATGAACTCACGCGTTCATTGCCGCGAAGAAGGCAGTGGCAAGGATTACCACCTGACGCTGGTCTACCCGCAGGACGCCCGACAGGAGGGAACGGTCTCGGTGCTGGCGCCGGTCGGTAGCGCATTGTTGGGCATGAGCGTAGGCCAGCATATCGACTGGCCAACGCCGGGAGGCAAGGTGCTCAAGCTGACGCTGCTGGCGGTCGAGTACCAGCCGGAGGCCGCGGGCGACGTTCATCTGTGATGCCAGGCCTGTTCCCGCCACACCCTCAGATGGCGGCCAGCGCCTGATTGAGCGCTGCCTCGAGGTGCGCCTTGTAGCGCAAATGCTGCACGGTCTGGGTCTTGCCCCCGCCGTGCAGACCGGACAGGTCGAGGTCCGTGATGTAGCAGGGATAGCGCTCGCCGCCGCTACGCTGGGCGAGGATATAGCGGGCCACCGCGGCGAATAGCCCGGCGCCGTATTCCAGGCTGGAAAATTCCTGATGGTTGCAATACAGCGTTACCTGCGAACGGCCTTTTTCGCTGGGTTCGATGATCGCCTGGATGTCGTAGAACGGATCGCTGGCTTCTTCGCGTGGCGCCGCCCTGCGCTCGACGGTCAGCGGACGGTCCGGCGACGGCTGCTGTAGTCGATAGAAGAGGATGTCCATGGCCGCCAGACGGCTTTGCTCGAACGGTAGCTCGGTGGCGCGACGATAGCTCACCGATTGCAGGAAGCGTAGCAACGGCGTCAGCAGGCTCTGCTCGTCGCGATAGGGCACTTGCTGACGCCACAGAGCGTTGAATTCGTCCAGCACCGTCAGCTCCGCGACCACCCCCTGGATGCGATAGAACACCTGCAGACATTGTGCTCTCGCCTGCGCCAGGATCAGCGCCAGATCCAGGCCCTCCAAGGCATGCCGATCCACCCGTACCGGGCGATCCCGCTGGTGCGCCTCGCCCAGGTGGTCGACCAGGGCCGGCAGATCGCTGAGCTTCGTCTGCAGGACGTTGCCCGGGGTCAGCTCGAAGAGATGAAAGTGCTGGCGCACCTGCAGCAGGTAACGGCTGTCGCTCGCCTCGTCGAGGACGGTCTGGGCATCATTGAAGAGCGTTTCCACCCGCCGCGCGATGGCCAGCCCGGAGTGGCGGCAGAAGCAGCGCACCTGCAGTCTGGGGCGTATGCCGCGCGCGGGCAGCTCGTCGAGGTAGTCACGCAGGCAATCAGGCAATGCCGAGGCGCCTTCGTAGCGATTGGCGATCAGCTCGTTCCAGCTGTTCAGTGTGAGTCGGTCGATGCTCAGCACGAGGTTCTCGCGCGCCGCGCCATAGCCGAAGGGGTCGTTGCGCTCATCGAGCGACAGCGGATGTTCGGCGCTGAACGGGTCGAGCCCGATGTTCACCAACAACAGCACCTGGGCCGGCACCGCCGCGGTCAGCAGCGCATCCTCCGTCACGGTAGGTGGCGGCATGGGAAAGACCTGGCGCAGGTCGGTCAGCAGGGCGAACACTTCGGCCTCGCTCAATCCGCTGTCGCCAGGGTGAAGCGCCACATGCGTAGCACTGTCGACCACGCCGTTGCGATGGCACCAGCCGAGCAGCGGGATCAGCTCACGCGAGCGTTTCAGTGGAGAGAAGTGGGTGACTTCGCGGGCGTTCAGGTTGCCCTCATAGAGCGACCAGGAGACATCGCCTGCCGCGTCGTAGCCCTGCACCAGCGTCAGGCTGTGCTCGGCCATGTCCGGGGAGATGCCCAGGTTGATCGCCTCGATCTTGCCCGCCTTGCGCTCGATGGCAGCGTGCAGACGGCGACCGAGCACACCGAAATCGCGGCCGTTGATGCTGCTGGTGATCTGCAGGCGGCGCGCGAACTCGCTGAGAAATCGATAGGCGTAGGTCAGTTCGTTGACCAGCGCCCGGCGCTCCTGGTCGACCTGGCGAGTCTTCCACTGGCTGCGACCGTCGAGCTGGGCAAACTGGCGCTCGTCCCAGCCCCAGTCATGGGTGAGACGCTCGAGCAGCTGCCGCTTCCAGCCCTTGCTGCGACCGGTCACAGGGCGGCTCAGCGGCTTGTCGATTTTCAGATACAGGCAGCGCCGCAACAGCGCCAGGCGTTCCTGATCGCCACGGGCGAGGAGGTAGGTTTCTATCCGGCGGTACGCGACGATGTAGGGGTCCAGCTCATCGAGCACCAGGTGATTGGCGTACACCGCTTGTTTGAAGTCGAGGCCGAGGCAGCGCACCTGCGGGTGTTCGCTGGCATAGACCTCGACCAGCAGCAGCTTGAACAGTGACTTGTAGGGCGACTCGAGGGCCTTGTACAGCTGCCACAGGCCTGCGCCCAGGTATTCGCCCGGTGGAATGTCGCCAAGGCTGCCGAGGTCCAGCACCTCTTCGCTGCGTATGAAGCGCTTGTCCAGCAGCGTACGCACGTAGTGCTGGTAGCGATGCTCCTCATACGCGGGCACCAGCCACCACACCGGCGTGCGACCGCCGAGCCAGATGGCGGTGCGATAGAACTCGTCGAGCAGCAGATAGTGCTGGGTGGTGCCGCAGTCATCGGAGGTCAGTTGCGCTTCGCGCGCGCCCTGGGCGAAGCGCACCGGGTCGATCAGGAAGAAGTGCGCCTCGCAGCCCTGGGTCGCCGCCCAGGCCTGCAGCTGCTCGCCTTTGCGTTGAAGTTCGTCGAGCCGCGCGGGCGGCAGGTCCGGGTCATGACAGACCCAGACGTCCAGATCGCTCTGCTCACCCTGCGCGACCGTGCCCAGGCTGCCCATCAGGTACAGGCCCAGGATCGGCTGTGATGGCTTGCCGCGCAGGGGCTTGTAGGCGAACGAGCGGCTCAGGCGTTGGGCTTCAGCGAGGGTCTCGGCATCCGGCTCGAACCCGGCCAGGCCGGCCGGCGTGGTGCCTGATACATAACCCGGCAGGATCGGATGGTTGACGTGGAACAGGAGTGGCAACAGTTTGAGCACCGCCTGCTGGCGTGGCGACATGATCTGCCGAGTGCGCTCCAGGCGACCGGCGTTGACCGTCAGGAAGCGGTCACGGAGCGTACCGAGCTCCTTGCGGTCTATGCCTTCTTCGAGCGTGGGGCGGATTTCCTGGTGGCGGGTCATGCAGGCATTCGCAGGCAAACGGTTGGGGTGTCCGCCCTGATGGTCGAGGCAGCGGTAAAAAATAACATGGCGCAAGCCGGAAGCAAAAACGCAGGGCAGCTGCTGTCGGCGGGCCGTGCAGCTGCACGTTTCGGGCGTGTGTAGGTGGTATCAGGCCGGGGCCGTTTCCGAAAGGATGGTCAGCAGGCCTTGCGCATGCTCGGCAGCGTCGCGGCCGAGGCTGGTCAGATAGCCGCCGTCGGGTTGACTGGTCAGGCCTTTGGCGTACAAGCGCTGCGCAGCGGCGACCGCTGCTTGGCCGGCATCCTTGTGCACCTTCAAGCCTTCAAGGGCGTTGTCGAGGCTGAACAGGCTGAGGATTTCCAGCTCGGCTACCAATTCTGGGGTGTATGACATGTCTGCTCCTCGGGTGGTGGGCCTTGGCCCTGTCTGCGAAGTGTAGATGCTGCGCAAGCGCCTGCCGTGGCCGAAGCTATTGCGGTAGATCGGGAAGGTTGCGCAGCATCGCTTCGTAGCGTTCGCTGTCGAAGGACCGATCCTGCTCGAGCATCTGGCGAATCTCGTCAGCCAGCACCAGGGCCATCAGCTTGACGATTTCGTCGCGCTCGTAGCCGACCAGCGTGAGCTTGTTCAGGGTTGCCTGCGCGGCGGCGGGTTCGCCGGCCTCAAGCTGGTTTTCGATCGCCTGGATCAGGGTTTCTTCGGCGAACGTCTCGTCGTCTTCGGAAATGGCGTCGTTCATGGGGTGGTTCTCGTCAGGAAAAAACTCGATGGCCTGTTTCGGCGAGTCCCGGCAAGCTGGCGCTGGCAACGACGGCTGTCCGAACGCTTCGCTTGCGGCGGTTTCTATTTCTACTATGGACTATCAAGAGCGCGACGACAGCAATGATTACTCTGTACTGCCTTGAAAACGGCGTGTTGGTGCGACGCGTTGCGCAGACCACGCAGGCGTTGCCGGAAAACGTGCTATGGGTCGACCTGCTGTCGCCCGATCTGCAGGAAGAACGTTTCATCGAAGCGGAGCTGGGGCTGGACATCCCGACCCGCGAGGAACTGGCGGAGATCGAGGATTCGTCGCGGTTCTACGATGAGGACGGGGCTATTTTCATGACCACGACCGTGGTGATGGGGATTGCCGACCGTCGCCCGGAGAACGCGGAGGTGACCTTCGTCCTGACCAAGCGGCGGCTGGTGACGGTTCGCTACAGTGAGCTCAGTGCCTTTCGCCAGTTCGAAGCCAAGCGCTTGCGACAGCCATCGACCTATTCGTCCAGCCACCAGGTCTTCCTCGCGTTGGCCGACGCGGTGGTCGATCGAATCGCCGATGTGCTGGAAAGCGTCCAGGCCGAACTGCAGACGCTGTCCCGGCGCATATTCGATGAGCGCAAGGAGCATCGCCGCGACCTGCAACAGATCATTCAGCAGCTCGGGCAACACCGCTCGTTGCTGTCGCAACTGGGCGAAAGCCTATTCAGCGCGAATCGCTTGATCGCCTTCTACCGGCTGCATGCCGGCGAACCCAAGCAGGGCGTTGCCAAGGGCCTGCTCAAGGCCTTGGAGCGCGACGTGCGTTCGCTGGGCGAGCACCAGGCGCGGCTGCTTGGTGATATCGCTTTCCTGCTCGACGCCACGCTGGGGCTGATCAACATCGAGCAGAACGCCATCATCAAGGTGTTCTCCATCGCCGCCGTGCTGTTTCTGCCGCCCACCCTGGTGGGTACGGTATATGGCATGAACTTCGAGCACATGCCGGAGCTCGGCTGGTCGTTCGGCTATCCGATGGCGCTGGGCATGATGGTGGTCTCGGCGATCATCCCCTACGCCTGGTTCAAGTTTCGCGACTGGCTGTGATCAGCCGTAGAAGAACAGGATCACGCAAAACACGCCGAGCAGCGCCCAGACGCTGCCGAAGATGATTGGCGTGCGCAGGGAAAACATCAGCGTGCGCTTGTAACGTTCGCCGCCGGCCGGGCTGTTGCCTTCGCCGAATAATGCCGAGTCGCGGTTGGGCAGCAGACCGACCTGTCCCTCGGTTTGCAGCAGCTCGCCCTGCTTGTGATGCCAGCGCTCGATGATGTCGTAGCTGGCGCGGATGCCCGGTATCGCATGTACGGAGGTGATCAGCCCGAGCATC
The DNA here is from genome assembly GCF_018138085.1 of Stutzerimonas stutzeri. Lineage (NCBI taxonomy): Bacteria > Pseudomonadati > Pseudomonadota > Gammaproteobacteria > Pseudomonadales > Pseudomonadaceae > Stutzerimonas > Stutzerimonas stutzeri. The sequence continues at coordinate 467,817 of NZ_CP073105.1, forward strand.
GCCAGCACCGTCGGCACGACCAGCCGAAACAGGCTGCCCCAGTCCTGGTTGGTGTTGGCCATTGAAGACGCGAAGGCAATGATCAGAAACGACTGGGAAGACAGATAGCCGCTGGTGCGGCTGGCCAGGAGGGTCGATTCGAAATGGATTTCCGATCGATAGAAATTCAGCCGCTCCTTGGGCGAGTCGAAGACTTCGGCGCCCTGGGTGTCCTGATTCAGGAGTAGGGTTTTCAGGTCGGGCATGCTAAGGCTCTGCAAAACGTCTCATATGTAGGCGTCCACAGGTCCGATGAGGCCGGCAAGCCGGCCACAGAGGAGGCGTTCATGCGAGTAGGTTTTATCGGGCTGGGTGCGATGGGTGAAGGTATGGCGGCGAACCTGGTACGGGCGGGTCACGAGCTGATGGTCTGGAACCGCTCGCGGGCGCCGGTGGACAGGTTGATCGGGCTTGGAGCAAGGGCGGCCGAGGAGCCCGCCGAAGCGCTGGATGCCGAGGTGCTGGTGAGCATGCTGGCCGACGATGCGGTGACCCGTACGGTATTGCTCGACAGCGGGGCGCTGGCGTCGGCTCGCCCGGGCTTGATCCATCTGAGCATGGCCACGCTATCAGTCGCCTTTGTCGACGAGTTGCTGGCGCGCCACGTCGAGGCTGGGGTGAGTTACATCGCCGCGCCGGTGTTCGGCCGAGCCGATGTGGCCGCCGCCGGCAAGCTGAACATACTGGCCGCCGGCCCGGAAGAAGAGATAGACCGTGTACGGCCGTTGTTGGAGGTGATGGGACAAGCCATCTGGCCACTCGGCAGTGATCCGCGGCGCGCGCATGTGGTCAAGATCGCCGGCAATTTCATGCTTGCCAGCGCCATCGAGACCATGGGCGAGGCGGCTGCGCTGGCGCAGGGATATGGGGTCGAGGCGGGCGAGTTGCTGAACATCATGACCAGCACGCTGTTCGCAGCGCCGGCGTACAAGAACTACGGCGCGATGATCGCCGAACGGCGTTTCGAACCGGCGGCATTCAAGCTCACGCTCGGGCTCAAGGACGTCCGACTCGCGCTGGCGGCCGGCGAGGCACGGCAGGTGCCGCTGCCCTTCGCCAGCGTGCTGCGCGACAACCTGCTCGAGGCAGTGGCGCAGGGCGAGGGCGACAAGGACTGGTCGGCATTGGGCGGCCGCGCCTTCAAGCGCGCAGGACAGGCATAGTCGGGCAATGCGCTCGGGGCAAGGCTACTCGGCGAGCGCCTGCAGCGCCGCGCCAGCCACGCGGAAGGTCGTCCATTCGTCCTGCGGCAATGCGCCTAGCGAGCGGTAGAACTGGATGGCCGGCTCGTTCCAGTCGAGTACTGCCCATTCGAAGCGCCCACAGCCCTTGCTCACGGCAATGCGCGCCAGGTACTTGAGCAGCGCTTTGCCGGCGCCGGTGCCGCGCGCCTCGGGCGTCACATAGAGATCTTCCAGGTACAGGCCGTTGCGGCCCAGCCAGGTCGAGTAGTTGAAGAAGTACACCGCATAGCCGATCGGCTCGCCGCCGCGCTCGCAGATCAGCCCGTGAGCGGTGCTGTCGTCGGCGAACAGGCTGTTCTCGATGCCGGCGGCGTCGGTCTTGACCTCGTGCTCGGCTTTTTCGTAGATCGCAAGATCGGTGATGAAGCGCAGGATCAACGCGGCGTCATCGCGTGTGGCGGGGCGGATGGTCAGGGACATGAGGGCTCCAAAAAAGGTCACCGGCGCCGTGGGAGCGGTCTCGACCGCGAACGTGCCTGTGCACCTCTTCGCGGTCAAGACTGTTCCCACAGCTCCCATAAGGGGAGTACGCAACGCTGTTAGCGGCTCGCCAGCAGCTCGCGGCCGCGCTGGACGGCAGCGCGGACCTGATTCGGTGCGGTGCCGCCGATATGGTCACGCGCATTCACCGAGCCTTCCAAGGTCAGCACGGCGAAGACGTCGTCGTCGATCTGGTCGCTGAACTGGCGTAGTTCCTCGAGGCTCATCTCGGCCAGGTCCTTGCCGGTTTGCACTCCATATTTCACCGCATGGCCGACGATCTCATGGCAGTCGCGGAACGGCAGCCCCTTGCGCACCAGGTAGTCGGCCAGATCCGTTGCAGTGGAGAAGCCGCGCAATGCGGCTTCGCGCATGATTTCGCGTTTGGGCTTGATCGCCGGCACCATGTCGGCAAAGGCGCGCAGCGAGTCGCGCAGCGTGTCGGCGGCGTCGAACAGCGGTTCCTTGTCCTCCTGGTTGTCCTTGTTGTAGGCGAGCGGCTGGCCCTTCATCAGCACCAGCAGGCCGCTCAGTGCGCCAAACACGCGACCGGTCTTGCCGCGCACCAGCTCCGGCACGTCGGGGTTCTTTTTCTGCGGCATGATCGAGGAGCCGGTGCAGAAGCGGTCCGGCAGATCGATGAACTGGAACTGCGCGCTGGTCCAGAGCACCAGCTCTTCGGAGAAGCGCGACAGGTGCATCATCGCCACCGAGGCGGCGGCGCAGAATTCGATGGCGAAGTCGCGATCCGAGACGCCATCCAGCGAGTTGCCGGAGATGGCTTCGAAGCCCAGCAGTTCGCAGGTGATCTCGCGTTGGATCGGATAGGTGGTGCCGGCCAGCGCGGCCGAGCCCAGCGGCATGCGGTTGGTGCGCTTGCGGCAGTCGACCAGGCGCTCATAGTCACGGCTGAGCATCTCGAACCAGGCCAGCAGGTGATGGCCGAAGGTGACCGGCTGCGCGGTCTGCAGATGGGTGAAGCCAGGCATGATGGTGTCCGCTTCCGTCTCGGCCAACCCCAGTAGGCCCTGTTGCAGGCGGGTGATCTCGCCGAGGATGGTGTCGATCTCGTCGCGCAGCCACAGGCGGATGTCGGTGGCGACCTGATCGTTGCGCGAGCGACCGGTATGCAGCTTCTTGCCTGTGACGCCGATGCGGTCGGTCAGGCGCGCTTCGATGTTCATGTGCACGTCTTCCAGATCGACGCGCCAGTCGAAGGTGCCGGCTTCAATTTCGCTCTGGATATCCTTCAGATTGGCGATGATCTGCTCACGTTCGTCTGCATTCAGCACGCCGGCTTTTTCCAGCATGGTGGCGTGGGCGATCGAGCCCATGATGTCGTGACGGTAGAGGCGCTTGTCGAACTCGACGGAGGCGGTGAATCGGGCGACGAAGGCGTCGACGGGCTCGCTGAAACGGCCGCCCCAGGACTGGTTGGTCTTGTCGGTGCTCATGAATGCGCTCGCAGAAATCGGATGGACAAAATGGAGTGCGGATAATAACAGGCTTGCGCCCCCCGTCCGCGCTCGTCCGTGAGGACTTGCACGCGTGTCGCCACCCGGCTTTGTGCCTGTTGGCTATGCTTGCTGCGACACGAGCGTTCGGCTTTGCCCGGGATAAGCTGGTTGGCAGGGGCGGGCACCAGGCGAAACATCCGCACGGGGTGCGGGGTAGCGAAGTGGCGACCGTTGCTCATCTCGATCCGGCGCCGAACCGATAGACTGACGCCTTTGGGCGGCATCGCCGGCCCGTTGAATTAATCCGGTCTTCCGTTCGGGGGCGCGACAGTCAATCCATGCCAAGAGAAACGAACAATCGCACGCGCCCCGCGACGCCTGCCGACGACTTCTTCGTGCCGGAGCTGTGCCAGCCGGAGGCGCTGCTCGGCCTGGTGCTGCTCGCCGAGTTGCTGGTGCTGGTACTGGTGCTGGCGGAACCGATGCAGCCCGGTTTCAACTGGATGCGCCTGGCGCTGACGTCCTTGTTCGTCCAGTGGGTGATGCTGCTTTCGGCAGGGCTGACCTGCCAGCTGCGTCCGCTGTTGGCGCGGCTTAAGCCCTGGCTGGCCGGCCTGGTCTGCTGCGCAATGGTGGTCGGGCTGACGCTGGCCTGCACCGCGGTGGCCGATATCTACCAGCTGGGCGGGCCATTGACGCGGGTCGGCGAGGTCAATCTGTACCTGCGGCATGCGCTGATCAGCCTGATCATGTCGGGCCTGTTGCTGCGCTATTTCTACCTGCAAAGCCAGTGGCGACGTCAGGAGCAGGCGGAGCTGAAGGCACGCATCGAGTCGTTGCAGGCACGTATTCGCCCGCATTTCCTGTTCAACAGTCTCAACAGCATTGCCAGCCTGGTGGTGACCGATCCGATCAAGGCCGAGCAGGCGGTGCTGGATCTGTCCGACCTGTTCCGTGCCAGTCTGGCGCGTCCCGGTAGCCTGGTGTCCTGGCGTGACGAGCTGGACCTGTCGCGTCGCTACCTGTCGATCGAACATTACCGGCTGGGCGAACGGCTACAGGTCGAGTGGCAGGTCGATAATGTCCCGGATGACCTGCCGATTCCTCAGCTGACCTTGCAGCCCTTGCTGGAAAATGCGCTTATCCATGGAATCCAGCCGCGGATCGAGGGTGGCGTGATCAGCGTGGCCGCGCATTATGCCGATGGGGTGTTTCATCTGGAGGTCAGCAACCCTTTCGACGAAAGCGCTCAAACGCTTTCTCCACGGGGCACACAGCAGGCGCTGCACAATATAGACGCACGACTAACGGCACTTTTCGGTCCCGCAGCGAGTCTCAGCGTGAAGCGGCATAACGCCCGTTACTACACCTGTCTACGCTATCCGTGTGCGACATAGAAGCAGGAAGCCAGAACTATATGAATGTGCTGATTGTCGATGACGAACCTCTAGCCCGCGAGCGCCTCAGCCGACTGGTAGGTGATCTTGACGGCTATCGTGTCCTGGAACCTTCCGCCTCCAACGGCGAGGAGGCGCTGTCCCTGATCGAGGAGCAGCGTCCCGATATCGTGTTGCTGGATATCCGTATGCCAGGCCTCGATGGTCTTCAGGTCGCTGCCAAGCTGTGCGAGCGCGATGCGCCCCCAGCCGTGATCTTTTGCACCGCCCACGATGAATTTGCACTGGATGCGTTCCAGGTCAGTGCTGTGGGTTACCTGGTCAAACCAGTGCGTCCCGAGCACCTGGCCGAGGCTTTGAAGAAAGCCGAGCGCCCGAATCGCGTACAGCTTGCTGCGCTGACTCGTCCCGCGGCGGTTTCCGGGACCGGGCCGCGCAGCCATATCAGTGCCCGGACCCGCAAGGGCATCGAGCTGATCCCGCTGCCCCAGGTCATCTATTTCATCGCCGACCACAAGTACGTCACCCTGCGTCACGAGGGGGGTGAGGTGCTGCTGGATGAGCCGCTCAAGGCCCTGGAAGACGAATTCGGCGACCGTTTCGTGCGTATCCATCGCAATGCGCTGGTGTATCGCGACCGCATCGAGCGGCTGCAGCGCACCCCGCTGGGCCATTTTCAATTGTTCCTCAAGGGGCTCGAGGGCGAACCGCTGACAGTGAGCCGGCGGCATGTGGCCGGGGTCCGCAAGTTGATGCAGAATCTTTAAAAGAGGCGGCAGGCAGAAACGGCGACAGGCGGCAGGCGGATAGAGCGTTTGACGTTGCTTTGGCGCCGCCGCGTACACTGAGAAGCCTGAAGCCTGAAGCCTGAAGCCTGAAGCCTGAAGCCTGAAGCCTGAAGCCTGAAGCCTGAAGCCTGAAGCCGCTTTCCTTGATTCGCGCCAACCCGATCGCGGTGCCCGGCCTGTTATCATCGCCGGCAGTTCATTTGTCTGGATTTGCTCATGTCCCGCGAAATTCGCATCGCCACCCGCAAGAGTGCCCTGGCCCTGTGGCAGGCCGAATACGTCAAGGCGCGCCTGGAAGCCGCACATCCCGAAGTGACGGTCAGTCTGGTGCCGATGGTCAGTCGTGGTGACAAGCTGCTCGATGCACCGCTGGCCAAGATCGGTGGCAAAGGTTTGTTCGTCAAGGAACTGGAAACCGCGTTGCTCGAGCGCGAGGCGGACATCGCCGTGCATTCCATGAAGGACGTGCCGATGGAGTTCCCCGAAGGACTCGGCCTGTATTGCATCTGCGAGCGGGAAGATCCGCGCGATGCTTTCGTTTCCAACCAATACCCGACGCTCGACGCATTGCCGGCCGGAGCGGTGGTCGGTACGTCCAGTCTGCGCCGCCAGGCCCAGTTGCTGGCACGTCGGCCGGATCTGAAAATCCAGTTCCTGCGCGGCAACGTCAACACGCGGCTGGCCAAGCTCGACGCCGGCGACTACGACGCGATCATCCTCGCCGCCGCCGGGCTGATCCGGCTTGGCTTCGGCGAGCGCATCCGTTCTAGCATCAGCGTCGAGGAAAGCCTGCCGGCAGGGGGGCAGGGCGCCGTAGGTATCGAATGCCGGACCGCTGATAGCGAACTGCACCAGTTGCTGCAATGCATGAACGATCCGCAAACGGCAGTGCGAGTCAGTGCCGAGCGTGCGCTGAACCGCCACCTGAACGGCGGCTGTCAGGTGCCGATTGCCTGCTATGCGGTCCTCGAAGACGATCAGCTGTGGCTGCGCGGGTTGGTCGGGCAGCCTGACGGGTCGCTGTTGCTGCGTGCCGATGACCGTGCGCCGGCCAGCGAAGCAGAAACGCTCGGCGTGCGCGTCGCGGATGCATTGCTGGCGCAAGGCGCCGCCAGGATCCTCCAGGATGTCTATGGCGAGGCCGGTAAGGCGTGAGTGGCTGGCGTCTGCTGCTGACGCGTCCGTCTGAAGAGTGTGGCGCTCTGGCTGCGGCGCTTGCCGAGGCGAACGTCCACAGCGCCAGCCTGCCATTGCTCGCTATCGAACCCCTTGCTGAAACGACCGAGCAACGCGCGACGATGCTTGAGCTGCACCGTTACTGCGCGGTGGTGGTCGTCAGCAAGCCTGCCGCCAGATTGGGGCTGGAACTGCTGGCGCGTCACCGGCCGCAACCCCCTGCCGGCCAGGCCTGGTTCAGTGTTGGTGCCGCGACGGGCATGATTTTGAAAAGCTACGGCCTGGATGTCAGTTGGCCGGCTGCCGGTGACGATAGCGAGGCGCTGCTGGCGTTGCCACGCCTCGCCGAGGCGCTCGACGTACCGACGCCCAGGGTATTGCTGTTGCGTGGCGAAGGCGGGCGCGAGCTGATCGCTGAGACACTTCGCCAGCGCGGCGCCCAGGTCGAAAGCCTGGCGCTCTACCGCCGTTATCTGCCCCAATACCCCTCGGGAACGCTGGTCGAGACGCTACGCTCGGAACGGCTGAACGCGGTGGTGGTCAGCAGTGGGCAGGGTTTGCAGTCATTGCATGAGTTGGCTGGACCCGACTGGCCGGCGCTGTGTGAACTACCCTTGTTCGTACCCAGCCCTCGGGTGGCCGAGATGGCCGCGACCCTGGGCGCCAAAATAATAGTGGACTGTCGCGGTGCCGGAGCCGCGGCGTTGCTGGCGGCTCTGCGGGAGTATCCCGAGCCCGCCTCCTGACGCAAAGGATGGAAACGTGAGCGAAGTAGAATCCGATAAGGCAGCGCAGCACCCCAAGGAAAACGAGCCAGCCGGCCCGCAAAAGCCGAACACGCAAGGCACTGCGAAAGACTCCAAAGCGCCACCGAAGATGCCGCCTCCGAAGGCTTCGGTTGCGGCCACGACCGACTCGCGTGGCAGCGGCAAGGGACTGGCCGGGCTGGCGCTGCTGGTTGGTTTGGCCGGGCTGGCGGCCGGCGGTTACAGCGTTTGGCAAACCCAGCAGTTGACCGAGCAGGAGCGTCAACAGCTCGAGTCGACACAGGCGACACGCGAGCAGGCACGCCAGGTGGACCAACGCAGCCAGGAGCTGGCCAATCGTCTCGGACGCCTGGAACAGTTGCCCTCGGCCGAACAGCTGGAAGACCGGCGACGCCTTTTGTCCGAACTGCAGAGCGACCAGCAACGACTCGCGGGACGGGTCGAACAGGTGCTGGGCGCCAGTCGTGAGCAATGGCGACTGGCTGAGGCCGAGCATCTCCTGCGGATGGCGATGCTGCGTCTGTCAGCCATGCAAGACGTGAACAGCGCAAAATCGCTGCTTGTCGAAGCCGACCTGATCCTGCGCAAGCAGGACGATCCGAGCGCCTACGGATCCAGGCAGAAACTGCTGGAGGGCCTCGAGGCCTTGCGCAGTTTGCCGGAGCTGGATCGGACCGGATTGTTTCTGCAACTGGGCGCGCTTCGCGGCCAGGCCAACCAACTCCATGGTCTGGCACCTGAGTTCCAGAACGGTCCGGGCCAACCGGATGCGCAAGACGAAAGCAGCTGGCGCCGTTGGCTGAACGAACTGACGCGCTACGTACGTATCGACTTCAACGCAGGTCGCGATGTCAAACCCTTGCTCGCCGGCCAGAGCCTCGCTCAGCTGCGGTTGGCCTTGTCGCTGGCCATCGAGCAGGCGCAGTGGGCCGTACTCAACGGCAACCAGGACGTCTATCGGCAGTCGCTCGATCAGGCTGCTCGTTTGATCGAGGACCACTTCAGCGAAGAGAACGGTCAGAGCCGCGGCCTGCGCGATCGCATCGAACAGCTCGCGAAGCAGCAGGTTTCGGTCAACCTGCCGGACCTGACGCCCGCCCTGAAGGCCATGCAAGCCTATGTGCAGTCGCGCGAATCCGCCGATCAGGGCGCACCCGCCAGCGCTGCCGATGGCTCCCGCGCTGAGCCGGACGGCAAGGCTGAGCAGCCGGCCGAAACCGAGCCGTCTACCGAAGAGGGGCTGCGCACATGAAGCGGCTGGCCATTGTCATCGTCCTGCTGCTGGCGGTCGTCGGCTTTCTTGGTTGGGCTGTCTACCAGGATGCCGGCTATGTCCTGATCAGTTATGACCGCTTTCGCTACGAGTCCAGCTTCTGGATCTTCCTTGGGCTGGTCGCCTGTCTCTGGCTGCTGAGCATGCTGGTTCACCGGTTGCTCGGCTTGCTGCATGCCTCCGGGGCGTTGGTCAATCCCTGGTCGCGGCGGCACCGCGCACGGCGTGTGGCCAAGGCCTCCCGATCGGGGCTGCGGGAGCTGGCCGAAGGCCAATGGAGCCAGGCGCTCGGTCATCTGCGCACCGCCGCGGAGCACGATCGCCAGCCCTTGGTGCATTACCTCGGCGCTGCGCGAGCGGCTAGCGAGCTGGGGGAATACGAGCAAAGCGACGAATTGCTGCGCAAGGCCCGCGAACGCGAGCCCGAGGCCGGCCTGGCGGTCGGTCTGACGCAGGCCCAGTTGCAGATCGCACGCGGCCAGTACGTCGAGGCGCGTGAGTCGCTGTCGGCGCTGCACAACGAGCATCCGCGCCACCCCTATGTATTGACGCTGCTGCAGCAGCTCTACGTGCAGTTGCAGGACTGGCCCGCACTCTGCCGGCTGTTGCCGGAACTGCGCAAACATCGCGTGTTGCCACCGGCGCGGCTGGACGAGCTCGAGTTGCTGGCCTGGACCGCTGCGCTGGAGCAGGCTGCTACCCGTGACGATACGCAGCAGGCGCTGCAACAATGCTGGCAAACGGTACCCAGCAAACTGCGCAGCGAGCCGTTGCTGGTACGCGCCTATGCCGATGGCTTGGGGCGTTCGGGCGCGGAGGAGAAGGCCGAGGAGGTCCTGTATGCCGCGCTCAAACGTCAGTTCGACGATCGTCTGGTCGAGCGTTACGGCCGCGTTCGCGGGCGTGAGCCGGCACGCCAGTTGGCAAATGCGGAGGGCTGGCTGAAGGCGCATCCCGAGAACGCTCAACTGTTGCTTGCGCTTGGCCGCCTGAGCCTGCGCAACGAGTTCTGGGGCAAGTCGCGCGACTACCTGGAAGCCAGTCTGAGGCTGGAACATCGGGCCGAGACCTGTGCCGAGCTGGCGCGCCTGCTGTCGCAGTTGGGTGATAAGGAACGCAGCAATCGGCTGTTCCAGGAAGGCCTCGGGCTACTCGATCAACCCATCAGCCAGCCGCTGCCGGTCGTAAGCAACGCCTAGCGGTCCAGGCGCTACGGGACGTGACGTCGATCCCGTAGCGCCTGCAGCGACCTTTCGTATGGCTTGCAGCCCATCGCGCGCAGCACTACCGTAGCGAACTTTTCTTCTCTGCGGAGTCACCATGAACCTCGCCAGCCCACGTTCGCTGTTCTTTCTGGCTTTCATCGGCTGCGCGCTGATGATGGCCGCTGCGCTGTACCTCGAGCATGTCGTTGGGCTGGCGCCCTGTCCGCTATGTATCGTCCAGCGTATCTGTGTGATCGGCTTCGGGCTGGTCTGCCTGGTCGCCGCGCTGCATGGGCCGAGCAAAACCGGTCGCCGCGTCTATTCGGTCCTGGCGTTACTGTTCGCGGTCGCGGGCGGTGGCACGGCCATACGCCAGATCTGGTTGCAGAACATGCCGGCCGACCAGCTGCCAAGCTGCCTGCCCAGCCTCGAATACATGATGGATGCGCTGCCGTTCCAGGAGATCGCCCGCTTGGTGCTTCACGGCACGGCCGAATGCGCCGAAGTCAGCTGGACGCTGCTGGGCATGAGCATTCCGGAGTGGACCTTGCTCGCGTTCATCGCCATGGTGGTGTTCTGCGTGTGGCAGATACTGCGCCGCGATTGAGGCATTTTGTCAGGGCGAACGAATGATCGCTGCGGTTGGTGGTCAATGATCCAGAACGAAGCGGCGGCACGGGCTCGTGCGGGGCGAATTTCGATCTCGCTGCTTGATGCTTCGATCGCCGCAGCATAGTCTGCTCTGGCAGCGTCGGCTTTCGTGCCATTGCTGCCACTCACCCAAGGCCGATATCCCAAGACAAAAACCGTCTAGGAAGGCGCAACAGGCATCATCGATTAGGGAAGTGAGGTCATCATGCTCGAGAGCTGTCGAAACGCCCAGGAACGCTGGGGCGGTGTGCATCTGCTGATCGACCGCTGGCTGCAAGAACGCCATGCATTGATCAACGCATTCGATGGGCTGCATGTCAGCGACACTACCGAGAGTCGCTCCGCCTTGCAGAAATTTTGTGAAATCCTGCTCGACTATGTCTCGGCCGGGCATTTCGAAATCTACGAGCAACTGCTCAATGAAGCCGAGGCGTTCGGAGACGAGCGCGGTCTCGAGCTCGCCCGCCAGATCTATCCGCGCATCGAAGCAATCACCCAGGTGGCGGTGGCCTTCAATGATCGTTGCGACAAGGGCGACTGCCTGAACAGCCCCGGGCTGCCGGATGAACTCAAGCATCTGGGCCGGTTGCTGCATGAGCGTTTCGAGCTTGAGGACTGCCTCATCGAGGTCCTTCACACCGCGCACAAGCAGGCCGCTGCGACGGCCTGATTCGCGTCTTTGTCGTCGGGCTGCCATGCTGTCGGTGGCGGTCCTGTGCAAGCCGAACAGAGCTGTATCCATTCCGCCAGGGGGGCGTTTCATGCCAGCGAAGAAAAACGCGGTCACCACTCCGCTGCACCTGTTGCAGCAGCTGTCCCAGAGTCTGGTCTCGCATCTGGAAGAAGCCTGCAACGAGGCACTGAAGGACGCAGAAATGACGCTGGCCAAGCTCGAAAAGCAGCGTGGCAGGACGCAGGAGAAGATCATCAAGGCGCGCGCCAAGCTCGACGATGCAGGCAGTGCCGGAAAATCGAAAGTGCAGACCAAGGCGCGTGCCAAGTTGGCCGAGCTGGATGACATGCTTGCCGTGTTGCAGGCAAGACAGAGTGACACCCTGAGTTATCTGGCCGAATTGAAGCGTGATGCGGAGCAGAGCCTGAAGCTGGCCCAAGGCATCACGCAGGTGGAAAATGCCGCTGCCCAAGCCCTGGCTGCTCGCGGTAAGCCTGCTGCCGGTGCGGCGGATCGTCGTAAACCGGCTTCCAGCACCGCCCGTGCTCCGGCAAACAAGCCTGCCGTCAGCAAGGCGGCTCCAGGCTCCCTCCCGGCCGCCAGCCGAGCCAAGCCCGCCGCCAAGAAAGACGCCAGCGTCACGCAAGACAAGGCTGTCGAAGCGAAGACGCCGGTAGCCAAGGCACCGGGCACTGCGCGCCGCCGCCCAGCCAGAACGACTGCCAAGGCTGCAGCAGCCGCGGCGCCCGCACTGGCGGCAAAGCCCGCCGTCGCCAAGAAGCCGTCAGCAAGCAAGGGCAAAGCGGCCGATCAAGCATCACCGGTCGCCGGCTGAGCCGTAGCCGCGTGGCGGAGCGTCTGCACCGCCACGCGCGTATCGCCGCGCAGATCGGCACACAGCGGCTCCAGCCAGGCGGGTGATCCGCTTCCCGCCGACCAGTGCTGTGCGGCGGATTGCAAGCGCCGGAGTTGTACCTTCTCTGCATCCAGTTCCAGCTGTTTGACCCGCATGCGCAAATCGGCCAGCTCTTCATCGTTGGCGGCCTGCTGTCGCCAATGCTGACGCAGGGCGCGCAATGGCGCGACCACCTGAACTTGCCAATCGTTACTGATTGTTTTCAGTCGCTCGAGCCTTTGTTCGTCACAGGCCGCGTTGCGGCGCTCCAGCCAGGCGGCGGCCAATAGCAGGCAGACGTCCGCGCCTGCGGCTTGCAGCTCGAGGCAGGCGTGCTCTACGCCGGGCTGGGCGTAGCAGGCGAGGGCAAAGCGCCAGAGATCGTCAGAGGTCATGGGCATCGGTTTTTTTCGTCGGTGGCCGGATGGATTTCCGGGCGACCTGATAAACTCCGCCGCCATTATGATCCGACTTCAGAACCTCACTCTACAGCGCGGCCCCCAGCGTTTGCTGGAAGGCGCCGAGCTGACCTTGCACCCCGGCCAGAAGGTCGGGCTGGTTGGTGCCAATGGCGCCGGTAAATCCAGCCTGTTCGCATTGCTGCTCGGGGAGTTCACGCCGGACGGCGGCGACTGCCAGATACCTCCGGATTGGCGAATCGCCCACATGCGTCAGGAGGTCGATACGCTCGATCGCCTGGCCGTCGATTACGTTCTCGATGGTGACGCCGAGCTTCGTCGCGTCCAGGCGGCACTGCATGCCGCTGAGGCTGCGCACGACGGCACCGCGCTGGCGCGTTTGCATGTCGAGCTGGACAACGCTGACGGCTACACCGCCGATGCACGCGCACGCAAGCTGCTAGCCGGTCTGGGCTTCGCAAACGAGCAGATGGATCTGCCGGTGTCCAGCTTCTCCGGCGGTTGGCGGATGCGTCTGAACCTTGCGCAAGCGCTGATGTGCCCCTCGGATCTGTTGCTGCTCGACGAGCCCACCAACCACCTCGATCTGGACGCCATTCTCTGGTTGGAGGCCTGGCTCAAGGGCTATCCGGGCACCCTGATGCTGATCTCCCACGACCGCGATTTTCTCGACGAGGTGGTTGGCCACGTGGTGCATGTCGAGCAGCGCAAGCTGACGCTCTATCGCGGCGGCTATTCGGCTTTCGAACGGGCGCGTGCCGAGCGTCTGGCGCAGCAGCAACAGGCGTTCGAGAAGCAGCAGGCGCAGCGTGAGCACATGGAGGACTTTATCCGCCGCTTCAAGGCGAAAGCCTCCAAGGCACGCCAGGCGCAGAGCCGGATCAAGGCGCTGGAGCGGCTCGAAGAGTTGGCCCCGGCGCATATCGATTCGCCGTTCGACTTCGCTTTTCGCGAGGCGGACAAGGTCTCCAGCCCGTTGCTGGATCTGGCCGAGGGAAGCCTCGGTTATGCCGAAAAGCAGGTCCTGAGTCAGGTCAAGCTGCAACTGGTGCCGGGCGCCCGGATCGGTCTGCTCGGCCCCAACGGGGCGGGCAAGTCGACACTGATCAAGACGCTGGCCAACGAGCTGCAACCCCTGGGCGGGCGGCTGCAGCGCGGCGAGAACCTGGTGATCGGCTATTTCGCCCAGCATCAGCTCGATGCGCTGGACGCCAAGGCCAGCCCACTGCTGCATCTGCAGCGCATCGCGCCAGGCGAGCGCGAGCAGGTGCTGCGAGACTTTCTGGGCGGTTTCGATTTTCGCGGCAATCGCTGTGACGAGCCGGTCCTGCGCTTCTCTGGCGGCGAGAAGGCACGGCTGGCGCTGGCCTTGATCGCTTGGGGTAAGCCCAACCTGCTGCTGCTCGACGAGCCCACCAACCACCTGGATCTGGAGATGCGCCTGGCGCTGACGCTGGCGTTGCAGGATTTCGAAGGTGCGGTGATGGTGGTTTCGCACGATCGCCATCTGCTCAAAAGCACCACCGACGAGTTCCTGTTGGTGGCCGACGGGCGCGTGGTGGCCTTCGACGGCGACCTCGAGGACTATGCGCGCTGGCTGATCGATTACCGCGCCCATCAGCAGCCGGCCAGCGCAACCGAGTCCTCCGCCGACAAGACTGACAAACGCGCCATGCGGCAGGCCGCAGCCGCGTTGCGTCAGCAACTGGCGCCGCTCAAGCGGCAAGCGGACAAGCTGGAGAAGGATCTGGCGGCTGTGCAGGAGCAATTGGCAGTCCTGGAGCAACGCCTCGGCGATGCCGCGCTCTATGAGGCGGCACGCAAGGAAGAGCTGCGTGAGCTGCTGGCCCGGCAGGCCGAGCTCAAGGCCCGCGAAGGCGACCTGGAGGAGTCCTGGCTGGTGGCGCTGGAATCCCTGGAAACCTTGCAGGCTCAGCTCGAGGCAAGTGCATGAGCGAATCGATGCTGTTACTCCTCCAGCAATGGCGCGACCCCCTCCTGCTAGCGCTGCAGGTCGTGCTGATACTGCTCACTGCCTTCATACTGCAACGGCTTGTCGTGCGTGGGCTGGGTCGGCTCGGCCAGCGTTACCCGCTGCCACCCGAGCTGTTGCTGCCGCTAAGGGGCGGTTTCCGTTGGCTGATCATCGGCGGTGCGCTGATCATGGTACTCGAGCGTTTCGGCGTCTCGGCAGCGGTGCTCTGGACCGCCTTCTCCGGTTTCGTTGCGGTGGCTGCGGTCGCCTTCTTCGCCATCTGGAGCGTGCTATCGAATCTGCTGTGCGCGGTGCTCATTCTGACGGTCGGGCCTTTCCGCGTTGGCGATCTGGTGGAGCTGGTCGAAAGTTTCGACAAGCCCATCGTCAAAGGCCGGGTCATCGACATCAATCTGCTCTACACCACGCTTGAAGAAAGTAACGATGACGGCGCTACCGCAGTGGTCCAAGTGCCCAACAGCTTGTTCTTTCAGAAGGTAGTGCGCCGCTGGCGCGGAACGGACATTCGATCTCACATTCACAGCTCCCACCGCGAGTAATCCTTATGGAATGGCTTAGCAATCCGGAAATCTGGGTCGCGTTTCTGACCCTGACCGCCCTGGAAATCGTCCTCGGTATCGACAACATCATCTTCATTTCCATTCTGGTCGGCCGGCTGCCGAAGGAGCAGCAGCCCAGGGCGCGTTTCTTCGGGCTGGCGCTGGCGATGGGGACGCGGATATTGCTGCTGCTGTCCATCGCCTGGGTAATGCGCCTGACCGACAACCTGTTCACGGTGTTCGAGCACGGCGTGTCCGGTCGTGACCTGATCCTGTTCTTCGGCGGCCTGTTCCTGTTGTTCAAGAGCACCATGGAGATCTGGCATAGCGTCGAAGGCGAAGAGGCGCAGGACGGTACCGCTGGCGGAGCGGCCAAGGCCGGCTTCATCGGTATCATTCTGCAGATCGCGGTGATCGATATCGTCTTCTCGCTGGACTCGGTGATCACTGCGGTGGGGTTGGTGAGCAACGTGCCGGTGATGATCGCGGCCATCGTCATCGCCGTCGGGGTGATGATGCTGGCGGCCGGCACGATCAGCGATTTCATCGAGAGGCATCCGACGCTGAAGATCCTGGCATTGTCGTTTCTGATCGTGGTGGGAACCCTGCTGATCGCTGAAGCCTTCGGGGCGCATGTACCCAAGGGTTATGTGTATTTCGCGATGGCCTTCTCGCTGGCGGTCGAGGCGCTCAATATTCGTATGCGCAAGGCGATGAAGCGCAAGCTGAAAGAGCCGCTCAAGCTGGGCAAGGATATGCCGGACTGACATTAAGGGCCGCCTCGGCGTCTACCGGGGCTCTGCGAGGATCAACCATGACGCTCGATACTTGGCTTGCCTTCTTTATCGCCTGCTGGGTCATCAGCCTGTCGCCAGGTGCCGGAGCGATCGCCTCGATGTCCTGTGGGCTTCAGTATGGATTCTGGCGCGGCTACTGGAACGCAATCGGCCTGCAGATTGCGCTGGCGCTGCAGATTGCGGTGGTGGCGGCAGGCGTCGGCGCGATACTGGCGACCTCGTCGCTGGCGTTCAGCCTGATCAAATGGTTTGGTGTCGCCTACCTGCTATGGCTCGCACTGAAACAGTGGCAAGCCGTGCCATCGATGCTCGACGACAGCGCCGGGCCGAGGCCGATCGGACGGCCGCTGGCCTTGGTGTTCCGGGGTTTCCTGGTCAACGCCAGCAATCCCAAGGCGATCGTTTTCATTCTCGCGGTGCTGCCGCAGTTCCTCGACCCGCACGGTGATCTGGTCGTCCAGTATCTTCAGATGGGCACCACCATGGTGGTCGTCGACCTGATCGTCATGGCCGGTTATACCGGGCTCGCGGCGAAGGTTCTTCGCCTGCTGCGCACGCCGCGGCAGCAGCGGCTGGTCAATCGCAGCTTCGCCACCATGTTTGCCGGTGCGGCGGCGTTGCTGGCAACGGTGCGGCGGGCCGCGGTATGACCTCGCCAGGCGCGCTGCGGGTGTGGGTAGACGCCGATGCCTGCCCCAAGGCGGCGAAGGAGCAGCTGATCAAGTTCGCTCTCAAGCGCAAGTTCGAGGTGCTGCTGGTCGCCGGGCAGAGCCAGATCAAGCCAGCATTCGCCTGCGTGCAGTTGATCGTGGTGCCGAGCGGTCCGGACGCGGCGGACGATTATCTGGTCGAGCACGCACAGCCCGGCGAGTTGGTGATCTGCAGCGATGTGCCGCTGGCCGATCGGCTGGTCAAGAAGGGCGTGGCTGCGCTCGACCCGCGCGGTCGGGAGTTCGACGAGCGCAACATGGGCGATCGCCTGGCTGTGCGCAATCTGTTCACCGACCTGCGCGAACAGGGGCAGGTGGGTGGTGGTCAGGCGGCCTACGGCGAGCGTGATCGCCAGGCCTTCGCCAATGCTCTGGACCGCCTGCTGACTCAACTGCTGCGCACCCGGGCGCGTTAGTCGGCCGTCGCGATTGGGCCGGCTAGCCGCAGAGGTAGGTTCCAGTGCCCACCGCGATCAATACGTTCTCCTCGTTATGCAGCTCGGAGCGAACCACCGCAACCTTGTTGCCGGAGCGCAGCAATGTCGCGTTGGCACTGAAACGCTTGCCGCGGCCCGGGCGTAGGTAGTCGATTCGAAGATCGATGGTGCCCAGACGCGAGAGGCGCAAGGCACGCTCCTCGGCGCTCAGATGCTGATGCTTTTCGAAAGCACCGATCATCGCCGTGGCTCCGCCGACAACATCGAGCAGCGAGGCGATCACGCCGCCGTGCAGGATGCCGTGGTAGAAGTTGCCGACCAGTTCGGGCTTCATCGGCAGATGCATCACTACCCGCTCCCGTGACACCTCGTCGAGTTCGATTCCAAGGTATTCGTTGAACGGAATGCGCTCGAAGAGCTGGCGCACGGCCTGGTGTTGCGCTGCGATGCGGTCGGTTTCGGAGAGAGGCATGGATGGGCTTCCTGGCAGATCCTCCAACGCTGCCGGAGCGCGAGCGAGTTGACCAGAGGCGCGGCGGGAGCGCCGGTACGATTGGCCATATAGCCCCAGGCTGAACGGAAAATCCCGAGCCGGGGGCTCGGGATTCTGGTCCTGGATACGCCTGGCTACGGGTGGGTGAGTTCCAATACGCGATCGACCAGCTTGTAGATGCCCGACGCCGCGTCGCTGATCGACTGCGCCAGCATGTAGGCCGGGGTGGTCACCAGTTTATGTCTGGAGTCCTCGACGATCTCGCTGACCTCGCATGCGTGGTGTTCGACGCCCATCTCTCTCGAAGCGGCGGCTGCCGGGTCATCATCGTTGCCCAGCGTGCAGACCACGCCGGGGCCGAATATCTGCGCCGCCATGGTCGGTGCGATGCACATCATGCCGACTGGCTTGCCTGCCTTGGCGAAGGCCTGCGCGACCGACAGCACATCTGGAAGCACGGTGCAGCCCGCGCCTTGCAGGGCGAAGTCGGAAAGGTTCTTCGCGGCGCCAAAGCCGCCAGGCATGATCAGGGCGTCGAACGCTTCGACGTCGGCTTCGCGCAAGTCCTTGATCTCACCACGGGCCAGGCGGGCGGACTCGATGAGCACATTGCGACTTTCCTGCATCTGCTCGCCGTTCAGATGATTAATCACATGTCGTTGCTCGATGTCCGGCGCGAAGCATTGGACCTTGGCGCCACGCTGGTCCAGCCGCAGCAGCGTGATCACTGTCTCGTAGATTTCCGAGCCGTCATAGACGCCACAGCCGGAAAGAATCACGGCGACCTTCTTGTTCATAGGGGTACTCCTGGTCAGATTTCAGCGGCTCGGCAAACGCACCGGGCGAAGGCCTCCGATGCTAATGCCTGGCGCGGTGCAAGGTAAGCCTGCGCCTGTAGGTTGGATACGTCAGCGCGCCAGGTGTTCAGGCGTCGCGACGTAGGGCGGGCCGCTTGGGTTCGGGGTTTTGCCGATCAAAGCACTGGCCGTACCCGCTCCGGGTGGCGACAATGACCATCATCAGTGGCCAATGCGACCGAGGCTGTCATCATTCGGTCACGAAGTCGGCTTATAAACGTCATATTCGCCCGTGCTGCGGGCCAGGAGTTCACTGTGAGTTTCGTTCCAGCCAATCGGTTGTTTCCCGCCACCCGTCTGCGTCGTAATCGCCGCGATGAGTTTTCGCGCCGCCTGGTGCGTGAATGCCGGCTGACCGTCGATGATCTGATCCTGCCGGTGTTCGTCCTCGACGGCGAGAATCGCCGCGAACAGGTGCCTTCGATGCCCGGTGTGGAACGGCTGTCGATCGATCTGCTGCTGCAAGAGGCCGAGGAGTGGGTGGCGCTGGGTATTCCCGCGCTGGCGCTGTTTCCCGTCACGCCGCTGGAGAAGAAGTCGCTGGATGCGGCGGAAGCCTGGAATCCGGACGGCATCGCTCAGCGTGCCACGCGAGCTCTGCGCGAACGCTTTCCCGAGCTTGGCGTCATCACCGATGTCGCGCTCGACCCGTTCACTACCCATGGCCAGGACGGCATCCTCGACGAACAGGGCTACGTGCAGAACGATGTGACCGTCGATGCGCTGGTGCGCCAGGCCCTGTCTCATGCCGAGGCCGGGGCGCAGGTCGTTGCGCCTTCGGACATGATGGACGGGCGCATCCAGGCGATTCGCGAGGCGCTCGAGGTGGCCGATCACCATAACGTACGGATCATGGCCTACTCGGCCAAATACGCCAGTGCGTACTATGGCCCGTTTCGCGATGCCGTTGGGTCGGCGGCGAACCTGGGCAAGGGCAGCAAGAACACCTATCAGATGGACCCGGCCAACGGTGACGAGGCGTTGCATGAAGTCGGCGCGGACCTGTCCGAAGGCGCCGATATGGTCATGGTCAAACCGGGGATGCCGTACCTGGATATCCTCTGGCGCGTCAAAGATGCCTTTCGCGTGCCGACGTTCGTCTATCAGGTCAGCGGTGAATACGCGATGCACATGGCAGCCATCCAGAACGGCTGGCTGAGCGAGGCGGTGATACTCGAATCGCTGACCGCCTTCAAGCGCGCCGGCGCCGATGGCATCCTTACCTATTTCGCCAAACAGGCGGCACAACAATTGAAACAGGGGCAGTGAGCCCTTTCGAGGCAGATCGATGACCAATCAGGGACTCAGCGAAAGCGAATTGCAGCTGGAAACCGTCGAGGCGACCCTCGAGCAGCCGGCCCCGCCAGCGCCCGAGGTGGAGAAGGTCGAGGAGGCGCCCGCCCCGCCGGTCCCGCCGCCTAACCTGGACGACAACAGCCTCTATATCCACCGAGAGCTGTCGCAGCTGCAATTCAATATCCGCGTGCTGGAGCAGGCGCTGGACGAGTCCTACCCATTGCTGGAGCGGCTCAAGTTCCTGTTGATCTTCTCCAGCAACCTCGACGAATTCTTCGAGATCCGTGTCGCCGGCTTGAAGAAGCAGGTGACCTTCGCCCGTGAGCAAGCGGGAGCTGATGGCCTGCAACCGCACCAGGCGCTGGCGCGGATTTCCGAGCTGGTGCACGAGCAGGTCAACCGGCAGTACTCGATCCTCAACGAGGTGCTGCTGCCTGAGCTAGCCAAGCATCAGGTGCGGTTCATTCGGCGACGCTACTGGACGACCAAGCTCAAGACCTGGGTGCGGCGTTATTTCCGCGATGAAATCGCGCCGATCATCACCCCGATCGGCCTGGATCCAACCCATCCGTTTCCCTTGCTGGTCAACAAGAGCCTCAACTTCATCGTCGAGCTCGAAGGTGTCGACGCTTTCGGTCGTGACTCCGGCCTGGCCATCATCCCCGCGCCACGACTGTTGCCCCGGATCATTCGTGTCCCCGAGGAAGTGGGCGGGCCGGGGGCCAACTATGTGTTCCTGTCGTCGATGATCCACGCCCATGCCGACGACCTGTTCCACGGCATGAAGGTCAAGGGTTGCTATCAGTTCCGCCTGACACGCAACGCGGACCTCTCGGTGGATACCGAAGATGTCGAAGACCTGGCGCGGGCGCTGCGTGGCGAGCTGATTTCCCGGCGCTACGGCGATGCGGTGCGCCTGGAGGTGGTCGATACCTGCCCCAAACACCTCGCCGACTTCCTGCTCAAGCAGTTCAGCCTGAGCGAGAGCGAGCTGTATCGGGTCAACGGACCGGTCAACCTGACCCGGCTGTTCAGCGTCACCGGGCTCGACAGCCATCCCGAGCTGCAATACACGCCGTTCACGCCGGCGATTCCCAAGCTGCTGCAAAACAGCGAAAACATCTTCAGCGTGGTCGGCAAGCAGGACATCCTGCTGCTGCATCCTTACGAGTCGTTCACACCAGTGGTCGATTTGCTGCGTGAGGCGGCGAAAGACCCCTGCGTGCTGGCGGTCAAGCAGACCCTGTACCGCTCCGGCGCCAACTCGGAAATCGTCGATGCCCTGGTCGAGGCGGCGCGTAACGGCAAGGAAGTCACCGCGGTGATCGAGCTGCGTGCGCGTTTCGACGAGGAGTCGAACCTGCAGCTGGCCAGTCGCCTGCAACAGGCCGGTGCCGTGGTGATCTACGGCGTGGTCGGCTACAAGACCCACGCCAAGATGATGCTGATTCTACGCCGCGAAAATGGCGAGCTGCGTCGTTACGCGCATCTGGGCACCGGCAACTACCACGCCGGCAACGCCAGGCTGTATACCGATTACAGCCTGCTGACATCCGACGATGCCCTGTGTGAAGACGTATCCAAGCTGTTCAGCCAGCTCATCGGCATGGGTAAGACCATGCGCATGAAAAAGCTCCTGCACGCGCCCTTCACCCTGAAGAAAGCCCTGCTCGACATGATCGCCCAGGAGACGCAGCACGCCAGTGAAGGCAAGCCGGCGCACATCATTCTCAAGGTCAATTCGCTGACCGACGCGAAGATGATTCGCGCCCTGTACAAGGCCAGCCAGACCGGCGTGCGCATCGATCTGATCGTGCGTGGCATGTGCTGCTTGCGGCCGGGCATCACCGGGGTTTCGCACAACATTCAGGTGCGCTCGATCATTGGCCGCTTCCTCGAGCACAGTCGCGTGTTCTATTTCCTCAATGGCGGCGATGAGAAGCTCTATCTGTCCAGTGCCGACTGGATGGAGCGTAATCTGGATCGACGGGTCGAGACCTGCTTCCCCGTCGAGGGCAAGAAGCTGGTGACACGGGTGAAAAAGGAACTCGAAGGCTTCCTGACCGACAACACCCAGAGCTGGGTGCTGCAGCCGGATGGCAGCTACTTGCGCAACAGCCCGAGCGGCAACCAGAACCCGCGCAACGTGCAGAACGCCTTGCTGGAGCGGCTCGGTAGCCCGACTGCTCGTTGAGGTACGGTACGGCGGCTTGCCTTCAGGCCGCCGCGCCGTTTCAGCGTACGGTCAGGGTGAAGTCGATCCGCTTGAGCCAATCCGCTTCCAGCGCGAAATCGGCCTGGGTCAGCGGGTTGTTGGCCAGCCAGCCTTCGGGAAAGGCGACATCCAGGCTGTTGTCGCCGGCCTTGAGGGTGAATTCCGGCGCCTGCTGAGGCCCGCGAATGTGATGAAAGAGAATGGCGAAGCGCAGCAGCACGCACAGCTGTGTCAGCTTGACGCCGTCCTCGCTCAGCTCCTCGAATTTCTGCTTGGGTATATTGCGACGATGCCCGCGCACCAGCAGCGCCAGCATCTGCTGATCCTGACGGGAAAAACCGGGCAGGTCGGAATGCTCGATCAGGTAGGCGCCGTGCTTGTGGTAATGGTAGTGGGCGATGTCCAGACCGACCTCGTGCACCCGGGCGGCCCAGCCCAGCAGTTCACGCAGCCAGTCCTCGTCCAGCCCCCAGTCGGCTGAGACCTGGTCGAAGGCTTCCAGCGCCTTGCTTTCGACCCGTGCCGCCTGCTCGGTGTCGACGTGGTAGCGCTCCATGAGGAAGCTCAGGGTCCGGTCGCGGATGTCTTCGTGGTGATGCCGACCGATCAGGTCGTAAAGCACGCCCTCGCGCAGCGCCCCTTCCGAATGGGCCATGCGGGTGAGTTCCAGGGAGTCGAAAATCGCCTCGAGAATGGCCAGGCCCGCGGGGAATATGCCGCGGCGGTCTGGCTTGATGCCGTCCATGTCCAGCTTGTCGACGTCACCCAGTTTGAACAATTTGCGCTTGAGCCAGCCGATGCCGTCGGCGCTGACTTCGCCATTACCCATTCCGGCACCCTTGATCGCCAGCCCGACGGCGCGGATGGTGCCCGAAGCGCCTACCGCGTCCTGCCAGCCGAGCCGGCGCAAGCCGTGCTCGATGCTCATCAGCTCCAGGCGGGCCGCCGTATACGCCTGGGCATAACGCGCCGCCGTGATCTTGCCGTCGCGGAAGAAGCGCTGGGTGAAGCTGACGCAGCCCATCTGCAGGCTTTCGCGCAATAGCGAGTCGAAGCCTTCGCCGATGATGAACTCACTGCTGCCGCCGCCGATATCGACCACCAGGCGTTTGCCGGTGGATGTCGGGAAGGTATGCGAGACGCCGAGGTAGATCAGCCGCGCTTCCTCCCGACCGGAGATGACTTCCACCTGATGGTCGATGATGGTTTCCGCCTGGCGTATGAATTGCGCGCGGTTGCGCGCCTCGCGCAAGGCATTGGTACCCACCACGCGCACCGCCCCCTGCGGCAGATGATTGACCAGCTGAGCGAAGCGGCGCAGGCAGTCGAGCCCACGTTGCATCGCAGCGTCATCGAGCATCCTGTTTTCATCGATGCCGGCGGCGAGCTGGACCTTCTCGCCGAGCCGCTCGAGGATGCGCATCTCACCGTTGCTGGTGCGAGCCAGGACCATGTGAAAGCTGTTCGAGCCGAGATCGATGGCGGCGATCATCGGCATGGGTTCGGTGGCTGGTGGGCGCATGGGACAGTCTCTGTGCAAAACCCCGACATCCTGACATGATCGTCCGCATCCGCCAACGCGCAGGCGCCGGTCAGCGCCATCTTGTCGCGAGCCGCCGGGCGCTGGCTGGCTCGTTCCGGGTGAAAGCCCGAGCGACGGCCTGCGGCTTTCGGTCCGTCCCAAGCCGGGCTATGATGGCGTCACTTTCGGTTTTGACCCTGGAGAACATCCATGAGCGAATACATCAACAATGTCAGCGACAGCAGCTTCGAGCAGGACGTGCTCCAGGCAGATGGCCCCGTGCTGGTCGATTACTGGGCCGAGTGGTGTGGTCCCTGCAAGATGATCGCTCCGGTACTCGACGAAATTGCCAAGGATTACGAAGGCAAGCTGAAGGTCTGCAAGCTGAACATCGACGAGAACCAGGAAACCCCGCCGAAGTATGGCGTGCGCGGTATCCCGACGCTGATGCTGTTCAAGAACGGCAATGTCGAGGCCACCAAGGTGGGTGCGCTGTCCAAGTCCCAACTGGCCGCGTTCCTGGACAGCAATATCTGACCGGCAGGTCGTGACTCAAAGCCCTCGCAAATGCGGGGGCTTTTTTCTGAGCGCAGGCTGGACGCTTCGCCTGCGTGATGCTAAATTCGGCCTCGCGACGCTTCTCCGTCGCCCTCTGCATGCCGTCGCCGACGCACTTCCGCCTCATAAAGCACAACGAACCTGTTCGTCTCTTGCTGCGCGGCTTCTCAAGCTAATCGCTTTCTTCACCCCTTCTGACTCTCTCTATGAATCTGACCGAACTTAAGCAAAAGCCCATCACCGAACTGCTGGAAATGGCCGAACAGATGGGCATCGACAACATGGCCCGTTCGCGCAAGCAGGACGTGATTTTCTCCTTGCTGAAAAAGCACGCGAAAAGCGGTGAGGAAATCTCCGGTGATGGCGTGCTGGAGATTCTGCAAGACGGCTTCGGCTTCCTGCGCTCCGCGGATTCGTCCTATCTCGCCGGCCCTGACGACATCTATGTCTCGCCGAGCCAGATTCGCCGCTTCAACCTGCGTACCGGTGACACCATCGTCGGCAAGATCCGTCCGCCGAAGGAAGGCGAGCGCTATTTCGCGCTGCTCAAGGTCGACACGATCAACTTCGACCGTCCGGAAAACGCCAAGAGCAAGATCCTGTTCGAGAACCTGACGCCGCTGTTCCCCAACCAGCGTCTGACGATGGAAGCCGGCAACGGCTCCACCGAAGACCTGACCGGCCGGGTAATCGACCTCTGTGCCCCGATCGGCAAGGGCCAGCGCGGCCTGATCGTCGCTCCGCCAAAGGCGGGCAAGACGATCATGCTGCAGAACATCGCGAGCAACATTACCCGTAACAATCCCGAGTGCCATCTGATCGTTCTGCTGATCGACGAGCGCCCGGAAGAAGTGACCGAAATGCAGCGCACCGTGCGCGGCGAAGTGGTCGCCTCGACCTTCGACGAGCCGCCGACCCGCCATGTGCAGGTCGCCGAAATGGTGATCGAGAAGGCCAAGCGCCTGGTCGAGCACAAGAAGGATGTGGTCATCCTGCTCGACTCCATCACCCGTCTGGCGCGCGCCTACAACACAGTGATCCCGAGCTCCGGCAAGGTGCTGACCGGCGGTGTCGACGCCCATGCCCTGGAAAAGCCCAAGCGCTTCTTCGGTGCGGCGCGCAATATCGAGGAGGGTGGCAGTCTGACCATTCTCGCTACCGCGCTGGTGGAAACCGGCTCGAAGATGGACGAGGTGATCTACGAGGAATTCAAGGGTACCGGTAACCTCGAGTTGCAGCTGGACCGCCGCATCGCCGAGAAGCGTGTATTCCCCGCGATCAACATCAACCGTTCGGGTACTCGTCGCGAGGAGTTGCTGACCAGCGAGGATGAGCTGCAGCGCATCTGGATTCTGCGCAAGCTGCTGCATCCGATGGATGAGACGGCCGCCATCGAGTTCCTGCTCGACAAGCTCAAGGACACCAAGACCAACGACGAATTCTTCATGTCGATGAAGCGCAAGTAAGCGTCTGGTCGTTATCGCCAAGGCCGGGGAAACCCGGCCTTTGTCTGTCTGCAGGTTTTGGATTCAGCGGTGTCGAGGCTACACTTTGCAGCCCCAACCTGCCGGCCCCTACGAGGCTCAAGCATGCAGTATCGCGATCTGCGCGACTTTATCAGCGGCCTGGAACAACGCGGCGAGCTCAAGCGCATCTCGACAGGCGTCTCTCCCGTTCTGGAAATGACCGAAATCTGCGACCGCACCCTGCGCAAGCAAGGGCCGGCGCTGCTGTTCGAAAATCCGACCGGCTTCGATATGCCGGTACTCGGCAATCTGTTCGGCACGCCCAAGCGTGTCGCTCTGGGCATGGGCGCCGAAGATGTTTCCGAGCTGCGTGAGATCGGCAAGCTGCTGGCGTTTCTCAAGGAGCCCGAGCCTCCGAAGGGATTGAAGGATGCCTGGAGCAAGCTGCCGATCTACAAAAAAGTCATCAGCATGGCACCGAAGGTGCTCAAGGACGCCCCCTGCCAAGAGGTGCTGCAGGAAGGGGACGAGGTCGATCTGTCCAGCCTGCCGGTACAGACTTGCTGGCCGGGCGATGCCGGGCCGCTGATCACTTGGGGCCTGACGATTACCAAGGGGCCTAACAAGGAGCGCCAGAACCTCGGTATCTATCGCCAGCAGGTGATCGGCCGCAACAAGGTGATCATGCGCTGGCTCAGCCATCGCGGCGGAGCACTGGATTTCCGCGAGTGGTGCGAGAAATACCCGGATCGACCCTACCCGGTGGCGGTGGCGCTGGGCGCGGATCCGGCCACCATTCTCGGGGCGGTCACGCCGGTTCCGGATTCGCTGTCCGAGTACGCGTTCGCCGGCCTGCTGCGCGGCAGCCGCACCGAGCTGGTCAAGTGCCGCGGCAGTGATCTGCAGGTGCCAGCGGGTGCGGAGATCGTCCTCGAAGGCCATATCCAGCCTGGCGAGATGGCCGATGAGGGGCCCTATGGCGACCATACCGGCTACTACAACGAAGTCGATCGCTTCCCGGTGTTCACCGTCGAACGCATCACCAGGCGCCGCGATGCGATCTATCACAGCACCTACACCGGCCGGCCGCCGGATGAGCCGGCGATACTCGGCGTCGCGCTGAACGAAGTGTTCGTGCCGATCCTGCAGAAGCAGTTCCCGGAGATCACCGACTTCTACCTACCGCCGGAAGGTTGCTCCTACCGCATGGCGGTGGTGACCATGAAGAAACAATACCCCGGCCACGCCAAGCGGGTGATGCTGGGCGTCTGGAGCTTCCTGCGCCAGTTCATGTATACCAAGTTCGTGATCGTTACCGACGACGATATCGATGCGCGTGACTGGAACGATGTGATCTGGGCTGTCACCACGCGAATGGACCCCAAGCGCGACACGGTGATGATCGAGAACACGCCGATCGACTATCTGGATTTCGCGTCGCCGATTTCCGGTCTGGGCAGCAAGATGGGGCTCGATGCGACCCATAAGTGGCCGGGCGAGACCAGTCGCGAGTGGGGCCGTGCCATTGTGCAGGACCCGGCGGTCAAGCAGCGGGTCGACGAACTCTGGGCCGAGCTGGGTATCGACTGATGACACCAAGGCGTTTTTTCAGGTTTCCGAATAGATGAAAGTTACCCTGCAACCCTCCGGTGCGGTGCTCGATGTCGAGCGCGGCGAGCTGATTCTCGATGCGGCTCGCCGGCTGGGCTACGACTGCCCGCAGGCCTGCCGTAATGGCAATTGCCAGATATGCGCCGCGCTGCTGGTCAACGGCCGGGTGCGCCAGCGCGGCGAGAGCCACGACCACGGCGAGGTTTTCGCCTGTCTGGCCGAGCCTGAAGAGGATTGTGTTCTGCTCTGGGATGGTGTGCTCGCACCCGGTGAGCTGCCGGTGCGCGCGCTCAGTTGCCAATTGATCAGCTGTGAAGCGGTTGGCGGCGACGTGTTTCGGTTGCTGCTCCGCGCACCCGCAGGCAAGCCGCCGCGCTATCACGCCGGACAATACCTGCTGTTGCAGCGAGAGGATGGCGAATACAGCGCGTTTTCGCTGGCGTCCGCGCCTGGGCGTGGTCGAGAGCTGGAATTACACGTGCTGGCGCGCGAGCCATCGACGATCGGCTTGCTCGAATTTCTCAGGCGTCGCGGAATGGTCAACGTGCAGATGCCGTTCGGCGACACCCATCTTGCCGAGCTGCCGGATGGACCGTTGGTGCTGATCGCCGCGGGAACCGGCATGGCGCAGATGCACAGTCTGATCGAGCATTGCCGTGCCCAGGGATTCCCTCATCCGGTACACCTGTACTGGGGCGTTCGGCGCCCAGAGGATTTCTACCAGTTGCCGCATTGGGATGAATGGCAGAGCATGCCCAATCTGCAGCTACATCAGGTGGTCAGTGATGTCTGCGGCTGGCCGGGACGTTGCGGCATGCTGCACGAAGCCGTCTGTGAGGATTTCAGCGATCTGAAGCCGGTTCACGTCTACGCCAGCGGCTCCCCGGCGATGATCTACGGCACGCTGGATGCGCTGGTCGAGGCTGGGATGGACGCAACGCAGATGCGTGCGGACGTGTTCGCTTACGCGCCGCGAGCGTCATAAGGGCACCTGCGACGCTGTTCGCGCGCACGTGACGAGCGCGCAACAAACGAGCACGCAACAAAAAGGGAGGCCGCGCCTCCCTTTTTTTCATCCTGAGTCAGCGGGCTTGCCGTTGCTGTAGCAGCAGGTTGCTGTAACCGCTGGCTGCCAGGGTCTTCTGCGCCTTGCCGAGTTGGTCTCGATCGACGTAGGGGCCAACCAGTACCCGATACCAGACCTCATCGCGGACGGTCACGTTTTCCACCCGAACGTCCTGGCCGAGCAGGATGATCTGTGCGCGAACCTTTTCCGCCTCGTTCTTCTGGCGGAATGAGCCGGCCTGCAGAAAAAACTGCGTCACTGGCGCCTTGGTCACGGTAGGGGGCGGTGGTGGCGGAACCTGACCGTTCAGCGCTGCCTCGGCGCGTGCGGCGTCGATTTTCGCGGCATCCTCGGGCGTGACTGGCTCCGGTGTCGGCGTCGGCACCTCGGGCTTGGGTGGCTCAGGCGGCAAGATGACTTCGGACTCTGGCAGCAGGGTGTAGAAGTCGTACTTCGGCTTGACCGCCTGGCCGTTGCTCGGAGCCGAGCGCTTCGGTTGCTCCTTGGGCTTGGCGGTTTCCTTGTCCCGCTTGATCTCCTTGCCGCCGGGCTCCAGGTTCGTCAGGAACATGATGAAGCCGCCAATGACCAGCCCGCAGATCAGCCAGATCCAGCCGGGAACGGGCTTCTTGGCCGGGGCTTGGTAGCGGCTCGCGCCGCGCTTCGGGGCGGGTTTCTTCCTGGCAGCCACTTACATCCGCTCCAGCGTTTCCAGGCCAAGCAGCTCCAGGCCTTGCTGGAGGGTCTTGCCGGTCAGGGCGGCGAGGCGCAGGCGGCTCTGTTTCACGGCGTCATTCTCCGCGGTAAGGATCGGGCAGTGCTCGTAGAAGCTGGAGAATAATCCGGCCAGGTCATACAGATAGCTGCACAGCAGATGCGGCACGCCTTTTTCGCCAACGCTGTTAAGCACTTCACCGAACTGTGCGAGCTTGGCTCCCAGTGCCTGTTCCTGTTCGGCTTCGAGCCGGATCTCGCCAGCGAGCCCGTCCATGCCGGTGCCGAGCTTGCGGAACACGCTGGCCACCCGGGTATAGGCATAGAGCAGGTAGGGCGCGGTGTTGCCTTCGAAGCTGAGCATCTGATCGAAGTTGAAGCTGTAGTCGCTGGTGCGATGCTTGGACAGGTCGGCGTATTTCACCGCGCCGATGCCGACCGCACGCGCGATCTGCCGCAGTTCCGCTTCGTCCAGATCGGGGTTCTTGCCTTTTACCAGGCTGTAGGCGCGCTGTTCGGCCTCGTCGAGCAGGTCGACCAGTTTGACGGTGCCTCCGTCCCGCGTCTTGAACGGGCGGCCATCGGCGCCGTTCATGGTGCCGAAGCCCATGTGTTCGAGTTGCATGGCCGGGTCCACGAAACCGGCGCGGCGGGCGACTTCGAAAGCCATCTGGAAATGCAGGGCCTGACGCTGATCGACGAAGTACAGGGCGCGATCGGCCTTTAGCTGCCGGCTGCGGTAGCGCATGGAGGCCAGGTCGGTGGTCGCATACAGGTAGCCGCCGCCGGCCTTCTGGACGATCACCGGGAGCGGATTGCCCTCGGCGTTCTTGAATTCCTCGAGGAAGACACACTGGGCTCCGTTGCTTTCGCTAAGCAGTCCCTCGGCCCTGAGCGATGCGACGATGTCGCTCAGCTCGGCGTTGTAGGCGCTTTCACCCATGACATCGTCCGGCGACAGCTTGACGTTGAGGCGGTCATAGACCTTCTGGCAGTGCGAGAGGGATATTTCGTTGAAACGCGTCCAAAGCCTCAGGCAATCGGCATCGCCGGCTTGCAGCTTCACCACCAGCTCACGGGCGCGGTCGGCGAACGCTTGCGAGTCGTCAAAGCGCTTTTTCGCGGCGCGATAGAACTGTTCGAGGTCCGATAGCTCGCTTTCTGCGGCGCTGGGGTTTTCCTCGAGGTAGGCCAGCAGCATGCCGAACTGTGTGCCCCAATCGCCGACGTGGTTCTGCCGGATCACCTCGTCGCCGAGAAACTCCAGCACCCGCGCCACGGCATCGCCGATGATGGTCGAGCGTAGGTGGCCGACGTGCATTTCCTTCGCCAGGTTCGGCGACGACAGGTCGACCACGACGCGCTGTGCTGGGCCCGCCTTGCTCACGCCCAGCTGTGGATCGGCGAGTGCTGCGTCCAGGCGGTCGGCCAGCGCGGCACTGTTCTGGAAGAAGTTGAGAAAGCCGGGGCCGGCGATTTCCACTTTGCTGACGCTGGCATCGGACGGCAATGCCTCGATGAGCTTCTGTGCCAGCTCGCGTGGTTTCATCCCGGCGGGTTTGGCCAGCATCATGGCGATGTTGCTGGCGAAATCCCCGTGAGTCTTGTCGCGTGTGTTCTCCACCTGAATGGTCGGGCTCAATCCTTCGGGCAGCACGCCTTCAGCGGTAAGGCGGCTCAGGGCTTGCTGGATCAGATGGCGAATGCTGTCTTTCATCGTTTGCTCGGTCGGCCCGAAGGCTTTGGTCGAAAACTGGGCATTATCGGTGCCCGGAGGGCGAACCTTCAAGGCTTAAGGCGTTGAGTTGCAGGTTGTGCCGGGTTTCGTTGGCTCAGAACAGATCGATCGGGTCGATATCCAGCGACCACCGCACCGTACGGCTGCCAGGTAGCGCCTCCACCAGTGGCAGCCATGCGCTCATCAGTTTGTGCAGCGGGGCTCGTGCATTGGCCTGCAGCAACAGTTGTGCTCGGAAACGGCCGGCGCGTCGTTCCATTGGAGCGGGCACCGGGCCCAGCAGCTCGATGCCGTCGAGCCCGAGTTGGCCCAAAAGCTGTTCGGCCTGGCCGCAAGCCTGATCGAGGAAGTCTTCGGCCTGCCCGGGCTTCGCCGCTTCGGCGCGCAACAGGGCCAGGTGGCTGAAGGGTGGCAGCCCGGCGGCGCGACGCTCGCTCAGGGCTTGCTCGGCAAAGGCGAAATAGCCTTGCTCGGTGAGCTGCACCAGCAGCGGATGGTCGGCCAAATGGGTCTGGATGATCACCTTGCCGGGTTCGCCGGCCCGCCCCGCGCGACCGGCCACTTGCACGATCAGTTGGGCCATCCGTTCGCTGGCGCGAAAATCTGCGGAGAACAAGCCGCCGTCGGCGTCGAGGATGGCGACCAGGGTGACTCGCGGGAAATGGTGGCCTTTGGCAAGCATCTGCGTGCCGACGAGCAGGCAAGGTTCACCGCGGTTGATGGTGCCCAACAGCTGCTCCATCGAGCCCTTGCGTGACGTGCTGTCGCGATCGATGCGCAGCACCGGGTAGTCCGGAAACAGAACGCCCAGTCGTTCTTCGGCGCGCTCGGTACCGGCGCCTACCGGACGCAGGTCGAGCTTTTGACATTCCGGGCAGCTACGTGGCGGGCGCTCGGCGTGGCCGCAATGGTGGCAGCGTAGCTCGTTGTGACGCTGGTGCAGGGTCATCCGGGCGTCGCAGCGCGGGCATTGGCTGAGCCAGCCGCAATCATGGCAGAGCAGTGACGGGGCGAAGCCGCGGCGGTTCAGGAACACCAGCACCTGCTGTCCTGCGGCAAGCGTCTGCGCCATGGCCTGCTGCAGCGGGCCGGAAATCCCGGAATCCAGTGGGCGGCTTTTGACATCCAGGCGCAGAAAGCGCGGTGCTTTTGCTCCTCCGGCTCGCTGGGTCAGCTTCAATAGCGCGTAACGACCGATGTGCGCGTTGTGCAGGCTTTCCAGTGACGGCGTCGCCGACCCGAGCAGGATCGGCAGGTTCTCCTGACGCGCCCGGACCACGGCCAGGTCGCGGGCGTGGTAGCGCAGGCCCTCCTGCTGTTTATAGGACGCGTCGTGCTCCTCATCGAGAATGATCAGCCCCGGGTTTTTCATCGGGGTGAACAGCGCCGAACGGGTGCCGATGATGATGTCCGCCTCGCCGTCTCGCGCTGCCAGCCAGGCGTCCAGGCGGTCACGATCGTTGACATTGGAATGCAACAGGGCGATACGCGCATTGAAGCGCTGTTCGAAGCGCGCCAGGGTCTGTGGGCCGAGATTTATTTCCGGGATCAGCACCAGGGCCTGTTTGCCGGCTTCGAGCACCTGATGGATCAGTTGCAGATAGACCTCGGTCTTGCCGCTGCCGGTGACGCCGGCCAGGAGGTAGGTCTGGAAGCTGCCCAGGCCTGCGTGTATGGCCTCGAAGGCCGCACGCTGTTCGCCATTCAGCGGCAGCTCTGGTTGCAGCAGCCAGCTGCCTTGATGGCGTCGGGCCTGATGGCAGCGGCGGGTCTCGACGTGCAGCAGGCCCTTCTGAAGCAGAAGGTCGAGGCTGTCCTTGCTCAACTGCAGCTGTGTCAGCAGTGAGTGAGCCACTCCGTGCGGGTGTTGGGCGATCGTCTTCAACGCCTCGCGCTGGCGCGGCGCACGGCTCAGGCGCGGGTCTTCCGGGCGTGCACCGCTGGTTACATGCCAGAAGCGCTCCTGCCGCGCTTCGGCGGGTTCGCCTTGGCGCAGCAGGACCGGTAGCGCCCAGCTGAGGGTGTCGCCAAGGCTGTGCTGATAATAGTGGGCGGTCCACAGGCACAGCTTGAACAGTGCCGGCGGCAGCGGCGAGCGGGCGTCGAGCAAGGCCAGCGCTGGTTTGAGTTTCGCTTCCGGCACCTCGCTATGACTGGCGACTTCGATCAGTATGCCAACGACATCGCGACGGCCGAACGGCACCCGCAGCCGCATGCCTGGCTGCAGTGCGGCACTAGAAGCGCCGGCGGGCGGGAGGTAGTCGAAGAGCCTGCGCAAAGGCGAGGGCAGCGCAACGCGAAGTATGGGTTGGGGCACACGAAAGTCCTTGGCGAGGAGCGCCGATCTTAAACGATCCGGCGCTGCAGCAGGCTGGGTCATGTGCAGATCGGGTTCCGGAAGCAGCATCGCTAGCGGGCTGGCACACACCGCGCCGGTGATCGGCTGCCCTTGCATCGCTACCCTGCTCTGGTATCATTCGCGCCCTTCCGTGCGGTACTCGACATAGGGTCGGGTGGCGGCACACATCCTAGAGGATACTTCCATGAAAGCCGATATCCATCCTAACTACGTTGAAATCGAAGCCACTTGCAGCTGCGGCAACGTCATCCAGACTCGCTCCACGCTGGGCAAGAACCTGAGCATCGACGTTTGCTCCGAGTGCCATCCGTTCTACACCGGCAAGCAGAAAGTGCTGGATACCGGCGGCCGTATCGACCGCTTCAAGCAGCGCTTCGGTGTGTTCGGCGCCAAGTAAGCGGTTGCCGCGGCGGAAGTCCCATGAGGTTTCCGTGCAGATTGAAAAAGGCGTCCCTGGTGGGCGCCTTTTTCGTTTCTATTTTCCTCACTTTCCAGGCCCAGGCGCTTTGCCCTGCCGATGGGCCGCTCTCGAGAGAGAAAGTCGCCAAGGTCATCGATGGCGACACGCTGCGTCTGGCCGACGGGCGGAGCGTCCGGCTGATCGGCCTGAACGCGCCGGAAATGGGGCGTAAGGGTGCTGTCGCCGAGCCTTTCGCGCAAGCCGCCAGACGTCGCCTGCAAGCATTGGTGGGCGCCAGTGGTGGTTACGTAAGGCTGCAGCTCGGACGTCAAGCCAAGGATCATTACGGTCGGCTGCTGGCCCATGCGTATGATGAGCAGGGCGACAACCTCGAGGCGCGCCTGCTTACCGAAGGGTTGGGCTTCTTCGTC
This sequence comes from Stutzerimonas stutzeri, assembly GCF_018138085.1. NCBI lineage: Bacteria > Pseudomonadati > Pseudomonadota > Gammaproteobacteria > Pseudomonadales > Pseudomonadaceae > Stutzerimonas > Stutzerimonas stutzeri. Next base: position 501,486 of record NZ_CP073105.1, read on the forward strand.
GCCATCGCGCCCAATACCGACCTAGCTGAATGCCAGCTTGCGGCAGAGCAGCAGGCGCGAAGGGCTAGCCGGGCGCTATGGCGCCGGTCGCCGGTAATCCAGGCCAGTGAGTTGCGCGGCGGTGGATTCGCCCTGATCAGCGCCCGTGTCGAACGTGTGCAAGCCAATCGCGGTGGGATCTGGCTGGAGCTTGCCGACTCGGTAGTCCTCCACGTTCCCTATTCGTCCGCCGAGGCATTCGCCGGAGTGTTGGAAGGCCTGCCGGGCAGGCGGATTGAGGTCAGAGGGTGGGTGATCGACCGCAAGGGGCGTGCGGTTTCGGGGCAAGCGCGCTGGATGCTGAAGCTGACTCACCCGTCGATGCTGGTTGTCCAGCCCTGACAGAGTTCGACGTGGAGGGAGGACGGCTTAGAGGTCGCCTGTACGCTGAAAGTCGTAAACGCAGCACTTGACAGTCGGCTTTTCCCGTTCGCTTGTGACGACGATCGGTCTTGGCGTATGCTCGGCCCCCTGTCTGTCCCAGTAAAAAATAAGCGGAATGCCCCATGACTGACCTGAAAACTGCCGCTCTCGACTACCATTCCCAGCCTCGCCCGGGAAAGCTGAGCGTCGAGCTGACCAAGCCCACTTCTACCGCTCGCGATCTGTCGCTGGCGTACAGCCCTGGCGTAGCGGAGCCCGTACGTGAAATCGCTCGCGACCCGGAGCTGGCTTACCGGTACACCGGTAAAGGCAATCTGGTCGCGGTGATTTCCGATGGCACGGCCATCCTTGGCCTGGGCGACCTGGGGCCGCTGGCTTCCAAGCCGGTCATGGAAGGCAAGGGTGTGCTATTCAAGCGTTTCGCCGGTGTCGACGTTTTCGATATCGAAGTCGATGCGGAAAGCCCTCAGGCCTTCATCGATACGGTGAAGCGGATCTCCATCACCTTCGGTGGCATCAATCTGGAAGACATCAAGGCGCCCGAGTGCTTCGACATCGAGCGGGCGTTGATCGAACAGTGCGATATTCCGGTTTTCCACGATGACCAGCATGGCACCGCTATCGTCACCGCCGCAGGCATGCTCAACGCGCTGGAGATTGCCGGCAAGACACTGGAACAGGCCAAGATCGTTTGCCTGGGCGCGGGTGCTGCAGCGACCTCGTGCATGAAGCTGTTGGTCAGCATGGGCGCGAAAATCGAGAACATCTTCATGATCGATCGCAAGGGCGTCATCCACGCCGGTCGTGACGATCTGAATCAATACAAGGCGGTGTTCGCGCACGAAACCGACCGTCGCACGTTGGACGATGCGCTCGAAGGCGCTGATGTCTTTGTCGGCCTGTCCGGCGCGAATCTGCTGAGTGCCGAAGGCCTCAAGCGCATGGCGCCCAACCCGGTGGTCTTCGCCTGCTCGAACCCCGATCCTGAAATCAGCCCTGAGCTGGCTCACGCGACCCGCTCCGACGTGATCATGGCGACCGGCCGTTCGGACTACCCGAATCAGGTCAACAACGTGCTGGGCTTCCCGTTCATCTTCCGCGGCGCGCTGGATGTTCGTGCCACGCGTATCAACGAGGAAATGAAGATCGCAGCCGCATTGGCCCTGCGTGATCTGGCCAAGCTGCCGGTGCCGGCTGAAGTCGCCGCGGCCTACGGCATCGATCAACTGCAGTTCGGACGTGAGTACATCATCCCGAAGCCGATGGATCCGCGCTTGATTACGCTTGTTTCCGACGCGGTCGCCAAGGCCGCCATCGAAAGCGGCGTGGCGACCTTGCCGTACCCGTCGAATTATCCGCTCAAGTCTGTAAACGACGTATTTGGCGGCTGATCGCTCGCTCGTGCCCGGCTCTGGTCGGGTTTGCGAAAACACGAAAACCCCGGCTTATGCCGGGGTTTTTGTTTGTTTGGCCGTCGATGAGCATCCGGGCCATTGTTGCTCAGCCGGAGCCCCGCCGCGGCGCGGCGGGTGCTCGATTGGCTTAGAACAGGTCGATCGGGGCCGCCTCGGACGCCGGTAGCGGGGTGTCGGGCAGAGCCGAGCCGGGCAGCATGTCGTCGCCCATGCTGGGTGGCGAATCCTCGCTTCGGAAGACTTCGAAGTACGCGTCTGGCGTGCCTGGGGCTGCCGCGCGACCGCTCTTCGGATCGATACGCAGCGTTAGGATGCCTTCCGGTTCGGCGGGGGCATGTTCAGGCATGCCGTTCAGCACCGTGCCCATGTATTTCATCCATATCGGCAAAGCGACGGTTCCGCCGTATTCCCGGCGGCCGAGGCTTTGTGGCTGATCGAAGCCGGTCCAGACGGTGGTGACGATGTCGGCGTTGTAGCCGGAAAACCAGCTGTCCTTGGACTCGTTCGTGGTGCCGGTCTTTCCGGCGAGGTCACCACGTCCCAGCGCCAGTGCTCGCCTGCCGGTGCCGCGCTTGATGACGTCCTGCAACATGCTGGTCATGATGTAAGCGGTGCGCTCATCGATGATCTGTTCGGCCTGTACCGGCTCCTGGTGGGTGGGTTCGGAGCCTGACAGCAAGGTGTCCTCCTGGGCATAGGAGGTTGCCGTTGTTGCGGTTTCGGCTAGTTCTGGCGAGTGCTGCGGGACTCGCGCCGGATTGGCTTCGAATATCACCTTGCCGTCCCGGTCTTCGACTCGCGTGATCAGGTAGGGCTCGATCTTGTAGCCGCCGTTGGCAAACGCGGTCCAGCCGGTGGCGATCTCCATTGGCGTCAGGGTTGCCGTGCCGAGTGCCAATGACAGATTCGCCGGAAGGTCCTCGGGCTTGAAGCCGAAGCGCTTGATGTAATCGATCGTATAAGGGATGCCGAGCGTGCGCAGCAGCCGGATCGAGACCAGGTTGCGCGATTTATAAAGAGCCTCGCGCAGGCGGATCGGGCCCAGGAATGTGTTGTTGTCGTTCTTGGGCCGCCATACCCGATCCAGGCCTTCCTCAACGAAGACGATGGGCGAGTCGTTGACCAGTGTCGCTGGGGTGAACCCTGCATCCAGCGCTGCGCTATAAACGAAGGGCTTGAAGCTCGACCCGGGTTGGCGCTTGGCCTGGATGGCACGATTGTAGTTGCTCTGGCCGAAGGAAAAACCGCCGGTCAGCGCTTCGATGGATCCATCAAGCGGGTCGAGGGACACCAGGGCCCCTTGGGCTTCGGGCACCTGGCTGAACATCGCCTGCTCTTCGGCCATGCGGACACGAATGACATCGCCGGGCTTGACCACCTCGGATGGGGATTTGGGTTGCGGTCCCAGGCTATTGGTGTTGATGAACGGGCGAGCCCACTTCATGCTTTCCCAGCTGACGATGTGTTCGCTGCCGTCGCGAAGCAGCACCTTGATCGAATCCTTCGACACTGAGCTTACAACCGCCGGTAATAGGCCGGATTGACTGCGATAGGTACCGAGCGCCTTCAGCCAGGCTGCCGGATCGCTGCCTGGCAGATGGGCTTCAGGGCCCCGGTAGCCGTGGCGCTGGTCGTACTCGATCAACCCGTCACGCAGGGCCTGGTTGGCAGCCATCTGGCGATCGCTACTGATGGTGGTATGGACGCGGAATCCGTCCGTGTAGGCTGCGCTGCCGAAACGCCCGACCATCTCTGCGCGAGCCATCTCTGCTATATAAGGTGCGTCGAGTTCGGGCGAGGCGCCGTGATAGGAGGCGTCGACCTCCTCGGCCAATGCTTGCTGGTAACGAGCCTCGTCGATCTTTCCGAGCCGGTACATGCGTCCCAGGATCCAGTTGCGTCGTTCCTTGGCGCGTGCCGGGTTTGCCAGCGGATTGAATGCCGATGGAGCCTTGGGCAGGCCGGCGATCATGGCCATCTGTGCCAGGCTCAGTTCGCCGATGGGCTTTCCGTAATAGACCTGCGCAGCTGCCTCGATCCCGTAGGCCCGGTTGCCCAGGTAGATCTTGTTGACGTAGAGCTCGAGAATCTCGTCCTTGCTCAGTTCTCTTTCGATCTGGAGGGCAAGCAGGATCTCGTTGATCTTGCGAGAGAAGCTTCGTTCGCTGGTGAGAAAGTAGTTCTTCGCGACCTGCATGGTGATGGTGCTGCCGCCGGTCTGAATATGGCCGGTCTTCAATAATTGCGTGGCAGCGCGCATCAGGCTGGAAACATCGACGCCATAATGATTGGCGAAGTTATCGTCTTCGGCCGATAACAGGGCTGCGATGAAATCCTTGGGTATCTGTTCGAAGCTGATCGGGGAGCGGCGCATCTCTCCATATTCGGCAATCAGCTTGTCATCGTCGCTATAGACGCGCAGCGGAATCTGGAGCTGTATGCTGCGTAGCGAGTCGACCGACGGCAGGTTCGGGCTGAGGTAGAGAAACGCGCCACTGAGACTGAGTAGTAGTCCGCAGAAAATAGCCAGGCATGACCATAGAAAAAACTTCAGAAAACGCATCAGGGGTCGTTGAATCCAGGGTGAGAAATGAGGTGAATGCCGCAGACGATGCTGAAAGGAAAAACCGTTCACATTATAAGCGGTTTTTTTACCAGGGAGCCATTTGCGCTTCTGTCAAGGCTGTTATCTAATGCGGACAAACATAATTAATCCGTAAGTAGCGGATAAAGAAGGAAATCGGCCGTGCTAGGGCTCTTCACTAAGAAAGCGAACACGCTGCTTGGGATCGACATAAGTTCGACCTCCGTCAAGCTACTCGAATTAAGTCGATCAGGCTCCCGGTATCGGGTTGAGTCATATGCGGTCGAGCCGCTGCCGGCAAACGCTGTGGTGGAAAAGAACATTGCCGAGCTGGAGGGCGTGGGGCAGGCGCTGTCGCGCTTGTTGACGAAGGCTAAAACCGGCGTCAAATCCGCCGCGGTGGCGGTTTCCGGCTCTGCGGTCATTACCAAAAGCATCGAGATGGACGGCGGGCTGAGCGACGACGAGCTGGAAAATCAGCTGAAAATCGAGGCTGATCAGTACATCCCGTACCCGCTCGAAGAGGTCGCCATCGATTTCGAGGTTCAGGGTCCCGCCGCGCGGGCTCCTGGGCGCGTGGAGGTGCTGTTGGCTGCCTGTCGCAAGGAAAATGTCGAGATTCGCGAGGCGGCGCTTGCCTTGGCCGGATTGACCGCCAAGATCGTCGACGTCGAAGCCTATGCATTAGAGCGCTCATATGGCTTGTTGGCGCCTCAGTTGGGCGCCGGGCACGATGAGCTAACCGTTGCGCTCGTCGACATCGGCGCAACGATGACGACGCTGAGCGTGCTCCACAATGGCCGCACTATCTATACCCGTGAACAACTGTTCGGAGGGCGTCAGCTCACCGAGGAGATCCAGCGGCGCTACGGGCTGTCGATGGAGGAGGCTGGCCTGGCAAAAAAACAGGGAGGGCTCCCAGATGACTACGACAGCGAAGTGTTGCAACCGTTCAAGGAGGCGGTGGTGCAGCAGGTGTCGCGCTCGTTGCAGTTCTTCTTCGCGGCTGGCCAGTTCCACGATGTGGATTACATCCTGCTTGCCGGAGGGACCGCTTCGATTCCGGGGCTGGACCGTTTGATTCAGCAGAAAATCGGAACCCAGACTTTAGTTGCCAACCCGTTTGCCGATATGGCCTTGAGTAGCAAGGTCAACGCTGGCGCGCTCGCCAGTGACGCGCCGTCCCTGATGATCGCCTGCGGATTGGCCTTGAGGAGTTTCGACTGATGGCCCGGATCAACCTTTTACCCTGGCGCGAACAGCTCCGGGAAGAGCGTAAGCAGCGCTTCCTGGTCTCGCTCGCGGGCGTGGCCGTCGTCGCAGTGGGCCTGTTATTTCTTGCCGACCAGTACTTCACCCACGCCATCGAACAGCAGAACGCCCGGAACGAGTTCATCCGCAAAGAGATCGCGGTGTTGGACGCTCGCATCGTCGAAATCAAGGAGCTGCGCGAGCGGCGCCAACAGTTGCTCGAGCGGATGAAGATCATCCAGGACCTGCAGGGTAATCGGCCGATCATCGCGAGGGTGTTCGATCAGCTGGTTCGTACGCTTCCGGACGGCGTGTATTTCACCGGGCTGAAGATGACTGGCAAGAACATCGCCATAGTGGGTGCTGCTGAATCCAACAACCGGGTCTCTAACCTGATGCGCAACTTGGATGGTTCTGAATGGCTGGAAGCGCCCAACCTGAACGAGGTGAAGGCCGTGACAGCGGGGGCGGTCGATCAGGAAAACGTGTTCCAGCTGACGGTGCAGCAAACGCAGCCGGGCAGCGTGACCGAAGGAGGTAAGCCATGAGTCTGGCGAACTCTCTGGAGAGTCTACGCAGTGTCGACCTGAGCGACCTGGATATGAACAACCTGGGCTCATGGCCGGTTGTTGTAAAAGTGATCGCTGCACTGTTGCTGATGGTGCTTATGCTGGGAGGGGGTTACTACTTCTACCTCAGTGATTTGCAAGACAGCCTGGACCAGCAGAAGGCGCAGGAGGAAACCCTGAAGCAGCAGTTTTCCTCGAAGGCTTTCCAGGCGGCCAATCTGGAGGCTTATAAGGAGCAGATGGTCGAAATGGAGGCGTCGTTCGGTGCGCTGCTGCGTCAGCTGCCCAGCGATACCGAGGTGCCCGGTTTGCTTGAAGACATCACCCGGACCGGTTTGGGAAGCGGGCTCGAGTTCGAAGAGATCAAGCTGCAGCCCGAAGTCACCCAGCAGTTCTATATCGAGTTGCCGATTCAGATCAAAGTGGTCGGTGGCTATCACGATCTGGCGACCTTCGTAAGCGGCGTATCGAGCCTGCCTCGAATCGTCACCCTGCATGATTTCGAGATAAAGCCGGAAAGCGCCGGGTCGTCTTCCAAGCTGCGTATGAGCATTCTGGCCAAGACCTATCGCTATAACGACAAGGGGCTGCAGAAATGAATGGAGCCAAACTTGTTGCGTTAGGCCTTGGGTTGGCGCTGCTCGCTGGGTGTGATGGCAGTGGCGACTTCGACGATCTGCGGGCGTATATGGCCGAGGTGCGCGCCAGGCCCAAGGGCTCTATCGAGCCGCTGCCTTCGTTCTTGCCCTATGAAGCGTTCACCTACAGTGCCTCGTCGCTGCGCCATCCGTTCCAGCCGCCGGTCAAGCTCGACCTAGCCCAGCGGCAGAAGGGGTCGAAGGATGTCCGGCCTGACGAGACACGCATCAAGCAGTTCCTCGAGCAGTTCAATATCGAAAACTTCGTCATGGTTGGCACGCTGACCAACGAGGCGGGCAAGTACGCTTTGATCAAAGGCGGCGACGGGGTTCACCGAGTCAAGATCGGTGACTATCTGGGGCGCAATCACGGCCGCATCGTTGATATCGGCGAGGCTGAGGTGGATGTGCTTGAAATCGTTCCTGACGGAGAGGGTGGGTGGCTTGAGCGCCCGCGCAGCCTGACCTTGAAAGAGCGGTCCTGAGTCATGGCAAAAATGGAAAACCTATACCGGTCTGCACAACGGAAGCCTTTTATGAATAGCACTCTCTCTCGTCTCGGCCTCTCCATGCTGGCGGCGTTCATTTCGCCCGCCCTGTTGGCGGCAAACCTGAATTCACTCGATGTCGCGTCGCTGCCCGGTGATCGAGTCGAGCTGAAACTGGCGTTCGACGAGCCGGTACCGGAGCCGCGCGGTTATACGCTCGATCAGCCGGCGCGCATCGCGCTCGACCTGCCCGGGGTGTCCAGCAAGTTGGCCTCGAAGAGCCGTGAACTCGGTGTGGGGAATGCGCGAAGCGTAACGGTGGTCGAGGCACAGGGGCGTACCCGGCTGATCGTGAATCTGACGTCTCTGGTGCCATACTCCACGCGCGTCGATGGCAATAATCTGTTCGTTGTGCTTGGCGAAAGCAACGGTGCCGCTCCTGTCGCCGCCGCTGCGCCGGTAGTTCCCGTGCAGCGCGCCGCACCGGTTGCCCCGCTGGCTGTGGGCAAAGCAATTACCAACGTCGACTTCCGGCGCGGCGAAGATGGTGCCGGCAATGTCGTGATTTCTCTTTCCGATGCTTCGATCAGTCCGAGCATCGAAGAGCAAGGTGGAAAGATTCGCGTGTCCTTCGCCAAGACGCAGCTGCCGGAGTCGCTGCGTGTTCGATTGGACGTCCAGGACTTCGCTACGCCGGTCAAGTTCGTCGACTCCAGCAGCAAGGCCGATGGTGCGAGCATCTTGATCGAGCCCACCGGGCGTTACGACTACCTGGCCTACCAGACCGATGACAAGCTGACCATCAGCATCAAGCCGCTCAGCGAGGCAGATGCCGAGAAGCGTAAGGCCGAGCATTTCACCTATTCGGGGGAAAAGCTGTCGCTGAATTTCCAGGACATCGATGTTCGCTCCGTATTGCAACTGATCGCGGACTTCACCGACCTCAACTTGGTCGCCAGCGATACCGTACAAGGCAACATCACGTTGCGCCTGCAGAACGTACCCTGGGACCAGGCGCTGGAATTGGTGCTCAAAACCAAGGGTCTCGACAAGCGCCAGGTGGGCAATGTCCTGCTGGTCGCCCCTGCCGACGAAATTGCCGCGCGTGAGCGGCAGGAGCTCGAGTCGCAGCGTCAGATTGCCGAGCTGGCACCCTTGCGCCGGGAAGTCGTGCAGGTCAACTATGCCAAGGCTGCCGATATTGCCCGGTTGTTCCAGTCCGTAACCGACAAGGGCGGCGAGAGCAACGATCGCGGCTCGATCGCGGTTGATGACCGTACCAACAATATCATTGCCTATCAGACCCAGGAGCGCCTCGACGAGCTCCGCCGTATCGTCGCTCAGCTGGATATTCCGGTGCGCCAGGTCATGATCGAGGCGCGGATCGTCGAAGCGAACGTCGACTATGACAAGAGCCTGGGCGTTCGCTGGGGTGGAAATCTCTGGGCGGGAGACAAGTGGAATGCTTGGGGTAAGAACGGGCAGCTCGGAGTCGCTGACGATCCGGACGCAACAGGCAAGCCAGGCGATGATGACTACATTCCCTCTCGACAGGTGGGTCGCTTCCCTGGAATTCCTGAGGTTCCGCTGAATACTCCGTTCGTCGACATGGGGGCGATAGGCGCAACGTCCGGCATAGGTCTAGGCTTTATCACGAACAATGCCATCCTCGACTTGCAGCTCTCGGCAATGGAAAAGACCGGTAATGGCGAGGTCGTTTCCCAGCCCAAGGTGGTTACCGCTGACAAGGAAACGGCGAAGATCCTCAAGGGCGCCGAGGTTCCGTATCAGGAGGCGAGCTCCAGCGGCGCAACCAGCACCTCGTTCAAGGAAGCAGCACTGTCCCTGGAGGTTACGCCGCAGATCACGCCGGATAACCGCATCATCATGGAGGTGAAGGTGACCAAGGATGAGCCGGACTTCTCTCAGGCGGCCAGCACCGGCGGCGTTCCGTCGATTCGCAAGAACGAAGTTAACGCCAAGGTTCTGGTGACCGACGGCGAGACCATCGTCATCGGTGGAGTGTTCTCCAACACGCAGAGCAAGTCGGTCGACAAGGTTCCGTTCCTGGGCGATCTGCCTTTCGTGGGACGGGTGTTCCGGCGTGACCTGGTGCAGGACAGAAAGTCCGAACTGTTGGTATTCATCACTCCGCGGATCATGAATAATCAGGCGATCCAAGCCAGTCGTTAAGCCGTGATGCCCAATATCATTCTCGTGGGTCCGATGGGGGCCGGTAAGAGCACCATCGGACGCCTGCTCGCCAAGGAGCTTCGCCTGCCCTTTCGGGATTCCGACAGGGAAATCGAGCAGCGCACGGGTGCCAGCATTCCGCTGATATTCGACGTCGAGGGCGAGCAGGGGTTTCGCGAGCGGGAGCACACGGCCATCAAAGAGCTGTGCCGGATGCGAGGCGTGGTTCTGGCGACCGGAGGTGGAGCCGTGTTACGGCCGGAAAACCGGCAGATGCTGCGGGCCGGTGGTCGGGTCATCTATCTCTGCACGTCGGTCGAGCAGCAGCTCGACCGAACCTCGCGGGACCGTAACCGCCCACTGCTGCAAACGTCCAATCCTCGCGAGATTCTCACCGGGCTGATGGCTGTTCGGGACCCGCTGTATCGGGAGGTCGCCGACCTGATCATTCAGACGGATGAGCGTCCACCGCGCCTGGTTGTCGCGCAGATTCTCGAGCAGCTCGAGTCGCTCGCGCCTCGTGAAAGCCAGGGGCAATCTGCGTTATCCTAGGTCCCTTTTAACCGCGGGGCCTCTATGCAGACTCTACAAGTCGATCTCGGCGAGCGCAGCTACCCGATCACCATTGGCGCGCAGCTCATCGATCAGGCCGAGCTGTTGTCTCGCCATATCCGCGGCAAGCAAGTCGCGATCGTCACCAACGACACCGTTGCGCCGCTTTACCTGGAGCGCCTCAAGCGCAGCCTGGCGGGCTATAGCGTCACGCCCGTCGTGCTTCCCGATGGCGAGGCGCACAAGAATTGGGAAACCCTGCAGTCGATCTTCGATGCGTTGCTGGCCGCTCGGCATGATCGCAACACCACGATCATTGCACTCGGCGGTGGCGTCGTCGGGGACATGGCCGGCTTCGCGGCGGCGAGCTACCAGCGTGGCGTGAGCTTCATTCAGGTGCCGACGACATTGCTGTCCCAAGTGGATTCGTCCGTTGGGGGCAAGACGGGCATCAACCATCCGCTTGGCAAGAACATGATCGGTGCGTTCTATCAACCGCAGGCCGTACTGGTCGATACCGCCACGTTGACGACGTTGCCCGCGCGCGAGCTGTCTGCCGGTTTGGCGGAGGTCATCAAGTACGGTTTGATTTGTGACGAGCCGTTCCTCGGATGGCTCGAAGACAACGTCGACAGGCTCCGGGCTCTAGATCAGCAGGCGCTTACCGAGGCCATCCGGCGATCCTGCGCTGCCAAGGCCCGGGTGGTTGGTGCCGACGAGCGGGAATCCGGCATACGAGCCACGCTCAACCTTGGTCACACCTTTGGCCACGCCATCGAAACTCACCAGGGTTACGGTGTCTGGCTGCACGGTGAGGCCGTGTCCGCGGGCACGGTCATGGCGCTGGAAATGTCTCGGCGGCTAGGCTGGATCTCCGCTGCCGAGCAGCAGCGAGCGGTGAGCTTGCTGGCGCGGGCGGGTCTGCCAGTGGTGCCTCCGGCCAATATGCGCGCCGAGGATTTCCTCGAGCATATGGCTGTCGACAAGAAGGTTCTGGACGGGCGTTTACGGTTGGTGTTGCTCAAACGCCTGGGTGAGGCTGTGGTCACTAGTGATTTCCCGCGTGAGGTTCTCGAATCCACGCTGAACGCCAACTACGACTCGCTTGCGCAAGCGTCGAGCACTTAAGAGATTTCCATGACAAGTTTGTCCGCCGACGATTCGTACCTGAACCATTACGGGTTCAGCCATGATCCTTTCGCTGCGCGAGTGCCTGGTTTCAAATTCTTCCCGGCTCAGCGCAAGCCGGTGCTGGGGCAGTTGCACCATCTCGCTCGCTACAGCCAGCTGCTGTTGGTGGTAACGGGGCCTGAAGGCAGCGGCAAGACGCTCGTGCGCCAGGCGCTCGTCGCGAGCAGCAACAAGCAGGCCGTCCAGAGTGTGGTCATCTCGCCACAGGACACCATCGATTCGAACGCCGTGCTGCAGCAGATTGCACAGGCGCTCGGTTGCCAGCGCGCCGATGTGGATTCGATCCTGGCGCAGGTCATCCAGCTCGCCTTGACCGGGCAAGAGGTCTATTTGTTGGTCGATGATGCCGAGCGGCTTACCGGTGCCGCGGTCGAGACGCTGTTGCGACTGGCTCAGGGCAGTCCGGAAGGGCGGCCGCACGTATTCCTGTTCGGTGAGCACGCCTTGGTGGCTCGCCTGGAAGCGTTGGTCGAGGGCGAGGAGCGCTTTCATGTGATTGCACTGCAGCCTTACGAAGAGGATGAGACTCGGGAATACCTGGCGTTGCGCCTCGAGGGTGCCGGCAGTGGGTTGGAGTGCTTCAGCGACGAACAGGTTGCACGGATTCACGAGCAGGCCGGCGGCTGGCCCGGCGCGATAAATCAGGTCGCCCGAGACGAGCTTCTCGATGCGATGCAGCAGTCCAAGGGGCGGCGCACATCGGCTGGCTGGCGCTTTCCCCTGCCGATGAAACATCTGCTGGCGCTGGCTGCGGTCGTCTGTATCGTGGTCGTCGCGTTGCTCATGCGTGATTCGGATGAGCAGCCCGCAAGGGCGCCTGTGACGACGAGCCTGCCGCTCGATACGGCGGGCACTGTTGGTTCCCAGGCAGCGCCGTCAGAGGCTGAAGCGCCTGGTGATGATGTCGCAACACCTGAGCAGCCGATCATCCGTGAGCCGCTCGCCGCTGCGGGTGGTGCTGAGCCGGATGAGGCGCCGATGCTGGAACCTGAGCGAGCGCCGGTTCCGGTCGAGCCATCGAACGACAGCCCGCCGGCCGCCACCGAGCCGGTTGCCCCCGCGCCTGCTCAAGCGCCCACTGTTGCGCCCGCGCCCAAGGCAGCAGCGCCTAGCGAGCCGGCGAAAGATGTGGTTGCGAAGCCTGACGCCGCTGCACCGGCAAACTGGTACGCCGCACAGCCGAAAGGCCATTATCTAGTTCAGGTGTTCGGCACCCGCACCCAGAGTAATGCCGAGGCGCTGATCAAGCAGCACGGTGAGGGCTTCCGGTACTTCGTCAAGCGTCACGAAGGCAAGCCGCTATATGTTGTCACCTATGGCAGCTTCGCTAGCCGAGATGCCGCGTTGGACGCGATCAAGAAGCTGCCGGCTTCGTTGAGAAGCGGCAAGCCTTGGCCTCGAACCTTCGCAAGCGTCCAGCAGGAAATCGTCCAGTCTCGCTAAATTCGCCCCAAAAAGGTGCGCATTGCACCAATTTGGGGCTTGCAAAAATTAAATTGTGTCGTTCTACCGGGCTTTGTAAACTGCTCCCCCTTTTGCCCACGCGTATGACGGGGCCTTTTTGTGCGCCGTCAATAAGGGGTTGATTTACAACGCATTTAGCTGGTGGAGTGCCTATGAGAGCAGGTCTGTTTCGTCCTGAAGAGTTCAAGGATAACTGCGGCTTCGGTCTGATCGCCCACATGCAGGGCGAGGCAAGCCATCACCTGCTTCAGACCGCTATTCAATCCCTCACCTGCATGACGCACCGCGGTGGCATCAACGCCGACGGCAAGACGGGCGATGGCTGCGGTCTGCTGATGCAGAAGCCCGATGCGTTTCTGCGCGCCATGGCCAAGCAGCACTTCGATGTCGATCTGCCGGCGCTATATGCGGTCGGCATGATCTTCCTCAGCCAGGATGCGGCCAAGGCGGATGCGGCCAAGGCCCAGCTCAACGAACAGATCGCAGCCCAGGGCCTGACGCTGGTCGGCTGGCGCGAGGTGCCGATCGACACCACCGTGCTGGGTCGTCTGGCACTGGAGCGCCTGCCGCGCATCGAACAGGTGTTCGTTTCGGCTGAAGGGCTGTCCGAACGCGACTTCGGTATCAAGCTGTTCTTCGCTCGTCGCCGCGCCGAAGTCGCGCTGGCCGGCGACAAGGAATTCTACGTTTGCAGCTTTTCCGACAAGGACATCATCTACAAAGGCCTGATGATGCCGGCCGATCTGGCGCAGTTCTATCCCGATCTCGGCGACGAGCGCCTGGCGACCGCCATCTGCGTGTTCCATCAGCGCTTCTCCACCAACACCATGCCGCAATGGCCGTTGGCCCAGCCGTTCCGCTTCCTCGCCCACAACGGTGAAATCAACACCATCACCGGTAACCGCAACTGGGCGCAGGCGCGTCGGCTGAAGTTCGCCAATGAATTGCTGCCCGATCTGGAAAGCCTCGATCCGCTGGTCAACCGCACCGGCTCCGACTCCTCGAGCATGGATAACATGTTGGAGCTGTTGGTCACCGGCGGCATGGATTTGTTCCGTGGTCTGCGCATGATCATTCCGCCGGCCTGGCAGAACGTCGAAACCATGGATCCGGACCTGCGGGCTTTCTATGAATTCAACTCCATGCACATGGAGCCCTGGGACGGCCCGGCCGGCGTGGTCTTGACCGACGGGCGCCACGCGATCTGCCTGCTCGATCGCAACGGGCTGCGTCCGGCGCGCTGGGTGACCACCACCAATGGCTACATCACCCTGGCATCCGAAGTCGGCGTATGGGATTACAAGCCGGAAGACGTCATCGCCAAGGGGCGTGTCGGGCCGGGCCAGATCCTCGCGGTGGATACCGAGACCGGGCAGGTTCTGCATACCGACGATATCGACAACCGTCTTAAGTCGCAGCATCCCTACAAGAAGTGGCTGCGCCAGAATGCCCTGCGTATCCAGTCGACCCTGGACGACAACGACCATGGTTCGGCTTTCTACGATGCCGACCAGCTCAAGCAATACATGAAGATGTTCCAGGTCACCTTCGAGGAGCGTGACCAGGTGCTGCGCCCCCTCGCCGAGCAGGGCCAGGAAGCGGTGGGCTCGATGGGTGATGACACGCCAATGGCCGTATTGTCGCGTCGGGTGCGCTCGCCGTACGACTATTTCCGCCAGCAGTTCGCCCAGGTCACCAACCCGCCGATCGACCCGCTGCGCGAATCCATCGTCATGTCGCTGGAGACCTGCCTGGGCGCCGAGCGTAACGTCTTCGAGGAAACCGCCGATCACGCCAACCGTGCGATTCTCACCACGCCGGTCATTTCGCCAGCGAAGTGGCGGACCATCCTGGAGCTCGAGCGTCCCGGATTCGAACGCCAACTGATCGACCTGAACTATGACGAGTCTCTCGGCCTTGAGGCTGCGGTCCGCAATATCGCCGATCAGGCAGAGGAAGCCGTGCGCGGCGGCAAGGTCATGCTGATTCTCAGTGACCGCGCTATCCAGCCTGGCAAACTGCCGGTGCATGCGTCTCTGGCCGTCGGTGCGGTGCATCATCGCCTGATCGAGACCGGTCTGCGCTGCGACTGCAACATCCTGGTGGAAACCGCCACCGCGCGCGACCCGCACCACTTCGCTGTGTTGATCGGCTTCGGTGCGACGGCGGTTTACCCGTTCCTCGCTTTCGAAGTGCTAGGCGACCTGATTCGTACCGGCGAGGTGCTGGGCGACCTCTACGAGGTGTTCAAGCACTACCGCAAGGGTATCTCCAAGGGTCTGCTGAAGATCATCTCGAAGATGGGCATCTCCACCATCACCTCCTATCGTGGCGCGCAGCTGTTCGAAGCGGTCGGCTTGTCCGATGAGGTCGTCGACGTCAGCTTCCGTGGTGTCGCCAGCCGCATCAAGGGGGCGCGTTTCGTCGACCTGGAAGTCGAGCAGAAGGCGCTCGCGGCCGAAGCCTGGAGTGCGCGCAAGCCGATCCAGCAGGGCGGTTTGCTGAAGTTCGTCTATGGCGGCGAATACCACGCCTACAACCCCGATGTGGTTGCGGCGCTGCAGGTGGCAGTACAGCAAGGCGACTACAACCGGTTCAAGGAATACACCGCGCTGGTCGACCAGCGTCCGGCGGCCATGTTGCGCGACCTGCTCAAGCTCAAGGTGGCCGAGCAGCCGCTGGCACTCGAGGAAGTCGAACCCCTGGAGCGGATTCTCAAGCGCTTCGACTCGGCCGGCATCTCGCTCGGCGCGTTGTCGCCCGAGGCGCACGAGGCCATCGCCGCGGCGATGAACCGCATCGGTGCGCGCTCCAACTCCGGCGAGGGCGGCGAAGATCCGGCCCGTTATCGCACCGAGCGCAGCTCGAAGATCAAGCAGGTCGCGACCGGCCGTTTCGGTGTCACGCCGGAATATCTGGTGAACGCCGAGGTGCTGCAGATCAAGGTCGCGCAAGGCGCCAAGCCCGGCGAAGGTGGCCAGCTGCCCGGTGGCAAGGTCAACGGCCTGATCGCCAAGCTGCGCTATGCGGTGCCGGGCGTCACGCTGATCTCTCCGCCGCCGCACCATGACATCTATTCGATCGAAGACCTGGCTCAGTTGATCTTCGACCTCAAGCAGGTCAATCCGAAGGCCCTGGTCTCGGTCAAGTTGGTGGCCGAGCCCGGAGTCGGGACCATCGCGGCGGGCGTCGCCAAGGCCTACGCCGACCTGATCACCATTTCCGGTTACGACGGCGGTACCGGCGCCTCGCCGCTGACCTCCATCCGTTACGCCGGCTCGCCCTGGGAGCTGGGCCTTGCCGAGACCCATCAGACCCTGCGCGGCAATGATTTGCGCGGCAAGGTGCGGGTGCAGACCGATGGCGGCCTGAAGACCGGCCTCGACGTGGTCAAGGCGGCCATTCTGGGCGCCGAAAGCTTCGGCTTCGGCACCGCGCCGATGATCGCCCTCGGCTGCAAGTACCTTCGCATCTGCCACCTGAACAACTGCGCCACCGGCGTCGCAACGCAGAATGACCAGCTGCGCAAGGACCATTTCATCGGCACCGTCGATATGGTGGTGAACTTCTTCACCTTCGTCGCCGAGGAAACCCGCGAGTGGCTGGCTCGGCTGGGTGTGCGCAGCCTGCAGGAGCTGATCGGGCGCACCGACCTGCTCGAACTGCTGCCAGGTGAAACCGCCAAGCAGAACCATCTCGACCTGACGCCGCTGCTGGGCAGCGACCACATCCCGGCCGATAAGCCGCAGTTCTGCGAGGTGGAGAAGAATCCGCCGTTCGATCAGGGATTGCTGGCCGAGGAAATGGTCAAGCTCGCGCGCGCAGCCATCGACGCCAAGAGTGGTGCCGAGTTCGAACTGGACATCTGCAACTGCGATCGTTCCATCGGTGCTCGCGTATCCGGCGAAATCGCACAGGTGCACGGCAACCAGGGCATGAAGGATGCGCCGATCACCTTCCGCTTCAAGGGTACGGCGGGCCAGAGCTTCGGTGTCTGGAACGCGGGTGGCCTGCACCTGTATCTGGAGGGGGACGCCAACGACTACGTCGGCAAGGGCATGACCGGCGGCAAGCTGGTGATCACTCAACCGAAGGGCAGCGAGTTCGAGTCGCAGGATTCGGCCATCATCGGCAACACCTGCCTGTATGGCGCCACCGGCGGCAAACTGTTCGCCAGCGGGACCGCCGGCGAGCGCTTTGCGGTGCGTAACTCCGGCGCGCACGCGGTCGTGGAAGGCACCGGTGATCACTGCTGCGAATACATGACTGGCGGCTTCGTCTGCGTCCTCGGCAAGACTGGCTACAACTTCGGCTCGGGTATGACCGGCGGTTTCGCCTATGTGCTCGACATGGACAACAGCTTCGTCGATCGGGTGAATAACGAGCTGGTCAACCTGCAGCGCATCACGGGTGAGGCCATGGAAGCTCACCGTAGCCATCTGCAAGAAGTGCTGCGCGAATACGTCGCCGAAACCGGCAGCGCATGGGGCGCCAAGCTTCTGGAGAACCTCGACGATTACCTGCGGCGCTTCTGGCTGGTCAAGCCGAAGGCGGCCAACCTGGCAACGTTGCTGTCGACCACTCGGGCCAACCCCCAATAACAAGCAGATTCAAGCGGCAAGCCTCGGCCATCCAACCGAGGCCCGCCCCGCTCCGTGATTGTCACGCAGCTAGCAGCCCTGGGCTTGCGGCTGCCGTTAAGAGGTTTTGAAATGACTGAACGTCTGAATAACGACTTCCAGTTCATCGAGGTCGGGCGCAAGGATCCGAAGAGGAAGCTGCTGCGCCAGCGCAAGAAAGAGTTCGTCGAGATCTATGAACCCTTCAAGCCGCAGCAGGCTTGCGAGCAGGCCCACCGCTGCCTGGGTTGCGGTAACCCCTATTGCGAGTGGAAGTGCCCGGTTCACAATTACATTCCCAATTGGCTGAAGCTGGTTTCCGAGGGCAACATCCTTGCGGCCGCCGAACTGGCGCATCAGACCAACACCCTGCCGGAAGTCTGTGGCCGTGTCTGCCCGCAGGATCGTCTGTGCGAAGGCGCCTGTACCCTCAACGATGGCTTTGGCGCGGTCACCATCGGCTCGGTGGAGAAGTACATCGCCGACACCGCGTTCGCCATGGGCTGGCGCCCTGACATGTCCAAGGTCAAACCGACCGGCAAGAAGGTCGCGATCATTGGCGCTGGCCCGGCCGGTCTCGGTTGCGCCGACGTGCTGGTACGCAGCGGCGTGACCCCGGTAGTGTTCGACAAGAACCCGGAAATCGGTGGCCTGCTGACCTTCGGCATCCCCGAATTCAAGCTGGAGAAAAGCGTGCTCAGCCGCCGTCGCGAGATTTTCGGCGGCATGGGTATCGAGTTCCGCCTGAATACCGAAGTCGGCAAGGACGTAACCATCGACCAGCTGCTCGCCGACTACGATGCGGTATTCATGGGCATGGGCACCTACACCTACATGAAGGGTGGCTTCCCCGGTGAGGACCTGCCGGGCGTGCACGACGCGCTCGACTTCCTGATCGCCAACGTCAACCGCAACCTCGGCTTCGAAAAATCGCCGGAAGACTTTGTCGATATGAAGGGCAAGAAGGTCGTGGTCCTCGGTGGCGGCGACACGGCGATGGACTGTAACCGCACGTCGATCCGTCAGGGCGCCAAGAGCGTGACCTGCGCTTACCGGCGTGACGCGGCGAACATGCCGGGTTCACGCAAGGAAGTGAAAAACGCCAAGGAAGAGGGCGTCAAGTTCCTCTTCAACCGCCAGCCCATCGCCATCGTTGGTGAAGGCAAGGTCGAGGGCGTCAAGGTGGTCGAGACCCGTCTCGGTGCGCCGGATGCCCGTGGTCGTCGCAGTCCCGAGCCGATCCCCGGTTCCGAGGAAGTGCTGCCGGCCGATGCCGTGGTCATCGCCTTTGGTTTCCGTCCGAGCCCGGCCGACTGGTTCGAAGGCCAGAACATCCAGACCGACAACCAGGGCCGTGTCGTGGCGCCGGAACAGGGTCAGTTCAAGCACCAGACCAGCAACCCGAAGATCTTCGCGGGTGGCGACATGGTGCGCGGCTCCGACCTGGTGGTGACCGCCATCTTCGAAGGCCGCCAGGCGGCCGAAGGGATTCTGGACTACCTGGAAGTGTGATCTCGCGGGCGGATCGAGCCTCTGCAATCACCGAGCAGTCTCAAGGTGGATGTAGAGAGCGACATCCACCCTACGACTGGCTTGCCAGCGCTGGCGCCTGCCAAAGCCTGACCAGAATCAAGCCCATGGATAAAAGGCACGGCGCTCGCCGTGCCTTTTGTTTTCCGCTTTGCGACAATGCCGCCACTCTTTTGCTGGAACCCAGACATGACTGCCTTGAAGAATGATCGCTTCCTTCGCGCCCTGCTCAAGCAACCTGTCGACGTCACCCCGGTGTGGATGATGCGTCAGGCCGGCCGCTACCTGCCCGAGTATCGGGCCAGCCGTAGCAAGGCGGGCGACTTCATGAGCCTGTGCATGAACCCCGAGCTGGCCTGCGAGGTCACGCTGCAGCCGCTGGAGCGTTATCCGCTGGATGCCGCGATTCTTTTCTCGGACATCCTTACCGTGCCGGACGCCATGGGGCTAGGCCTGTATTTCGAGACTGGTGAAGGGCCGCGCTTCAAGAAAGTCGTCAGTAGCATGGCCGACATCGAGGCGTTGCCGATCCCGGATCCGGAGAAGGACCTAGGCTACGTGATGGAGGCGGTGCGCACCATCCGCCGTGAGCTCAACGGCCGCGTGCCGCTGATTGGCTTCTCTGGCAGCCCATGGACGCTGGCGACCTACATGGTCGAGGGCGGCTCCTCCAAGGACTTCCGCAAGTCCAAGGCGATGCTGTACGAGAATCCGCAGGCCATGCATGCGCTACTCGACAAGCTGGCGCAGTCGGTGACCAGCTACCTCAATGGGCAGATCCTGGCCGGTGCCCAGGCGGTGCAGATCTTCGATTCCTGGGGTGGCAGCCTGTCGGCGGCGGCTTACCAGGAGTTTTCGCTGGCCTACATGCAGAAGATCGTCGATGGGCTGATTCGTGAGCATGACGGTCGCCGCGTGCCGGTGATCCTCTTCACCAAGGGTGGCGGGCTCTGGCTCGAGTCGATGGCCGAGAGCGGCGCCGAGACCCTGGGGCTCGATTGGACCTGCGACATCGGTGCCGCGCGTGCCCGCGTCGGCGACAAGGTGGCGTTGCAGGGCAACATGGACCCCAGCGTACTGTTCGCCAAGCCGGACGCCATTCGTGCCGAGGTCGGACGCATTCTTGCGAGCTTCGGCCACGGCGAAGGCCATGTGTTCAATCTGGGCCATGGCATTACACCGGAAGTCGATCCGGCCCATGCCGGTGCCTTCATCGAATCGGTACACGAACTGTCGGCTCGGTATCACGACTGACGGGGAAGCCCCTGAAAAACAAAGAGCCGCTTTTGCGGCTCTTTTCGTTCATGGCTGCTGATAGTGCCCCGGCGTGGTGCCTGGCTCGTGCTCATGGATCAGCTTGGTCACGCGAATATCGGTAATGCCGATCACCTCGGCCTGCTCCAGCAGCTTGGCCTCATCGGCATTCGCCTCGGGCATCACCAGGCTGTTCTCGG
Organism: Stutzerimonas stutzeri; assembly: GCF_018138085.1. Classification (NCBI taxonomy): domain Bacteria; kingdom Pseudomonadati; phylum Pseudomonadota; class Gammaproteobacteria; order Pseudomonadales; family Pseudomonadaceae; genus Stutzerimonas; species Stutzerimonas stutzeri. Next base: position 521,857 of record NZ_CP073105.1, read on the forward strand.
CATCGCCGTTGTGCAGTTCAATCAGGTGCCGGGCGGCACTGCCTTGCGACATGCGCTCTTCGTCAGATTCGACGATCTGAACACGCGGGTCATTCTGGAAGATGTAGTTGATTTCGAACTTGTGCGATGACTTGCCGAACATGGGCAGCTCCTTGAATGGTTAAAAGGGTCTGCTCTGTTGACTTGCGGGTCCAGTTATTCGTTCGCCAGGAATCGCCGGCGAGGCGACGGTCGGAGAGGATGAATCGATCGAAAGGGCGCCCGGCGGTACCGAGCGCCCAGGGTATTTACTTGACCTTGGCCAGGTCGCCCTTGATGGCCACGCCTGCCATGATCGCACCGGCATGGCACTCGTAGTTCTGGCTGTTCTTGTATTCGACATGCTTGTAGTTGCTGGCGATGTCCACCACGGCGTTGGCGCCGGCCGCCTTGGCAGCCTGCTGCATGCCGATCAGCGCCGATTGCAGCGCCCAGCTGCATGCGCCTTCGTCAGTCTTGTTGAAGGCGTTGGTCTTCTTGCTGGTGGTCACGCCGCTGCGAATGATCTGCGCGCCTTTGGGCGTCTTGCCCGCGAGGTAGAACTTCACACTGCCGTCCAGCTTGCCGGAGGCGGTGGCTTCGGCCACTACCTGGTCGAACGGCAGGTAATGGGTGGTGTCGCGGGCCTGGCTGATTCCGGGCAGCGCACAGAGCACCAGTGCAGCGCCGATCCATGTACTTTTCTTCATTGCATTCTCCTTGCGGTTTTTGGGGGATTCAGGCCCAGCGGCGGAAAATCAGCGAGGTATTGATGCCGCCAAAGGCGAAATTGTTGTTCATCACGAATTCGTGCTGCATCACGCGCGGCGCACCGACGAGGTAGTCCAGCTCGCCGCAGCGCGGATCGATGCTATCGAGATTGAGCGTATGGATGTAGTGATCGCGGTTCAGCATCTCGATGCTGAACCAGGACTCCAGCGCGCCGCAGGCGCCCAAGGTGTGTCCGAAGAAACTCTTCTGCGAACTGATCGGCATGCGTGAGCCGAACAGCGACTGGGTCGCCTGGGTCTCGGCGATGTCGCCCTGCTCGGTGGCGGTGCCGTGGCCGTTGACGTAGCCGATGGCTTCGGGCTGCAGGTTGGCATCGTCCAGGGCCAGCTCCATGGCACGGCGCATGGTCAGCTGTTCGGGTTTGGTAGCGTGCTGGCCGTCGGCATTGCTGCCGAAGCCGACCAGTTCGGCGTGGATGGTGGCGCCGCGGGCGAGCGCGTGCTCGAGCTCTTCGAGCACCAGCATGCCGGCGCCCTCGCCAATGACCAGCCCATCGCGGCCGGCGTCATACGGGCGCGGCGTGGTGTGCGGCGCATCGTTCTTCAGGCTGGTCGCATAGAGTGCGTCAAACACCATGGCTTCGGTCGCACACAGCTCTTCGGCGCCGCCGGCGAGCATCATCGGCAGGCGGCCGAACTTGATCGCCTCGTAGGCATAGCCGATGCCCTGGCTACCGCTGGTGCAGGCGCTGGAGGTGGGGATCACCCGGCCGGTGAGGCCGAAAAAGATGCTGATATTGGCCGCTGTGGTGTGCGGCATCATGCGGATGTAGGAGTTGGCGTTCAGTCCGTCGGCCACGGAGTTGAGCAGCATGTTGCCGAAGGCCTTGATCTCCTCGGTACTGCCAGTGGACGAGCCGCAGGCAACGCCCATGCGGCCGTCGCGGATCGATGCGTCATCGAGCAGGCCCGCGTGTTCGAGTGCCTGCTCGGCGGCCTTTACCGACAACCGTGAGACTCGGCCCATGCTGCGCAGCTGCTTGCGTGTCCAATGGCCGGGGACGACGAAATCATCCACCGGCCCGGCCAGGCGGGTATTGAGCTCGGTGAAGCGATCCCACTCGTGCATGTAGCGGATGCCGCTGCGGTTGCCGCTGAAGTTGGCTTCGATGCTGGCCCAGTCGCTGCCCAGCGAGGTGATGCCGGCCATGCCGGTGACGACGACGCGTTTCATCAGCACAACCCGCCGTTGACCGCCAGGACCTGGCGGGTGATGTAGCTGGCCTCTTCCGACATGAGGAAATTGACCGCGCCGGCGACTTCTTCGGGGGTGCCCATGCGTTGAGCGGGAATCATCTTGAGCATGTCCTCGATGGGCAGATCGTCGTTGAGCATGTCGGTGTCGATCAGCCCCGGAGCGACGCAATTGACCGTGATACGCCGTTTGCCGAGTTCGACGGCCAGCGCTTTGGCTGCACCGATCACGCCGGCCTTGGAGGCGCTGTAATTGACCTGGCCGCGGTTGCCGATCAGGCCCGATACCGAGGTGATACAAACGATCCGCCCCGGCTGGCGGCGACGAATCATCGGCATGGTTAGCGGCTGCAGCACATTGTAGAAGCCATCCAGGTTGGTGCGCATGACCAGATCCCAGTCGTCCTCGGTCAAGGCCGGAAAAGCGCCGTCGCGGGTGAGGCCGGCGTTGCAGACCACCCCGTAATAGGCGCCGTGCGCTTCGATATCGGCTTCCAGCAGCGCGCGGCATTGCGCGCGATCAGCGACGTCGAACTGCAGGATGCGCGCTTGGCGTCCCAGGTCCTGGATCTGTGCCTGGACCGCCTCTGCTTCGTCGCGCCGGTTGCGGCAATGCAGGACGATGTCGTGGCCGCTGCGGGCCAGGCGCAAGGCGATGGCGCGGCCAATGCCACGGCTGGAGCCGGTGACGAGAATGCTGTTGCTCATGGGCTGGGCTCTTGAAGATAGCTCGCCACTTCAGGCGGGCGAAAAACGTTGAGACGCGCCTCGGCATGAATGCCGGGCCCGTCGAGGTGGCATTCGAACACGCCCATGCCGTTGTCGTCCTGCAGCGAGCGGAGCGCGCGAATGCGTAGCGCGGTACCAACGGGGAAACGCTCGACATCGCATTGAAACTGGCGGGTGCCGAGCAGAAAGCCCAGCTCCACCGGCAGCCCGGCCTGGCGTGCCTGACAGCCGGCGAACGCGGCGACCGTCTGCGCCATGATCTCGACACCGACCCAGGCGGGCAGGCTGCCATCGGGCAGGTTGAACAGCCCGCCGGGCTTCACCTTCACGTGCGCATCGATGCTGTCTGCGTCGAATGCCTCGACCGCATCGAGCAGGATCATGTCGCCGGCATGCGGCAGCAGTTCGGCTACTGGCCAATCGATCATGGCGCGTCTCCCAGGATCAAGCTGATGTTGTTGCCGCCAAAGGCGAAAGAATTGCTCATCATGCGGCGCGGACCGGCGGCGGCCATCGTCGTGCCGGCAGCGATCAGGTCCAGCCGCGGCAGGACGGCATCCTGCTCGCCGTCCCAGCGATGTGGCGGCAGCCTTTGGGCTGGATTGTGCTCGGACAGGGCCAGCCAGCAGAACGCGGCTTCCAGCGCACCGGCCGCGCCCAGGGTGTGCCCGGTCAGCGGCTTGCTCGATGAGCAGGCCACGCCGGCCGGAAACACCGCGGCGACCGCCAGGCTTTCCATGGCATCGTTGTGCAAGGTGGCGGTGCCGTGCAGGTTCAGATAGCTGACCTGCTCCGCTTGAATGGCTGCCCCGGCGAGCGCCTTGCGCATCGCCTCAATGGCGCCCAGGCCTTGCGGGTCGGGCGCGGAAATATGGTGTGCGTCCGAGCTGGCGCCACCGCCGAGCAGCGCGATCGGCGCCGCGTCGCGGGTCATCAGGAAGAGCGCGGCCGCCTCGCCGATATTGATGCCGTCGCGGTTGACCGAAAACGGATTGCAGATGCGCTCGCTGGTCGCCTCCAGGGCGCTGAACCCTTGCAGGGTCAAATCGCAGAGGCTGTCCACACCGCCGCAGATCACCGCATCGCAAATGCCCGCATCCAGCAGGCGCTTGGCGCTGAGCAGGGCGCGAGCGCTCGAGGTGCAGGCGGTGGAAATCGAATAGCCAGGACCGCTGAGTTGCAGCCGCTCGCTGAGAAAGCTGGCGGGCGCGCAAAGCTCCTGATGACCGTAGTGATAGCTGGCCGGTAGCTCCCCTTCGCGCACCAGCTCGGTGATGCCCCGAGTGGCTTCCTGGATGCCGGTGGTGCTGGTGCCCATCACCACACCGATACGGGATGGGCCGAAGCGGGCGATCGCCTCATGCAGTTCGACTTCGATCTGCTCGACCGCGGCCAGCAGCAGCTGGTTATTGCGCGTGGCGTGACGCAGCGGCGCATCGTCGAGGGTGGGCAGCGTGCCTGTGACCGCGCCGACCGGCAGCAGGCGACCGGCGACCGCTTGCGGATAGGGCTGCATGCCCGAGTCGTCACCGTCCAGCAGGCGCCTGGCGACCTCCGCCTTACTGCGGCCCAGCGCGCAGACCAACCCCAGGGCATTCAGGTAAGCGGTCATTGCTGGCGAGCTCCGGCTGTCGCGATGGGGGCGACACCATAGGTCAGCGCCGGCCCGACGTCGAGTTCGAAACGGCCGTCTTCCAGATAGCGGACGTGCCAGGAGGACGCGTCGGCTGTCAGCGAGCGCCCGCCTGGCTGCTGTGTCCAGCACGCATCGTCGTAAAGCACGTCCAGCTGGTCGGTCGGGCTCAGCGCGAACAGCAATGCGGCGAACAGCTCGCGCGCCTCGGGATTAGGGGGAAGCAGGCCGTCCGCCTGCCAGCGGCCGTCGCGCAACAGCTGGCGCGCCAGCGGGACGCCCAGCGGATCGAGCAACGACCAGCGCAGATCAGCGCCTTCCTGCTGGATGACCAACAGCCAGTCGCTCACCTGGTCGTCACTTCGTCGCTGGATATGCAACTGCATCGGCAACGTCAGCCGCGGTGCTTGTGTCGGCAGCGGTGGCTGCTGAGCGCAGGCGCTAAGCATCAGCAGCAGCGCCAGCCAGACCGGGCGCGATAGGTGACGCGTAATCATGCCGGACGACTCATGCCGGCACCGCGGGGGCGCACAGTTCGGCCAGCACCCGCAAGCGGCGTTTGGGTTCGGCGACGTAGGGATTGGTGGTGTCCCAGGCGTAGCCGGCGAGGATCGAACTGATCATTCGACGAATCTCCGGCTGGGCGTGTTCGTCATAGATGACGTTCTGAAAACTGCTGTCGTACCAGCCCTCGACGTAGGTTCGGAAGGTGTTCACGCCAGCCTTGAGCGGCACGGCGAACTCGGTTTCCCAGTCCACCGCTTCGCCCGACAGCTGGCGATGCAGCACGGCGGTCGCCATGCTCGCCGAGCGCATAGCGATGGTGACGCCGGAAGAAAACACCGGGTCGAGAAATTCCGCCGCATTGCCCAGCAGGGCGAAGCCCGGACCGTGCAGGGTCGTGACGTTCGCCGAATAGCCGCCGATCAGCCGTGCCGGGGTATCCCACTCGGCGTTCTGGAGGATGCGCTTGAGGTTGGGCGCCTCCTGCACGAAGCCCTTGAGGCATGCGTCCAGATCCTGCGGACGACCTTCGTAGCGTTCGGCGCTGGCGACGACGCCAAGGGAGCAGCGGCCGTTGCTGAACGGAATGGTCCAGTACCAGACGTCGCGCAGCTCGGGGTGGGTGGTGATGAGGATCTTCTCGCGATCGAAGCGTGGATCGTCGATGTTGTCCTGGATGTGGGTGAACACGGCACGGCGCAGCGGGAAATTCGACGGCGCCTCCAGCTCGAGCAGGCGCGGCAGCACGCGGCCGTAACCGCTGGCGTCGAGGACGAAATCCGCTTCGATGGCATATTCGCCGCCGTCGGCACGGCGCACCTGTAGACGCGGGCGCGAGCCGTCGAACTCCGCGGCGGTGATTTCCTCTTCGTAGCGGATCTCCACGCCCTGCGACTCGGCCTGATCGGCCAGCAACTTGTCGAAATCGGCGCGCTGAACCTGATAGGTGCTGCTGTGCCCTGCGGTGAATTTGTCGCGGAAGTCGAACTCGGTGTAGCGCTCACCCCAGCCGAAGGCCGCGCCATGCTTGGTCTGGAATCCGGCGGCTTGCACCGCTTCGAGCATGCCGGCTTCCTCGATGAAATCCAGACAGTGCGACAACAGGCTTTCGCCGATGGAGAAGCGCGGAAACCGCTGACGCTCGATGATCAGGACGTCATGCCCCTTGCGTTTGAGCAGGGCGGCCGCGATGGCGCCGGAAGGCCCCGCACCGATGATGACGACGCTACGGTGTTCTGAATTCACTGCAACCTTCCTTGTTCGACTCGATGGGAATGAGAAATGCCAGGCATGGCTGGCCCAGACGGGAAATCTATTACTCGGTTGAGGTCACCGCCAGGGCAGCCGGATGCCCTCGCAGCGACCCGCGGGAACCGCGCCGATGCACGCTGCGGCCGGATCAACGTCGGGTCTCCGTTACCGGCGCGGCGGCCCAGGGTGCCAGCGCGAAGGCGCACACCAGGCCGAGCCCCACCGCCAGACCGAAGTTGCTCACCGCCGGCGTGCTCGACAGGGCCAGCAGGCCGAACGACAACCAGGTGGTTACCGCCGCGAGCAGGGTGCCGACCAGGCTCACCGCGGCGCCGCCGATTCGCTCGCGCATGAGGATGGCGTAGTCGACGCCGATCGCGGTAACCAACACCAGGCCGAACAGGCCGAACAGGGTCAGGGGTTGGCCCAGCCAGCCCAGGCAGGCCAGGCTGCCCAGCGCCGCCAGCAGCGGCACGGCCAGGCAGCGCGCCGCGCCACGCCAGCCGAACGGCAGGCACAGCAGGGCGAAAATGAGCGCAGCGGCGCCGAGTTTGAGCAGCGCCGCCTGGCGCTGGGTCTCGGCGAACAGACGGTTCAGCTCCGCCGGCCGGTCGACGAGGCTGGCGCCGCCGATACTTTCGGCCAGACCGTGCAGCACCGAGCTGTCGCGAAGCCCTTGCAGGCTGACCAGACCGGCCGCCGAACCGTCGCCCTGCACGCCCAGCCACAAGGGGCGCCAGGGTTCTGCGAGCGGGCCGGCCAGCACCTCCTCGAGGCGGATCACGGGTTTTGACCGTAGCTCGGCGAGTTCCTTTTCCAGCTTGTCGGCGGTAATACCGAGCTTCAGCAGGGGCTGGCTGCTCTCCAGCAAACGCGGCAGCGCGAGGTGCAGACGTTCCTGGGCGGTCGTCGGGGTGACCAGCTGGCTCAGCGCGAGATAGCCGTGCAGCTTCTGCTCGGCCACCAGCTCATCGAGACGCGTGGTGAGCTGATCCTGGCGCTCCAGCAGCTCGTCGGGGGACGCCGCGCGAACCAGAAAATACTGGCTGGTCGGCTCGAAGCCGGTGATCTCGCCGACGCGTTCGGCTTGCTGCTGCAGCGCGGGCGCGCGGGCGACCCACTGGCGCAGGTCATCCTTGAAGGACAGCTGACTGATGCCGGCGATGCAGAACAGGACGAACCCGGCCAGCAACCAGATCGAGGGGATCCGCCGTAGCAATGCCTCGCGCAGCGCCAATCCGCGCTGGGCCCAACCCAGCGGTGCGGCCCAAGGTTGCAGCGGCGCGTTCAGCAGCGAGGGCAACAGGCAGGTGGCGCAGGCGAAGGCGCCAAGCAGGCCCGCCGCGGAAAACACCGCCACTTGGCTAAGCGCCGGGAACGGGGTGAAGCCCATGGCCAGGTAACCGATGACATTGGTAGTCAGCGCCAGCGCCAGACCCGGAAGCGTCAAGCGCAGGGCTCGATAGGCACGCCATGGCTGCAAGGTCCAGCTCTTGGAAAGGTAGTGCAGCGGAAAATCGATGCTTACGCCGACCAAGCTGGCGCCGAGCACCAAGGTCAGCACATGGATCTGGCCGAACAATGCGATACAGGCAGCGGCGCCGCTCAGCGCGCCGACCACCACGGGCAACGCCACCAGCAGGACACGCGGTGTACGGAACAGCAAATGCAGCAACGCCAGCGTGGCGACGAGCGAAACGCTGCCGATCAGGCTGGCTTCCTCGCGCGCCTGGCGCTGGCCGTAAGCGGCATGCAAGATGCCGCCAGCGGCGAGCAGTTCGCCCTGCTCAGCCTCTACCCGATGGCGCGCAGCGCGAATCTGATCGTCCACCAGCAGCGGCAACTGATCGTCGAAGGCATCGCCCTGGGTTTGCGCATGGATCACCGCCCAGTGCTGGCCCTCATGTTCGGCCAGCAGCCGGCCATCGGGACGCGGATGGATATGGCCCGGTTGCGGCAATTGTCGCTGCGCCAGATCGGCGATGCCGAACCAGTCCTGCTCGACTGGCACCAGGCTGGTGCTGTCGAACGGGCTGTAAAGGCGTTGTACACGTTGTCGAACGAAGTCCCCGGGCGAGGCGATCAGGGCTTCTCGGCTCGCCCGGTCGAGCAGTGCCAGGCGCTGGTCGAGCAACTGTTGGCGTACCGCGGGCAGGTCGGCTTGCACCGAGCGCCGGACCTGGGCGAACAGGCCGCTGCCCCGGAGGTCGTCGGCGATTTCATCGGCCAGTGCGAAGGCGGCTGCTTCATCGGCGTGATGAATCAGCAACATCAGATCGCGATTCAGCGGTTGCTGTACCCGGCGCTCGGCGAGTTGCTCCAGTTCGCCGGGCGCGCCGCTGGGCAGCAGTTGCAACAGGTTGGCGCTGACCGGTGGGCCATCGCGCCATTGCCATGCGGTCAGCGCCACCAGCCCGAGCAGCGCCACGAAGAACAGCGAGGACAGCCAGGCCGGAAACCTGAGCGCTTGGTCAGTCGGCGAAATCATGGCGTTCGGTGGGGCTCAACTGTTCGTCGATCTGGCTGTCGGTCAGCAACAGCAGGGTGCTGTCGCCCTGGGTTTCCAGCAGCTCGATGCGCTCGGCGGTCGAGCCACCCTGGATGACGATGCGGGTGAATATCTGTCCGAGCAGCTTCGAGCGCGGGGTCAGTGTCAGCGTCCAGCTATCCGCGGTCCCGCTGAGCTGCAGCTCGAAATCGCGTTGCAGGGCCTCCGTATCCCCGCGCAGCACGGCGAGGAACAGGTCGTTCTGACGCGCGGCGGCGCCTTGCTGCTGGGTCGGATGCCAGCCGTTGGCGTCGCGTCGGGCGATCCCCGAAGGGCTGATGCGGTAATCCTGTTGCAGCGGTTCGCGCAGGAACCAGAGCAGGCCCTGATCGCGCGCCAGGACGAAGGTGCCGGTGCTGACGAGCGGCTGGGGCAGCGCACGCAGGTACTTTTCCTGGGTGAAGTTGCCGCGGATGACCTCGGGCTCGCTCAACTGGCTGCCGAGATCCGTCAGATCGAAGGCGTCGGCACGCGCCACCGTCGTCAGCGACAGGCTCAGCACCAGCAGCGTCGGCCCCGCAAGGCGCGTGAACAGTGGGATCACGATAGGGCCCGTTCCACGGCTTCGACGAATACCGAGGGCGATGCCAGCAGCATCTCGCGGCTGGCGATCTCCACCGCAACCTGCACGGTGCTGCCGCGGGTCATGCGCTCGCCGGTTTCGGCGTCGCTGATCAGGTAATTGATCTTCAGGCGGTTTTCCCATTCCAGCAGATCGGCGCGAACGACGATGCGCTGGTTGAAGCGGGCCCCGCGTATGTAGCGCAGTTGCACATCAATGATCGGCCAGGCGTAACCGGCATCGCGCATCTGTGTGTAGTTGTGGCCGATCCGCTCCAGCAGGGCGCAGCGGGCGACCTCGAAGTACTTGATGTAATGGCCGTGCCAGACCACGTCCATGGAGTCGACGTCGAAGAAGGGCACCAGCACCTCGACCTCTGCCTGCAGCACGCCGCCCTTACGCATAGAGCCCCCAGTGTTGTGCGCGGATGCGTTGCAGGCACAGGCGCAGCTCGCCTTCCAGTGCGCGATCCTCGATCAGTGGAGGGAAATCCTCACCCAGCGCGGTATGCATGGCCTGCAGTGGCGCGGGCAGAGGGCGCGCGGTCTGCCCCCGCTGGCGCAGCCAGACGCCCTGGTTGGCGGCGATCAGCGTGGCGGCGGCGACCTGCTCGGTCAGCTCCAGGCTGCGCAGCGCATCGCGTGCGGCGATGGTGCCCATGCTCACCTTGTCCTGGTTGTGGCACTCGGTGGAGCGCGAGAAAACGCTGGCCGGCATGCTGTTCTTCAAGGCTTCGGCGGCCCAGGCGCTGGTGCCGATCTGCACCGCCTTGAAGCCGTGATTGATCACCGCCGTGGCGGCTGGCGCACCGGACAGGTTGCTCGGCAGGCCGTGGTTGTAACGGCTGTCGACCAGCAGGGCGAGCTGGCGGTCGAGCAGATCGGCGACGTTGGCCACCAGATTCTTCAGGCTGTCCATGGCGAAGGCGATATGGCCGCCGTAGAAATGTCCGCCGTGCAGCACGCGCTCGTTGTCGGCGTCGATGATCGGGTTGTCGTTGGCGCTGTTCAGTTCGGTTTCGATGAACTGCCGTAGCAGGCCCAGGCTGTCGGCCAGAACGCCCAAAACGTGCGGCGCGCAGCGGATGGAATAGCGGTCCTGCAGGCGATGCAGCGGTGCGGTCGGTGCCTCGATGGCCAGGTCCTGACGAATCCAGGCGGCCACTTGCATCTGCCCCGGGTGCGGCTTGGCGGCGAACAGTCGTTCGTCGAAATGCTCGGGGTTGCCTTCCAGCGCGATCACGTTGAGCGCGGTGATACGGGTAGCCAGTTTCAGCAGGTAATCGGCACGGGCATAGGCGAGGCAGGCCAGGCCGGTCATCACCGCAGTGCCGTTCATCAGCGCCAGGGCTTCCTTGGGTCGCAGGGTCAACGGCGTCCAGCCGAGCTGGCGATGCACCTCGGCGGCGCTGCGGCGTTCCCCGCGGAACATCATCTCGCGCTCGCCGGCCAGCGCCGCGGCGACATACGACAGCGGCGTCAGATCGCCGCTGGCACCGACCGAGCCTTCTTCCGGAATCAGCGGCAGGACGTCGTGTTCGAGGAATGCCTGCAAGCGATCGAGCAGCTCGATGCGCACCCCGGACATCCCATGCGTCAGCGAACGCAGGCGGGCGGCCAGCACCGCGCGGGTGGCTTCGGCGTCTAGCAGCTTGCCGAGGCCACAGCCGTGAAAGGTGAACAGGTGCTGCGGCAGCGCTTCGACCTGATGCAGCGGCACTGCGACGACACAGGAGTCGCCGTAGCCGGTGGTCACGCCGTAGATCACGCCTTCCCGGTCGAGCAGGGTGTCGAGAAATTGCGCGCCGCGCGCGATGCGCTCACGGAAGGCCGCATCGGCCTGCAGCCGCGCCGGCGCACGGCGCTGGGCCACGGCCAGCAGCTCTTCGATGCGCAGGTGGTTTTCGCCAAAGATCACGGGCTCAGCGTTGGTCATGGGTGTTCCAGAAAGGATAGAAGTTGAACCATTGCAAAGGGGCCTCCAGGCAACGCGCCGCCAGGCGGTCGGCATAGCGCTGCACCCACTGCTGCACCACCGCGTCGCGCTCACCGCGACGCCATTGAATACGTTCGGCGAAGGGCTCGAGGTGGACATGGAATTGCTGGCCGTGTTTCAGGCAGAACAGCAGATTCGCCGGGCACTGCAGCAACCCGGCCAGCAGCCAGGGGCCCTGAGGAAAATGGGCCGGTTGGCCAAGGAAATCGGCAGTCGCGATGCGTGCACCGTGCAGCGGCACGCGATCACCCGCGATCGCCAGCCATTCACCGGCATCCAGCCTTCGTGACAGTTCCATCATGATCGCCGGATCCAGCTCGCTGACCTGAATCAGCCGCAGGTGGTTCGCGCCGGACTGGTCGAGCAACCGATTGAAGCGTTCGGCATGGCGCGTATGCACCAGGACATTCATTTTCACCTTGCGGCCCATCTCAGCCAGCGCCCGGCAGATTTCCAGGTTGCCCAGGTGCGAGCCGACCAGCAGTTGGCCGCGCGGTGCTTCGAGCTCGGCGTGCAGATTCATCCGGTCGTGCAACACCAGCCTGTCGAGACCGAGGCGGCCGCCCCAGGCGTCGAGCTTGTCCAGCAAGGCGTCGGCGAAGGTGGTGAATTGCCGGAAGACGCTGCGCCAACTGGGCGTCAGGTCGCGGCGACCGCTCCAGTCGGCGAGATGGCGTTGATAGGCCCAGGCGCTCTGCCGCGCGCTGCGGCCAAACAGGTAGAAATACAGCACGATCAGGTACAGCAACGGCGCCATGGCGCGTCGGCCGAGCAGACGCACGGCCGCCGCGGTGAGCTTCATCAAGGCGAAGCTGCCGCGTTCGCGGTGTGCCGCCCAGTGTGAGCCGGGCACGGCTTTGTTGCTCATCCGCGCCACCGACGCCAGAGCAGGGCGGGCGCGCGCAGCAGCATGCCGCCGAACAGCCGGGCATGCATCGATGAGATCAGCAGGTTGTCGCGCCACAGGCGGAAGTGCGAAACGCCATCAGTGGGGTAATGCACGCGCGTCGGCAGCCAGACCATCGGCTGCTCGCGCCAATGCAGGCGCACCAGGATTTCCGTGTCGAAATCCATGCGCTGGCCCAGCGCCGTCGAGTCGAGCAGAGCCAGGGTGGGCTGCAGCGGATAGACGCGAAAGCCGCACATGGAGTCGCGAATCGACAGTGACAGGGTGTTGATCCAGACCCACACATGAGTCAGGTAGCGCCCGTAGAGTCGACTCTTCGGCACGCTTGAGTCGTACTCGGGGTAGCCGCAGACCAGCGCATCCGGCGCCTGGCTGGCACGGTCGAGAAACAGCGCCACGCTGTCGAGATCGTGCTGGCCGTCGGCGTCGACCTGCAGCGCATGGCTGAAGCCCAGACGGGACGCCTCGCGCAGCCCGGAGGCCACCGCCGCGCCCTTGCCCCGATTTTCGCCGTGCCGGACCAGGTGCACCGACGGATGCTGCGCCAGCGCGTCGATGACCTCTGCCGCGGCGGGGCGGGAGGCGTCGTCGACGAGCACGCAGTGCAAATCCTCCGCGAGCAGCGCGCGAACCACTGATGGCAGGCTGCGCTCGTGGTTGTACACCGGCACCACCGCACAGGGTTTGAACCAGTCTTCATCGATGGCCAGCGACAACTGCTGATGGACGCCTGGCTGCGTGGGCGGGGCGTCGGTGGCGGATGCAATCGGGGTGAGGGTGGTCACGGGTGTTCTCCCAGCAGAATGCGGCCGGACGAGCAGGGCGCTTCGCCGTTGCGGTAAGCGAAGTGCAGCTTGCTGCGCTCGCGGTCAAAACGCAGGGTCAGGTGCAGGTGGTCACCCGGGCGGGCGAGCTGCTGGAACTTGAGTACTTCCATGCCGCGAAAGCACGGCGGCAGATCGTCGATCAGCTCGCGGGCCAGCGCGATCGCCCAATCGATCTGCACAACGCCAGGCAGCACAGGCGTGTGCGGGAAGTGACCGGTGAAATGCGCGAGGTCCAGCGGCACGCCCAGTTTCAGCTGCCATTGAGCGTCTTGCTCGGTTGTACTGACGCGCTCGGGCTGCAACGGGCGAGGGGCCTGTAGCAGCCGCTCGAGGTCGGCCTGCGGCAGCTTGCCTTGGGCGTTGTAAGGTAGCTGCTGCACCAGGCGCCAGCGACGCGGTAAGGCCAGCGCCTCGCAGTGATTCGCCAGGTGATTACGCAGTGCCTCGGTCAGGGCGCGTCGGCCGCCGTTGCGCAGCGCATGCAGCCCGGCCTCGCTTAGGGCAACCAGCGCCGCGAGGTAGGCGCGGTTGTCGACGATCACGCCGAGGCGCGCTTCGCTGACGAACGGGTGCGTGGCCAGGCCCGCTTCCAGCATCGGCAGGGAGATGCGTTTCTCTTCCAGCTTGACGATACGATCCAGCCGGCCGAGCAGTTCGAAGCGCCCATCGGCCTCGATTTGCGCCGCATCGGCCGTCTGCTCGACATGGCCTGGTGGCAGGCAAGGTGAGGCGATGCGCAGTGCGCCGTGTTCGTCCTGGCTCAGTTGCACGGCGGGGAACGGCTGCCACAGGCTGCCACCCTCACGCCAGGCGATGCCGCCGGTTTCCGAGCTGCCGTAGATTTCCGTCGGCAGTTGGCCCAGACGCTGCTGCAATCGCTGCGCGGCGTCGGCATCGAGGGGGCCACCCGAGGAAAAGACTCGCCGCACGCCGCGCAGGGCGGGCCAGTCGAGGTTATCGCTCATCCGCTTGAGCAGTGCCGGGCTGGCCACCCAGCAGAAGCTGGCGTGCTGACGGCTGGCCCGCTGGATGTCTTCGGAGAAGGGCTGGGCACGGCGCAGAAAGGGGCGGCCAGCGCACAGCGGCCAGAGCACCCGGAACAGCAATCCGTAAATATGCTGTGCGGCGACGCTGGCGATCATGCAGGCATCGCCGAGATCGGCGCCCCAGCAGGCTTCGAGCGTTTCCACTTCGTTGGCCAACTGACGCAGGCGCTTGTCGATCAGTTTCGGTTCGCCGCTGGAGCCTGAGGTGCAGAGCAGCAGTCGGCACTGGTCGAGATCCAGCTTCGCCCCTGCGAGCGGCTCGGCCATGAGGTCCGCGATCCGCACGTCGCCGTCCTGGTCCGTCAGCCAGAGGTCGGCCTGGTGGGCCAGTCGTGCGCGATTCGCGGGTTGCAGATCGGCCGGTAGCAACACCGTTACGCCGGCTCGCCAGGCGCCGAGCAGGGCAATGGCCAGCTCACCCGCATCCTCCAGATGAATCGCGAGGCGGGCGACACCGCGGTTACGCAGCCCGGCGGCCAGGCGCAGCGCTTGCTGGCGCAGCTCGGCATGGTCCAGCTCGGGGGCCAGCGTGACCGGGCGCGATTTGGGCGTCTGATCGAGCAGGTGTTCCAGGGAAATCCAGTTCATTTAGCGTTCCTGATGCGCTGGCGTACCAGCCACTCACCGGCAAAGAGCAGTCCCATCAGCAGATAGGCGATCAGCCCGGTGTACAGCGTCCACCAGCTCAGCGGCGCCCAGAGCGCGAGGCCGCTGGCGATGCTGGCATTGACGACGAAATAGCCCACCCAGACCCAGGTCACTTGCCGCGTATAGCGCACCGCCGCGGGAGGCAGCTCAGGCTCGCTCAGCCGCGCGAGGCGCTCGATGATCGGCATGCCAGAGCACAGACTGCCGGCGAACAGGCCGAGCAGCGCCAGGCTGATCAGCACTGGGTACCAGCGCAGCAGCGCCGGCTCACCGGCCAAACCGAGCAGCAGGCAGAACACCAGGGCGACCGTCGCTAGCGTGCGGCTGAGCGGCGTTTGCCTGCCGCTGAACATCCGCGCCAGCCATAGCGCGCCGAGCAGCAGCGCGAACAGACGCGGCGACAGATGCTCCAGGCCCAGGTACACGGCGAACGGGTAGGCGAGGCCAGCCAGCAACAGGCCGAGAGCAATCAGCCGGCTGGCGTTCGCCTTGCCTGGTGGTGCGGGTGCTTGCATCACGTGTTGTCCGTTTGCGCGTTGGGCAGAATCGCAACCGCCCGGCCGCGTGAGCGGGCGACGGCTGGCTTCCTTGACCGTGCGGCTCAGGCCGTTTGCGGGTTCACCAGGCGATACACCGCTTCGACGACATCGCCTACGGTGCGGACCGACTTGAATTCTTCCGCGGCGATCTTCTTGCCGGTCTGGCGCTTGATGTGGTCGATCAGGTCGACGGCGTCGATGCTGTCGATTTCCAGGTCCTGATACAGATTGGCTTCAAGGCTGATGCGCTCGGGGTCGAGTTCGAAGAGTTCGACCAGCGCATCGCGCAGGGTCTGGAAGATCTCGTTGCGACTGTTCACGTTGGGTTCCTCCTCAGGCGACGGCGCGGTTGGCGCTAACGTAGGCGGCCAGGCTGTCGACACTGGCGAAATGCTTGCGCGTGTCCTTGGCGTCGGCATCGATCTTGATGCCGAAGCGCTTCTGGATCGCCAGGCCCAGTTCCAGCGCGTCGACCGAGTCCAGCCCGAGCCCTTCGCCGAAGAGCGGCTGGTCGGCCGCGATGTCGTTCGGGCCGAGGTCTTCCAGACCCAGGGCGTCGATGATCAGTTGCTTGATTTCAAGCTGCAGTTGGCTCATCGAGTGCGAGCTCCTTTATGAAGTGTCGGTGCAGATGGTCGTTGAGTCGCCGCGAGGCGATGGGCGCCGCTTTCCCTGCAGCGAATGCCTGCGGATCGATGTCCTCACCGACGCGCAGATGGAAGTGAAAGCGCCTTGCCGGAATGCGATACCAGGGCTCGGCCTTGGTCAGGGTGGTCGGCGTCACGCTGATCACCACCGGCGTGACCAGGCCCGCGCCGCGCAGGGCGATTGCCGCCGCGCCCCGATGGAACTGCGGCGCCTGGCCGGGCGTGGTGCGCGTGCCTTCGGGAAAGATGATCAGTGTCTGGCCCTGTTGCAGCGCGTCGGCGGCTTCATCGAGCATCTCGGCGCTGCCGTTGTTGCTGATGTATTGCGCGGCGCGGATCGGCCCTCGGGTGAAGGGGTTGTCCCAGAGACTCTGTTTGACGACGCAATTGGCATCGCGGATCAGCGCGATCAGCACGACCACGTCGATCAGCGAGGGATGGTTGGCGATCACCAGTTGGCCGGGGCGGCCCAGGCGCTCGGCGCCTTCGACTTCGTAAGTCAGCACGCCGCTGCGGTACATGAACTGGACGAACAGCCAGAACAGCCGGCTCACGGTCTGGCGTGCCCGCCGGCGGCGCGTGACGGCATCGCCGGGCAACAGCCCGAGCAGAGGGAACACGACCAGGCGCAGGCAAAGCCCGCCGAGGCCGAACAGGGTGAACGACAGCCCGGTGGCGATCAGGCGCCATAGCCAGGGTGCGTTGGGACGGCTCAGTGCATTTGCTGCCAGTTCCATTGGCGTCCCTCCCATTGATGTTGAAGGCTGGCGTGGCCATCGAGCAATGCGCCGACCAATTCGAGCGCATGGGGTCGACGGGGCGGTGGCAATCGGCTCTCTGCAGGTTGGAGGCCCAGCTGCCAGCTGCGGCCCGGTTTGAGCAGCAGCGCCACGGCATAGGGGAAGCTGACGTCGTCGATCCAGGGCGCATACAGCTCAGGCGTCTGGTCTTCGGCGATCACCACCAGCACTGCCGGTGCACCCTCGCCGAGCAGCAGGGAGGCTTCGAGGACTGCGTGCTCGAGGCCATCGCCTTGTGCGGCCAGCGCCGTCATCTCGCTGGGGTCTTGTTGCTGGATCGACCAGAGCCCGATGATCGCGTTGTGCACCGACAGGCTGAACTGCGTCGGCGAAAGCGGTTCGCCGTTTGCCAGGTCATTGAGGATGGCGAAGGTGCGCGCGGTTTCGCCGTGGCGTGAGGCGTATACCAGCGGCATCGGCGGCTGCCCTGCCGCCAGCGGCGTGGCCACGGCGAACACCATGCGCGCCAGACGGCTCATTCGCCGCCGCTGCATGGCAGGCAGAAAGCCGACGTCCGGCTGGGCATCGCCATCTTCCGGGTCGTGCGGGGCCCGAGCCCAGTTCGCCCAGTCGCCGGCACCCGTCAGGCCCGGAGCCCAGGCCTGCCATTGATCGATATCGAATTGAATCACGCGAGAACTCACCGGCTCGTTTGCGAGCCTTGTTGTTGGCGTGTCGACGTCCCTGTACTGCGACTATCGGTAAATTGTCCGCCGTGAAAGTGGCGGCATTATCCAATCGCGATTGGGCTGAGGCAAACGTTGCTTGAAATATCCTGATAAGAGGTCGACGCGTTTATCGGAACCGAGTGGCGCTGCCGGCAGTCTGTTAAAGGTTTCGACCGGTTCGGTGGCTCTGCCTCATGCATGCGCCGGCATTGGCTGATGCGCACGCGGTGTTTCGTGAGCAGCGAAAACCGCGCCTTGCTGGCTTTCAGGGACGCGTTACACGCCCTGCTGCGCAAGCCAGGCCAGGAGCTGTGGCAAGGGCAATGCGCCGCTCTGGCGCGCAATTTCTCGGCCGTTCCTGAACAAGATCAGGCTCGGAATCGAGCGAATGCCCAGCTGGGTCGACAGTTGTGGGTTGGCCTCGCTGTCCAGCTTGGCCAACCGACAGCGCCCCTTCAGCTGGGCCGCAGCCTGGGCGAAGGTGGGCGCAAAGCTGCGGCAAGGCCCGCACCAGCTAGCCCACACGTCCACCAGCAAGGGCAGGTCGCCCTTGATCTGACTGGCGAAGCTGGCCTGATTGACATCGAAGGGGCTGTCGGTCAGTACGCTGGATTTACAGCGACCGCAGCGCGGCCCCTCGGCCAGGCGGTCGGTAGGGATTCGATTGAGCCCGGCGCAATGCGCACAAGGAATGATCAACGGGTCGCTCATGGCAGGCTCCGAAACGGGTGGTTTTCTCTGGTATGGGGTCGTGGGCTGCGATATCAAGAAGGCCAGCGCCTTCACCAATCTCTGCGACGAGGGACAGGCCTGGCGTGCGTCCAGGCTTATGCTACCCGGGCCAGCTTTAGTGACGCCTGGCGCGGCATGCCCTCAAAGCGGTGTCAGCGGCCAGAACAGCGGAATCACTGCCGTCGCAACGACCCACAGCAACAGATTCAACGGAATCCCCACCTTGAGAAAGTCGACGAAGCGATAGCCGCCGGCGTTGTACACGAAGGTGTTGGTCTGATAGCCGATGGGCGTGGCGAAGCTGGCGCTGGCGGCGAACATCACCGCGACGACGAAGGCGCGCGGGTCGATACCCAGCTGTTGGGCGAGGCCGATCGCGATGGGCGTGACCAGCACGGCGACCGCGTTGTTGGAGAGAATCTCGGTCAACACCGAGGTGAACAAATAAATGAACCCCAGCATGAACAACGGCCCAGCCCAGGGTGTCAGGTCGACGACACTGGAAACGATCAGCCCGACCAAGCCGACCTTGTTCATCGCCACGCTGATCGCGAGCATGCCGAAGATCAGGCTGAGAATTTTCCAATCGACTGCTTTATAGGCGTCCTCGACATCGAGGCAGCGGGTGGCCAACACCGCGGCGGCGCCGATGATCGCCAGACCTTCGATCGGCATCACGCCGAATGCCGCCAGCAGCATCACGGCCAGCGTCGTGGTCATGGCAATCGGTGCCTTGTCCCGGCGAAACGCGTGCTCCTGCACGGCGTTGAGGCTGATCAGTTCGCCGTTCTCTGCAAAGCGCTTGATCTGCGCGGGCGAGCCCTCGAGCAGCATCACGTCACCGAACTGCAGCTGGAAGTCGTCCAGATTGCCCTGGATGTTCTCGTCGTGGCGGTGCACGGCCAGCACATTGATCCCGTAGCGTGCCCGTAGATCGAGGTTGCGCATCGGCCTGTGGCTGTAACGCGAATTGCGCCCGACGATGGCTTCGGCGAGCACCTCGTCTTCGCTACTGATGGTCTCGAACGCCTCGCCGCGGTTGAAGGTCAGGTGCCCGCTGCCCCGCAGTTCGACCACATCCTTCACCTGTCCATGGATCACCAGGACATCGCCCGCCAGCAGGCTGAAGTCCTGTTCCGGCCGGCTGTAAAGTTGCGTGCCGCGGTTCACCTGCAATACCTGCAGGCCGCTGCCGCCGTTGAGGTTGGCATCGGCGATGCTTTTGCCGATCACCGGCGAGCCCGACGGTACCCGCAGCTCGCTCATGAAGGTCCGCTCGAGCCGTGGCCCGAGCAGCTTGGACAGCGTATCGCGCTCGGGCAGCAACCGCTTGCCGATGGTCAGCATATAGAGCGTGCCGGCCGCTGCGAGCACCAGTGCAGCTCCGGTTATCTCGAACATGCCGAACGGCGCGAGACCGGCCTGGCGAGCCACGCCGTCGACCAGAATGTTCGTCGAGGTGCCGATCATCGTCAGCGTGCCGCCAAGAATCGTGGCATACGACAGCGGAATCAGCAGCTTGGATGGCGTGGTGTCAGCGCGCTTGGCCAGCGAAATCGCCACCGGCGTCAGAATCGCCACAACCGGGGTGTTATTGAGAAAGGCGGAAATGACCAACGCCGTGATCGTCAGCCCGCCAAGCACGCGTGTCGGGCTGGTACCGACCAACCCACCCAGCCAGTTGCCCAGTGCATCGATGCAGCCCGTGCGTTCCAGCGCCGCGGAAATGACGAACATGCAGGCAATGGTCACCGGGGCCGAGTTCGACAAGACGCCGAGCACCTCAGCGGGCGTCAGCAACTGACTGGCGATCAACACCGCCACCGCAATCGCCACCACGATGTCCGGGCTCCAGGTCTCCCGCACGAATGACACCAGCACCCAGAGCAGCAAGACACAGACGAACACGAGCGACAGCGATTCTGGAAGCATGGACGTCCTTAAACGTGGCGTAACGACCGGCCACACACAGCGGCCTCGCGCGCACGATAGGGGGCGAGACTTAGAGAGTCTAGGAACGTTTGTTCAGGTTTATATGCAATAAAGTTATTGCTGCGCTGCGTCCAGCTGGAGGAGCGGCATGGCGCTCGGAAGAGATGAGCAAGAACGAAAAAGCCGCGCAAGGCGCGGCTTCAAAGGTGGCGGGGCCACGCGGACTCGGACCGTGGACCAAAGGATTATGAGTTGCGTAGGAACGCGATAAGCTTAATGAGAATGCATATCTGGGGGTGGTTACAATCACCTGAAAGCATCGTTTCTAGCAATGCTAAGCGTAATTTAGAGAATGGTTTGAGAGCTTGGCAGTGTACCGATATATTACTGTGCCAGGCAGAATATCCAGTCAAGAGAGTGTCCCCAAGATATCTTTCACGCTAGCGGTCTGAGAAAATCTATCAGAGCACGAACTGCCTGCGACGACTGCAGGCTTTCAGTGTCTAGAAGTCCGCCTTGATCGACGATCACGCTCATTGATGAGCCTGGTTTGGCCCGTTGTCCCATGAGGCTCACTGCCGCTTTCACTCTCTTAGCTTGCTCAGCCGATGCACGCTCGCTATCTGTGTGATCTATGCTCCATTGAAAACGCTCGTCTACAATTGCAAGAAACGGCGCTAGATCAATACATTCCTCGATCAGGCTCTCAAGGGTTCCTTTATCATAGGCTGAGTGCCTCCATATGTATGCATATATTTGCTTTTCAGCGCCTTGCGTATAGCCACATGTGTTTTCTACCTTGATCCAAGGGTCGGAGATCCAAGGGGAGTCGGAAATAGATGAAAAGTCGGCGGATATCTTGGCTAAAGTGCGCTGTGAACCAATACTGTCTGCGTCCGCCATAAACAAGTATCTGATTTCCAAAGCCTTATAACCAGTTGAGAATGCCTGGCCCCCATGGTGTAGAACCATGATTTTTTCCAAGAAAGGAGTAACGGATGCTTTTCTGTTAGATCCGCCGTAGTTGAATATTAGTACTAGCTTGTCATCCTTTTTCAATACGTGGTCGGGCAGGAAAAATTTTTTTGCCATGTCTAGTCGTAGATCACCTGCGACGTGATCTTGAGCGCATTTTTTAAACAGTGAGCTAAACGGGTAAGGGAATTCCGAGAAGCAAAGGGTTTGGCGCTGATAACTAAATAATTTTTCAAGAGTAAGTCTTGTGAAAGCCGCATCATGCGGTCCCTCGCAAAAAATTAGCAGAACTTGAATGTCAGTCATTAAGTCGCTTCCCTCAAGTCAACGTCGCCTGCGTCAAGAAGACTCTTGAATTCATGGCCGGAAAATTCCCTAGCATTAATTAATCCTTTGTCAGCCACTAGGGCGTGATAAGCCATATCGCTATAGGTGTTTACGCCCTCAGCAAATGCATCAATGCACTCTTTACTGTGGCTCGTTATAAAAACCTGGACATTGAAGCTCAATGCCATGTTATGGATGAATTTTGAAAATGGGCCGATAAGCTTTGTGTGGATGGCATTCTCAAACTCATCAATTAGCAGCACGCCGTTTTGTGCTGATGCGAACAGAAGCGCGAGAAAAAACATCCGCTGCAATCCCTCGCCGTATGCGGAGAGATCAACGCCCTGTTCAAAGCGCTCATCGCTTACAACAAAGCGCTGTCTTTCATCAGTTAATCGAATGTCTTGCAGCGACGGCAGTATGTGTTCTTTCAAAAAGGAAAAAATGGTTGGTAGTGCTTTTGCTTGTGTGCTTCTATGATAATAATTTGTATATCGGTGAGGCTCATTCAAGAAAAATGGACTTGTAAATATTACGGGGCATAGGTGTTTGATGCTATCACCGTGGGTTTCTCTTTCCCGGCCTTTGTACATGCGAGAGCACGATACGTTCCTATGGCTGCCAAATTTCGCATCAATTTCTATAGAGGACAAGTAGCGTGATTTATCAATGGCCGAATCTTCTTCGATATGAGCTTTTATGCTGGTTTGCGTCTTCTCGTTGTCAAATGTGCCGCTGACTATATATTCATCACCGTTAATCTGCTCAAGAATCCACTCCGGATCTACTTGGTCTGCCGAAAATTTTCCGCGCCGCCTCATAACCTCAAGTAATCCATCGAAGTCATTTTGTTTGGCGAGGAGATAGATTGCCTCAAGTAAAGTGGTTTTACCTGAGTTGTTCAGTCCGGCAAACAGGTTGATTTTCGATAATTTTTTTATTTCCAGCTTTACTAACTTTTTGTAAGACTCAACAAATATACTTTCGAAGTGCGCATCGATACGGTCGTGGAAAACAGATTTCTGGTCGACCCCGGCAAGGCTTGTCAAGCTTACTGCGCGAGTTCTGTTGATTATCCCCAGCAACTTTCCTTGCGCATGCTCAAGCTCGGACAGGTTCGACGGGCGTATAGCGAGCTGGCTGAGTGTGTCGATGTCAATAGCGATAGACTTTACTGCTGCCTCCTGTCTCTCCTTAAACACGAGGTCGCTCGCTCTGTACGCTGAATTCAGGTCTCTTGTGATTTTGAGTTGATCTAAAGCTTTAGGGTCAGAGATAATTTTTGCAAGGAGATCGATGTCATCTCGCTTGTTGATAGCAGGCTCTAAATATTTTTCGGCTAACCCTACTTCCCCATCGTCATCGGTCTCTTCTGCAGGTTCGCGTGACAGGAGGGAGAAGAAGAGATCTCTATTTGTTGGGTGAGTGGCAGATGCTGTGTCTTCGTTCCAGCCAAGCCACTCTTTAAGAGCCTGACTTCTTACGGCTTGCCTAAAGATCGGGAAGCGTGTCTCATTGAACTGGTCACCGTAATCAGATGCCCTATATTGTGCTACGAGTGAAAGCGCCCGAAGGCTTCTTCTAAGCTCGACTTTTGAAATACCTATCCGCTTGCATATTTCATTTTCGCTTATTTTATAGGTGGAGTTCATTTTCTCCAATAGTTTTGCTTGGTTCCATTCTCCCCATTTTTTGTTTCCGCTAATATGTTTTAGCGCCATCAAGGTCAAGTGATGCATTTCGTCAGCATCATTGTAAATTACAACTGGTATCTGGCTGAAAATTTCAGGGTCCAATTTCCCAAGGTCAGCGCCTTTGTTTTCTCGATCCTGAAATAAAACTTTGAGTGCAGCTACTCGTCTATTTCCTTCGACAACAACATAGCCTCCATCGGCTAGGGCTCTAACCTGGATCTGGTCTACGGGCAAATAGCCATTTGTCTTGAAGCTATCAATTAAGTCTTGTATATGTTGATTGCGCTCGCCGGTGATAAGGCGCAAGGTGCGCTGGGCGACGATTTTATCTTTGGCCTGTTCATCGGATACATCTATCTGCTCTTCCTCATGAATGATTCGATAGTTGTTAGGATCCAGATGTAGATTTCGGATACTAAATCGTCTCGTGCTCGATAGAGCCTGGCCAGATTCCTTTGTGTCATCTATATCATTCATGGCTTAGTCACCTTTGTAATGTTGAGAATTTCATCCGGCCAAGGGCTTTGAATTGGCAAATGTTTTTCCTGACCCAGTGAGCTTCCGAAAAGGGGAGAGATTTATTTATGAATACGCGAATCATGCCGGCCTCCTAGCTCTACTCCTTAAAGAATTTGTATCGTCCGGCACTGGGGAAAGCCAGAGCATCCCCAAAATTGCTGCCCCGCTTTTGCGCATTGCCGTTCGGTTGTTGGGTCGCTACGGCGCTTGAGGTTTTGCACATGCTCGCGGTGGGTGGCGAGCGTTGGTGCACGGCGGCCAGTTTGCAGGGCGTGCAGCATGGCGTCGACATCAGCCGCGCTAAATACTGGCTGCTGGAATGACCTGATATAGCGGATAAGGCCGATGCCCTGGGTCACGTTGGCCGGCACTTCGGTTTTGAAGGTGCTGCCGCCACAAAGGTGATCACCGAGCGCAGGTGCTCGGGGTCAACGCCAAGGGTAGCTTCCTGGGCTTTGAGGTGCTTGTAGTTCTGCCGTAGCGGGTTTTGAAATTTGAAGGTGCGTTTGTAAAGCTTCTGCCTCCACTGCGCCTGCTTCTCGCAGCCGAAAATCCAGCCGTTCATGTTCTTCGTTTCCAGCACGAAGATGCCGTAGGGCGAGAGGAATACGTGGTCGATCTGCGTGGTGCCGTCCGGGGTGTTCAGCGTGACATTGTGTAGGCGGCGGTAGATCTGCTTGTCCAGCTGCCAGTGGGCAAATAGCCGCACCAGGAGTTCGCCAATCTGGCCCTTGGCCCAAGGCGATTTGAGCAGGCCAATTAACAGCATCAGCGGGATAAACCAGCCCAGCGTGCCCCAGACCTGCGTAATGACGGGGGTGAAGTCCATTTCCTGTCCCTGGGTAGTCCTGAGTTAACCGGATAGTACCGAAACTTGGCGTAATGGCACGACGGTGTCGCGCCGCTTCTGGTGCGCTGCTTTGTCGCTGCGGGGTCAGCCTTGAGCGTTTTCCAAGTGCTGCATTTGGTAACGCGTGCTGCGTCCGCCTCCGGGTAGCCGGGCAAGGCAGCCCTTCTCGACAAGATCGCTCAAATGGCGCGTGGCGGTAGCTTTCGAGACCTTGGCCACGGCTTGGTATTGCGCCGCGCTGATGCCGTTCTCGAAACCTTTCTCGCCGCCATCGAGCAAGCGGTTAAGCACTTTGATCTGCTCGGCAGACAAGGCTTGGCTGCGGTGAGCCTGCCAGAAGCGTGCTTTGACCAGCACGCGGTCGATACGAGCAAGTGCCTGCTCCAGGCTCTTGAGCAGCGTTGCGAGAAACCATTGCAGCCAGGCGGTGATACCCAGCGTGCCTCTCTGGCTCGATTCCAGGATGCGGTAATAACCGGTGCGGTCGTCGAGGATGCTCGCCGACATGGCGTAAAAACGGATGGCCTGCTGTTCGCCCTGGGCCAGTGCCAGGTCGGTAATGGCGCGCGTAAGGCGACCGTTACCGTCATCGAAGGGGTGCAGGGTGACGAACCAGAAGTGCGCAATGCCGGCCCGCAGAAACGGGTCGAGGCCTGCATCGCTACGGCTGCTCTCGAACCAAGCGAGGAAGTCGCCTAGTTGCGCTTCTAGTCCGGCACGCGGTGGCGCTTCGAAATGCAGGGCAGGGCGGTCGAGTCTGCCGGAAACTACCTGCATGGGCTCTTCGCCGCGCAGCATGCCGATGCGTAGCGGGCGGGCCAGCAGGTAGTCATCGCTGGGGAACAACCAGCCATGCCATGTGAACAGCCGCTGCAGATCAAGCGGCTGCTGATAGACGCGGGTGGCATCGAACAGTAATTCCGCCAGCCCTTCAGATCGAGAGGTGGTGCGGCCTTCTTCGTGCAGCCCTAGGCGCCGTGCCAGTGATGAACGCACCGAGACGACATTCAACTGCTCACCCTCGATGGCGGATGAGGTGACGATGTTCTGCAGCATGGCATCCATGCTGCTCTGCACCTCGATGTCGCTACCCACAGCCCCGAGCATTCCCAGCAAGCGGCCCTGAGCCTGGCTGCATGCGCGCAGCAGCGGAGCAAGTTCGCTGGCTTGCCAGCTGAAGTGCGGCCAGTTGGGCTGCTGCCAGATCCAGAGC
Organism: Stutzerimonas stutzeri; assembly: GCF_018138085.1. NCBI lineage: Bacteria > Pseudomonadati > Pseudomonadota > Gammaproteobacteria > Pseudomonadales > Pseudomonadaceae > Stutzerimonas > Stutzerimonas stutzeri. The sequence goes on from NZ_CP073105.1 coordinate 547,406, forward strand.
GAGTCATTCATGAGGGTTGCTCATATGTGAGCCGATTAGCGAGCTTATTCGGCTCATCTAATGAGTCGATAATGCTGGCTATTCGGCTCACTGTCTAATTTTTAGCCAGGTTCCAAGCCGTCAGAAGCAACATGGGCAATAGGGGACAGACCACGATTTGTGTTCTCACATGCATTTCAAAGACTCTGCATCGTTCGGGGAAACGCCGAACTGCCCTAGAACTGCTGCCCTGCTTTAGGGCCGGGCTTCACGGTGCGAATTGCCGCATTTCGGGCATTGCCGCTCGGCTGTGGGATCACTACGGCGCCTGAGGTTTTGCACATGCTCGCGGTGGTAGCGAGGGTTGGTGCGCGGCGGCCGGTTTGTATGGCGTGCAGCATGGCGTCGACTTCAGCCTCGCCGAATACCGGCTGCTGGAATGAGTGGATATAGCGGATAAAGCCGATGCCCTGGGTGCCATTTCGATGCACTGCCATTCAGGCTTGAGCCGATAGCGAAGATCGGCGACGAAAGCTCGGTCATGCAGACGCCGGAGCGAAGAGGACCTACGCGCTTCAGAGTTGCGAGCGATCGTATCAGCAAGCCAGCAGAGTCGGGCGCTGTCCAGGCGGAGGGAATTGCTGCTTGCAGGTTCGAGAAGCAGGCGGGTGCAACGTCGAGAAAGAACGCCGTCTCGATGGTCGAACGTCCATAGCCATTGAGGTGTCGAGCGATGCTGACGTAGTCGACGGAGTTGTCTACAAATACGTCCGACAGGGCTGCCCAAAGCCTGACGTGGTCCTGTCTAGTCGAAGGCCTCTAATATGAGGCTGTAGTTTTGACTTATCACGCCTGCGACCCCGGCACTGCGTGGTTAGTGCGTCAACCCGACGGGTTGATCGAGCGTTGGGATTTGCTCTTTCGTTGCAGGCAGCCGGAGCCAACCCTGCACCCGGAAAGTCCCAGGGCGGCCAGTGGCAGAATGGCCAGGCCTATGAGAGAGGTGCGTCGGAGGTTATTCATGGGTTTACTATTTCGTCGCTTTATTTTGTAGACGTGCGCCACGTTCTGGCTGGCGCACTGGGGCGGTTATTCCGCAACTTCAAGCGTGTAGACGCGACGTGCCCTGAGACCGGCGCACTGGGTGCCATAGGTGCCGGCGGATATATGCACTTCATAGGCGCCAGCCTTGATCGGAGTGCCGTTGGTGTGCCCAGTCGGTTCGCGGTTTTGGTGATAAATACTCAGTCCATCGGGTAAGGGGTGGGCGTCACTTACATAGATGCCGTGGACAGGTGAAGAAGTATTGGTCACGCTGAGTTGTACGCTGTACGGGACCCCGACTTTGGCGGCTGGTAAGGCCTCCGGCAGCAGAGTCGGTTCAGGCCGCATGGCGCAGCTGCCGACCATGCCACCGGACATGACTGCTTCACATCCCGCCAGCTGAAGCGTTAAGCCGATGACGCAAAGTGCTTTCCGTAGCATATGAGGCGCTTTCCTCTTTCATGGGATTTTGCTGAATACGGCCCCGCCGTATATGTCTTTGACGAGCTGACCAAGCGTGTAGCTGCGCGGACCTGGTGCGAAACGTAGCCCCAAGAAAACATCCGAGAATCGACGATTTTTTCCTCGGATATTCGGTCTCCTGCCGCCGTGTCGCTAAAGTTCTTCGGATTCCGGCAGTCGCAGCTGGTTTGATGTGTCGCGGCAATGAGTGATCAGCGAGCTTTACGCTCGAACTCGTCTATCTCGGCAAAGGCTTTACGGTGCTCGGCCTGCGAGGCGTAATCACCGCTGATTTCCTTGGCGGCCTTCCCGGTGAGGTTGTCGCCCGTTTGAGCGTCGCGAGAGAAGGTGACCGCAAAACGTCTGCCGGCTAGATCCAGGTAGAGGTAGTAATAATCTTCCGGCTTGTTCGGCTCGGCGAACGCGCTGTAGGCGTAGCGGATGCGATGGCTGAGATCGGGTGGGTTAAGAACGAATGCCTCGATATCTACGCCGTCGAGATAGCTCGCATCGAATGCCTCGGCTGCGGCATATGGAAGTTCGCTTAGCTGCTCGCGGGTAAAGGGCTTGGGCTGGCTACGCAACATGGTGACATTGCTGGCACCTCCGTCGGCTTCGATGTTTCTCGTTCTGTACATCCCGCGAGCAAACCACTGGCTCGCATCGAACATTTCTTCTATTTCAAAGCCCCCGTAGTACATCATCATTTTCTTAGGCATCTCGCCCTCCTTGGCATTTAGATTGGGCCCAGCGGCTAGTAGTGTGGCGATGGTGGCGCGCCCGAGTAGCTTTTTGATCCGGGGATTCATTGCGGCTTGAACTCCAGCAAGGTGGCCGGCACTCCAGTCGGTGAATCTCCAGCCCGCACAGGGCGAACCGCACCTTCTGCGTCCAATGGATATCCTATGGATTGGTCATACTCGTCGCGACTATTGGCATGCCGTACGAGGGCTTGGTCCCCGGTGCTGGCAACCTTTTGCGGTGGCCGCGGCGAAGACTCGTCAGGTAAGGCGGCGATGGGGTTGTTGCTGACCTGACGGTGAGCTTGCAGACGTTTTTGATAGTTACTCAGCTGGCGCCTGTATGCCTTCATGGCGTTCGCGTCCGCATGGACTCTAGTGCGAGCGCCGGTCAATGCAGTCCGGTCTTCGGAGCTGCCGTAGGTTTGATCGTAATTGCTGCGCCGCGCAAACGCCCAGACGGGTGTTTGAGCACTGTTAGCTATAAGCTGCGCCAGGCTCTGTTCGTATAGCGGATCTTCCCCTTCACTCACGTACACATCGGCATCGATGCCAAGACCGGTGCGGCAAGCGTAGGAGTGGATGTTGCCCCTCAAGTCGAACGCCTCGGGTTTGAGCATCCGAGCCTGGGCGTCGCGCATGCGGTAACTATCAGCCTTGGCTAACTCGTATCCAAACTCAATGGCCCCTACCAGGCCGTGCGCGAACAGGTCGAGCTGCTTTATCTCTCGATTTTTGCTGATGCGTAAGTTGATGAAATCAAGAAGGTGGGCGATCGAATCGAGTTCCTTATACTTGGCGCCATAACGGGTTTCGACCATGTCCTTCACGGCGTCGAGCAGGGTGCGGTCATAGTCTTCGGTGAATATCAGGAAGATGCGTTGGGTGCTGTCGCCAGCGCTTGCTGGAGGGTAGAGGCGAATCTGTCGGATGCCTTGATTGATGAAGCGCATCTTGTTGCCTTTCTGCCCGCGCAGCTTTTCCATCAAAGTCATATGCGATGCACCGACTACGGTAATGAAATCGCGCTGCAGAGAAACGGGGATCTGCTGAATCGCATGCTCGGCGCTGGTCCTGCCTTGGTGAGGTGCTGTCATTGCATCTGTCCTTAGAAGCGAATGCCCTGTTGCTTGAGGTGTTTGGCCGCATCCCGTCCCCAGCGAACGACCACGGCCTGCGGGTCTTCGGTAAACACTCGCTCGGTATTGCCGTAGGCATTGGTATACCCCACGAAACGCTGCCCATTGGCGCACTCCACGCAATAAAGCGCGTCCTCGACTGGCTGGCCCGTATTGCTGTCGATCAGCTGATACTGCTCGCTATGCTTGGGTAAAACCTCAGGTGCGGTGAATGGTGCGCTACCCGATTGACTTCCGACCAGAACATCCCCAGAGCCCGTAATAATCACCCCGCCGTGAGCGGTGGCGCTGCCCAGAAAGGCGATGGGCTGGCCATTTATCAAGATGCTACTGATCCCTTCGGCAACTACATCTCCACAGGCCGTACTGTCCCCAACCCTCAGGGTGGGCAACCCATTGATCAGCACATCAGGAGAGCCGCTGGTGGTGGCGTTGGTACCGTGCCCGGTTTTTGGGCAGGCATTTAGATCGGTAAGTCGAGCGGCGGGTTTGGCCATGGTTGAACGTCCTTGTACATGGGATGTGCATTCTCGGCGGTATTGGTAACTCTCGATGTGGTCGCGGTCACTGTTCGAGGCGTTGGTATACGGCAAGCGTGCCCGCGCCGTGCCTCGGTATTGATCGATACCTTGCCATCCATGGGCATGGATATTCGTGAGCCGATTGGCGAGCCTATTCGGCGCATTCAATGCCTGGATCGCTTCGTCGCCGGCCTCTACGGCGGGCGGATCTAGCGCTGCATCAGTTCTAGAAATGAAAAAGCCGCGCAATGCGCGGCTTTCAAGGTGGTGGGCCCACACGGACTCGAACCGTGGACCAAAGGATTATGAGTCCTCTGCTCTAACCAACTGAGCTATAGGCCCTCAGAGGCGGGGCGGATTATACCGGTGGTGTTGCCGGTGCGCCAAGCGAAGCTGGCCGTAGATCGTTGTTTTGACTGGCCTGAATGCAAAACCCCCGGTGCGGGCCGGGGGTTCTGGTTTTACTCGTCGAGGAAGGAGCGCAGGTGCTCGCTTCTCGTCGGGTGGCGCAGCTTGCGCAGCGCCTTGGCTTCGATCTGACGGATCCGCTCGCGGGTGACATCGAACTGTTTGCCGACTTCCTCGAGGGTGTGGTCGGTGTTCATGTCGATGCCGAAGCGCATGCGCAGTACCTTGGCTTCGCGTGCGGTGAGGCCGGAGAGGACTTCGCGGGTGGCTTCCTTGAGGCTCTCCACGGTCGCCACGTCGATTGGCGATTGCATGGCGGAGTCTTCGATGAAGTCGCCCAGGTGCGAGTCTTCGTCGTCACCGATCGGGGTTTCCATGGAGATCGGCTCTTTGGCGATCTTCAGGACCTTGCGGATCTTGTCCTCGGGCATTTCCATGCGCTCGCCAAGCTCTTCAGGCGTGGGCTCGCGACCCATTTCCTGCAGCATCTGACGGGAGATGCGGTTGAGCTTGTTGATCGTCTCGATCATGTGCACCGGGATACGGATGGTCCGCGCCTGGTCGGCAATGGAGCGAGTGATCGCCTGGCGAATCCACCAGGTGGCGTAGGTCGAGAACTTGTAGCCGCGACGGTATTCGAACTTGTCCACCGCCTTCATCAGACCGATGTTGCCTTCCTGAATCAGGTCGAGGAATTGCAGGCCGCGGTTGGTGTACTTCTTGGCGATGGAGATCACGAGGCGCAGGTTGGCCTCGACCATCTCTTTCTTCGCCCGGCGAGCCTTGGCTTCACCGATGGACATGCGACGGTTGATGTCCTTGATGTCGGCAATCGCCAGTGCGCACTCTTCTTCCAGTGCGAGCAGCTTTTCCTGGCAACGCTGAATGTCATCCTTGCGTGCCGCAATGGCTTCGGCGTACTTGCTCTTGCCGCTGGCGAGCTGATCGGCCCAGCTCAGTTCCGTTTCGTTGTTCGGGAACTGGCGCAGGAAGTCGGCACGCGGCATCCGCGCATCGCGTACGCAGATCTGCATGATGGCGCGTTCCTGGGCACGAACCTGGCTCAAGGCGTCGCGTACACGCTCGACCAGCGCATCGTATTGCTTGGGGATGAGCTTGATCGGCATGAACAGTGTGGCGAGCTCCTGGAGCGCGTCGGTCGCCTCCTGGCTGCCGCGGCCATGCTTTTTCAGAGCCTTCTTGGCCGCTTCGAGCTGTTCGGCTACGGCACCGAAGCGAACACGAGCGACTTCCGGGTCCGGGCCGCCATCGCCTTCCTCTTCTTCGCTATCGGCGTCGTCTTCTTCCTCGTCGTCCTTGTCGTCGGCAGCCGGCTTCGCCGTGGTCTGCGGTGTGACGGGCTCGACTTCTTCCTGCGGGCCGGCGGCGCCGTCATCGTCGGGGTCGATATAGCCGCTGAGGATATCCGACAGGCGGCCACCTTCGTTGGTGACGCGTTCGTAGTCGGCGAGAATGCTGTCGACCGTGCCAGGGAAGTGAGCGATGGCGCTCATCACCTCGCGAATGCCTTCCTCGATGCGTTTGGCGATTTCGATTTCGCCTTCGCGGGTCAGCAGTTCGACGGTGCCCATTTCGCGCATGTACATGCGCACCGGGTCGGTGGTGCGGCCAATGTCGGTCTCGACAGCGGCCAGGGCCGCAGCGGCTTCTTCCGCGGCGGCTTCATCGGTATCGGCTTCGGCCAGCAACAGGGCATCGGCATCCGGGGCAACCTCGAATACATTGATACCCATGTCGTTGATCATGCGAATGATGTCTTCCACCTGTTCCGGATCGGAAATATCCTCCGGTAGGTGGTCATTGACCTCGGCGTAAGTCAGGTAACCCTGCTCACGACCACGCTGGATCAATTCTTTGAGACGAGACTGCTGTTGCGCTTTTCCGGACATATAACCCTATCCACTGACGGTTCTGGCGGGCTGAAAACAAGCTGAGCATTATAGCCGAGCAGGGACCTCACGCGCCAGTTGAGGTCGATTTAGGGCACTTCTAAAAACTATCTGCGTTGGCAATGCTGCGTTAAAAACAGGCTCGGACTGCTCATTTAGACCACCTAAACTCCGCGTCCTCGCCTGTTTTTTCCTTGTCTTGCCTGCCTCGCCTTCGTTTTTCGCTGTGCCCTTATGCGGGTGTTGAGTTGCGATGTAGCAGGTTGCGCAGTTGCTCTTTCTCCTCTGCGCTGAGTTCACCCTGACGAGCTTTGCGGAGCAGCGTTTCGAGGCTGCGCTCGCGTTGCCTGGCGGCCAGAGTGGTTATGGTGTCGAAAAACTGTTGTTCAAGGTTATCGGCCGAGATCAGCCATTCTTTCTCGGCCAATGCGCGTAAAAGGCGCCCTTGGTCGGTTCCGTGCCAGCGTGCGATCAGTTGCAGGCTGCGCAGTTTGGGGTTTTTCTGCAGCGTGCCGAGAAGAGCGACGAGTAACTGCGCATAAGTGTCGTCTTCAGCGGCGAAATGGCTGGCATCTTCGACCTTCTGAGCGAGCTCAGGATGGTGCAGCAAGGTGCGTAGCGTGGTCAGGGCCGGCGGCTCTACCGTGGCCGGTGTTCTGGGTGCGCGTGCTTTGAAGTCTGGACGCTGGCCGGGCTTTTTCCAGTCCTTTTTCCATTCTTTCTTGCCGTTGCGCGTTGGTTGGGCGGGCTCGGGCGGCGCGTAGTAGTCGCCTTCGTCGTGTCCCGAGCTGGCGTCGTAATAGAGGCTGTCATCATATTCCGGAGCTGCGCTCGGCGCAGCGGTGCTCATCTGCTGCAGCGCCTCGCTGTGCAGCCCGGTGATCTCGCCAAGGCGTTGCCGCATCAGGGCGCGAAGGTTGGTGCCGGGTATTTTTTCGATCAGCGGCGCCGCCAGAGTGGCCAGGTGAGCCTTGCCTTCGAGCGAGCGCGGGTCGGCTTCTTCGCTGAGTTGCTGGAAGAAGTAATCGGCCAGCGGTTGCGCTTGTTGCTGTATGCGGGCCATGAAAGCGTCGGTGCCTTCACGGCGGACCAGGCTGTCCGGGTCCTCGCCCTCGGGCAGGAACAAGAAGCGCGCACGGCGGCCATCCTGCAGGTTGGGCAGTGCCGATTCCAGCGCTCGCCATGCCGCCTTGCGGCCGGCCGCATCGCCATCGAAGCAGAACAGCACGCTGGGCACGATGCGGAACAGACGCTTGAGGTGCTCGTCGCTGGTAGCTGTGCCGAGCGTGGCTACCGCGTTGCGCAGGCCCTGCTGGGCCAGTGCAATGACATCCATGTAGCCCTCGACCACCATGATCTCGTCCAGGTCGCGGTTGGCCTTGCGTGCTTCGTACAGCCCGTAGAGTTCCTGGCCTTTATGAAAGACCGGCGTTTCCGGCGAGTTCAGGTATTTCGGCTTGTCGTCGCCCAGCACTCGGCCACCAAAGGCGATAACGCGTCCGCGGCTGTCGCGGATCGGGAACATCACGCGGTCGCGAAAGCGATCGTAGCTCCGGCCGGTTTCGGCATTTTCTATCAGCAGGCCGGCATCGATCATCGCCTTCTGCTGCAGGGCATCGCCACCCAGGTGTTTCAGCAGGTTATCCCAGCCGGGTGGCGCAAAGCCGAGGCCGAAGTCCCGGGCGATAACACCGGACAGGCCGCGCCCCTTGAGGTATTCCACGGCGGCCTTGCGCGCCGGGTGCCCCTTGAGCGCCTGCCGGTAGTATTCGGCGGCGGACTCGAGCAGCGGGTAGAGCGGCGAGTCCACCGGCTGGCGAGGCTTGCGCCCCGGTCCGCTTTCTTCACGCGGTACTTCCATGCCGGCGCGTTTGGCCAGTTCCTCGACGGCCTGGGGAAACTCCAGGCTGTCGTGATCCATGATGAAGCCGAGCGCGTTGCCGCCCGCCCCGCAGCCGAAGCAGTAGTAGAACTGCTTGTCGGGGCTGACACTGAACGACGGGGTCTTTTCTTTGTGAAACGGGCAGCACGCCGTGTAGTTCTTGCCCGCTTTTTTCAGCTGGATGCGCGAACTCACCACCTCGACGATGTCGGAGCGGTTGAGCAGGTCATCGATGAATGATTGCGGGATCAAACCGGCCATAGGGGTATGAGAATACGCTCGCGGTGTTCGGGCCGGAATGAAAAAAACTCCGGCCATTCGCCTGTTGGCGAAGCGGAGTTCCTTTCAAATGCAAAGCCCGGCTTTGGCCGGGCTTGATGCAGCTTCAGCTGTACTGGATTAGTACAGGCGAACGCTGCGGCGCTGTTCGCGCTGCACTTTCTTGGCGTGACGCTTGACTGCGGCAGCAGCTTTACGCTTGCGCTCAGCAGTGGGCTTCTCGTAGAACTCACGGCTGCGGACTTCAGCCAGAACACCGGCTTTTTCGCAAGAACGCTTGAAGCGACGCAGAGCTACGTCGAATGGTTCGTTCTCTTTAACTTTAACGTTGGGCATCCAGGACGTACCTTCACTTGTTTACCGGTTACAACGCGCTTCGGCAAATATCGCGAGCACGCTGGTTTTAAGGGTTGCGGATGTTAACGCCTTGCCACGTGGAATGCAAAGCCCTCTGATCGAAAAGCGCTGGTCGGTCGTCGGCCGTGGCGATTAATATGCGCGGCTTCATTCGCTTCTTTGGAAGGTCGAACCCATGCTGGTGCTGGGGCTGGAAACTTCATGCGACGAAACCGGTGTCGCGCTGTACGACAGCGAGCATGGCCTGCTGGCCGATGCCCTGTTCAGTCAGATCGACCTGCACCGGGTCTATGGCGGGGTGGTCCCGGAGTTGGCCTCGCGTGATCACGTCAAACGCATGCTCCCCCTGATTCGCCAGGTGCTCGCCGAAGCCGGGCGCGAGGCGAGCCAGATCGATGCGGTAGCTTACACCGCGGGGCCCGGGCTCGTCGGCGCCCTGTTGGTTGGCGCGTCCTGCGCGCAGGCGATGGCATTCGCCTGGGGCGTGCCGGCGGTCGGTGTACATCATATGGAAGGCCATCTGCTGGCACCGATGCTAGAAGAGCAGCCGCCGGCGTTTCCGTTCGTCGCGTTGCTGGTATCCGGTGGACACACTCAACTGGTTCGAGTCGACGGCATTGGCCGCTACGAGCTGCTGGGCGAGTCGGTGGACGATGCCGCCGGCGAGGCGTTCGACAAGACGGCGAAGCTGATGGGCCTGCGTTATCCCGGAGGCCCGGAGATCGCCCTGCTTGCCGAGCGCGGCACGCCGGGTCGTTTCGTTTTCCCGCGCCCGATGACCGACCGGCCCGGGCTGGATTTCAGTTTCAGCGGCCTCAAGACCTCGACCCTCACGACGTGGCAGCAATGCCGTAACGCTGGCGACGACGGCGAACAGACGCGTTGCGATATTGCGCTGGCCTTCCAGCAGGCGGTCGTCGAAACGCTGACCATAAAATGCCGACGTGCTCTGCAGCAGACGGGCCTGAACAGCCTGGTAATAGCTGGCGGTGTGAGCGCCAATCAGGCGCTGCGCCAGAGTCTCGAACGGATGCTTGGCGAGCTGAACGGGCAGGTGTTCTACGCGCGACCGCGCTTCTGCACCGACAACGGTGCGATGATCGCCTACGCCGGTTGTCAACGTTTACTGGCTGGCCAGCAAGACGGGCCGCAGATATCGGTTCAAGCGCGCTGGCCGATGGAAACGTTGGCGGCCATATGAGGCTCGGGGCGAGGTTAGAAGTGCCGCTCGGTGCCTGCGAGCAGGTCGCGTAGGTTGTTTCGGTGGCGCCAGACGATCAGGCCCGCCAGCAGCGCCATGGGCCAGAGGGCCGCGGGTTGCTGCCAGGCCAGAAAGGGCAGGCAGAGCGGTAGGGCGACAAGAGCGGCAATGGAGCTGGTGCGGGTCAGTTTGAACACGGCGAGCCAGATCACCAGCGCCAGTAATGCCGTCGGCGGATGCAAGCCGAGCAGGGCGCCGGCTGCCGTGGCGACGCCTTTGCCACCGCGAAAGCGAAAATACAGTGGATACAGGTGGCCCAGAACGGCTGCCAAGGCGATCCAGGCTTGTTGCTCGACGGGCAAACCCAGCGCGGCGGCGAGCAGGACCGGCAGCAGGCCTTTGAGCAGATCGCCGAACAAGGTGCTGATCGCCAGGCGCTTGCCGGCCAGCCGCAGCATGTTGGTGGCGCCGGGATTGCCCGAGCCACTGGCGCGAGGATCGGGTACGCCCGCCAAGCGACTGAGTAGAATGGCGAACGACAGAGAGCCGGTCAGATAGGCGAGCAGAGTCAGTTGCCAGAACATGGCATCCATCCGGGGCAAGGAGCTCCTGAGTCTAACGGCGCGCGATGACGTTGTCGTGCCGTGGGAGAGAGTTGCGTGGATACAGTTTTCATCGAAGGGCTGGAAGTGGATACGCTGATTGGCGCCTATGACTGGGAGCGCGGCATTCGGCAGTGCCTGCGTCTGGATTTGACCCTCGGCTGGGACATTCGTCCGGCCGCGGAAAACGACGAGCTGGACAAGGCGCTGGACTACGCTGAAGTGACCGCCGCCATCGACCGGTTCGCGCAGGCTTCGCGCTTCGAGCTGGTGGAAACCTTTGCCGAGCGGTTGGCGGCTGGCCTCATGAGCCAGTTCGGCATCCCCTGGCTGCGGCTGCGGGTCACCAAGCCGGGCGTCAATGCGCGCGCCTCGGCGCTGGGTGTGGAGATCGAACGCGGATGTCGATAACGCGCGTATTGCTTGGGCTCGGCAGCAACAGCCGGCGTGAACAGAATCTGACGGCGGGGCTCGATGCGCTGGAACTGCTGCTCGGCCAGATGCGCTGTTCGCCCGTGTTCGAAAGCCTCGCGGTGGGCTACAAAGGTGACAATTTCTACAACCTGGTGGTTTCCGGCACTACGGAGCTGTCGCTGACGGCGCTGGATCGCAAACTCAAGTTCATCGAGGCGGACAACGGCCGCTACGCGCCGGATCGCAAGGGGCTGCCGCTGGATATCGATGTGCTGATGTACGACGATCTGGTCGGCAGCTTCCATGGCCTGGAGCTGCCACGTCCGGAGACGCTGAAAAACGCCTTCGTGCTTTGGCCGCTGGCGCTGCTCGCGCCGGACGTAGTGCATCCCGGCATCGGCCGTCGCTTCGCCGAGTTATGGCACGAGTCGACTATCGAACAGCAGCTCTGGCCGGTGCCCTTCCAGTGGAAGGGCGTGCAACTGACGCCGGCCGCGCTGCTGGCGTCGGCGTCCAGTTCCCAGACCTGATGGCGCCTGCCGAGCGCTAGCCGTGGCGCGGCAGGTTCGCCGCCGCGTCAGGATGTGGCGTGGTCGGATTCGCTGGCGCCGCCCTGCTGCCGACGCTGATAGGCCTGCACGGCCAGCAGGCGTTCACGTTTGAGCGCCTCGCCCAACTCGGCCGCCTGGTAACCCTGCTCAATGAGCGGTTTGACCTGCACGCCGCGGGCGGCTTCGGCAGCGCCACGCAGGTAGTCTGCCGGGCGGTATTCGGCGGGTTCGGGTAAGGCGAGGGCCCGCGCATCCATCTCGCAGGCGGCGAGGAACTGCTCGAAGCGCTCCGGGCGGCGGTAGATGTCGAAGTGCTGAAGCATTTCGAACAGCGCCGTCGCCGACAGCTCCGACGCCCGATGAGCGCAGGCGCAAAATTCCCCGACCAGCATGGCCAGATCTTGGCAGTCGCGCGGAACCTTGTAGCGAGCGCTGACGGCCGCGATCAGCGTAAGGTCCGCCTTGGCCGCGGCCCGATCAGCGCCTTCCGTCGTCTCGCCCAGAGATTGCAGCAGGCAGGCCCAACGCACCGCCAGCGGTTGCTGGTGAATAGTGCTCTGGCGCAGCACCTCGAGCAGATGTGCGCCGCTCGCTTCGGGCGTACTCGGGCTCGGGAGCTGCGCATCGAACAGCCGGTCGATCTCCGGAAACAGCTCCCTCAGCGCGCCGCAATCGCGCAACACCTGTACGAACACGTCGGGACGGTGCTCCATCAGCGCCCGCGAAATTTCCTTCCAGCTGCGTTCCGGGGTCAGGGCCTGCAGTTCGCCCGACTCGGCGAGCTGGCGCATCAATGTCTGGGTATCGGGCGCGACGCGAAATCCGAGATCGGCATAGCGCGCAGCGAAGCGCGCCACGCGCAGCACCCGGAGCGGGTCTTCGGCAAAGGCGGGGGACACGTGCCTGAGCTGGCGAGCGGCAAGATCGGCCTGGCCCCCGTAGGGATCGATCAGCTGACCCTGTTCGTCCTCGGCCATGGCGTTGATGGTCAGGTCGCGGCGGATCAGATCTTCTTCCAGGGTGACGTCCGGGCTGGCGTAGAAGGTGAAGCCGCCATAACCCCGGCCACTCTTGCGCTCGGTGCGGGCCAGTGCGTATTCCTCACCCGTTGCGGGATGCAGGAACACCGGGAAGTCCGCCCCCACCGGCCGAAAGCCTTTGGCCTGCATTTCCTCGGCGCTGGAGCCCACCACCACCCAGTCCACCTCGGTCACGGGTCTCCCCAGCAACCGGTCACGTACCGCTCCGCCGACTTTGTATATCTGCATGTAGGCCTCCGTTGCGGCGGAGGATAAACGAAAGCCTCGCTGCAGCAAGCCGCGAGGCTCATGAGAGGGGCGCGCCGAGCCGATCAGATCGGCGGCAGCGCCAGGTTCATGCCAGGGAATTTGTTTTCGGCATCCGATTCGACCCGGGGCGGCATATGGTGGGTCGTGACCAGCTTGTCGTCCTGCATAGATTGCAGATGCACGTCGAACCCCCACAGGCGGTGCAGATGCTTGAGGACCTCATCGGTGGACTCGCCAAGGGGTTTGCGGTCGTGCTGCTGGTGGCGCAGGGTCAGCGAGCGGTCGCCGCGGCGATCAACACTCCAGACCTGCACGTTGGGTTCGCGATTGCCGAGGTTGTACTGCGCCGCCAACAGCTCGCGGATGGTGCGATAGCCACTCTCGTCATGAATGGCTGGTACCAGCAATTCATCCTTGCGGTCGTCGTCGAGAATGCTGAACAGCTTCAGATCACGGATCACTTTCGGCGAGAGGAACTGCAGGATGAAGCTCTCGTCCTTGAAGTTGTTCATGGCGAATTTGACAGTGGTCAGCCAGTCGCTGCCAGCGATGTCTGGGAACCAGCGCTTGTCTTCCTCAGTGGGGTGTTCGCAGATCCGGCGGATGTCCTGATACATGGCGAACCCGAGGGTGTAGGGGTTGATGCCGCTGTAGTAGGGACTGTCGAAGCCGGGCTGGTAGATGACGCTGGTGTGCGACTGGAGGAATTCCATCATGAAGCCGTCGGTCACCAGGCCTTCGTCGTACAGGTCGTTGAGCAGCGTGTAGTGCCAGAATGTCGCCCAACCCTCGTTCATCACTTGCGTTTGACGCTGAGGGTAGAAGTACTGCGCGATCTTGCGGACGATGCGCACCACTTCACGCTGCCAGGACTCCAGCAGCGGCGCGTGCTTCTCGATGAAATAGAGGATGTTTTCCTGCGGTTCGGCCGGGAAGCGCTGGTCTCGCTGACGTTCATCCTCCTTCTCGCCGAACTTGGGAATGGTCCGCCAGAGGTCGTTGATCTGCCGCTGCAGATGCTCTTCGCGGTCCTTCTGCCGCCGGCGCTCTTCCTCGGCCGAAATGGGGTAGGGCCGCTTGTAGCGGTCGACCCCGTAGTTCATCAGCGCGTGGCAGGAGTCGAGCAGGTCCTCCACCGCGTCGATGCCGTGACGCTCCTCGCACTGCATGATGTACTGCTTGGCGAATACCAGGTAGTCGATGATCGAGCTGGCGTCGGTCCAGGTGCGGAACAGGTAGTTGCCCTTGAAGAAGCTGTTGTGCCCGTAGCTGGCATGGGCGATCACCAGCGCCTGCATGGTGATGGTGTTTTCTTCCATGAGATAGGCAATACAGGGATCGGAGTTGATCACGATCTCGTAGGCCAGGCCCATTTGCCCGCGGGTGTAGGATTTTTCCGTGCTGAGGAAATGCTTGCCATAGGACCAGTGGTGGTAGCCCAGCGGCATGCCCACCGAGGCATAGGCGTCCATCATCTGTTCGGCGGTGATGACCTCAATCTGGTTGGGATAGGTATCCAGCGCATAGCGCTCGGCAATGCGACCGATCTCGCGGTCGTAGGCGCGGATCAGCTCGAAGGTCCATTCCGAGCCGGTGGAAATGGGCTGTCGTTTCATGCTGCGTACCTCAGCTAGCCATGCGCCGCTGGAAGAGTTCGCGGAACACCGGATAGATGTCCCCCGCGGTCACCAGCTGTTGCTGGGCGAACGAGTCACCGAAGGCTTCGGCCACCTGGTTGTATTCGTACCACAGCGCCTGGTGTTCGCGAGGGGTGATTTCAACGTAGGTGAAATACTGGACGAACGGCATGATCTGGTTGATCAGGATGTCCCGGCAGATCGGCGAGTCATCGTTCCAGTTGTCGCCGTCCGAAGCCTGCGCCGCATAGATGTTCCATTCATTGACCGGGTAACGCTCGGCCATGATCTCCTGCATCATCTTCAGCGCGCTGGAGACGATGGTGCCGCCGGTTTCCCGCGAGTAGAAGAACTCCTCTTCATCGACTTCCTTGGCGCTGGTGTGGTGACGGATGAACACCACGTCGATCTTGTCGTAGTTCCGCTTGAGGAATAGGTAGAGCAGGATGAAGAAACGCTTGGCGATGTCCTTGGTGGCCTGGGTCATCGAGCCGGACACGTCCATCAGGCAGAACATCACGGCCTTGGAGCTGGGGTTGGGATGCTTGACCAGCAGGTTGTACTTGAGGTCGAAGGTGTCGAGAAAAGGGACGCGGTGAATGCGTGCGCTGAGCCGCTCGATTTCCTCTTCGGCGGCCTGGATATCGGTGAAGTTGGCGGGCTCCTCGAGCTTCAGCCGTGCCAGTTCTGCCTTCACCTCGCGCAGCTTGGCGCGACTGCTGCCTGACAGTGCGATGCGGCGTGCATGGGCCGAGCGTAGCGTACGGACGATGTTGATGCGCGACGGGTTGCCTTCGTTGCTGATGCCGGCGCGGACGGTCTTGAAGGTGTCGGTGCCGGTCAGGTGGCGTTTGACCAGGTTGGGTAGCTCCAGATCCTCGAACATGAAGTCGAGAAATTCCTCCTGGGTGATCTGGAAGACGAAGTCGTCCATGCCTTCACCGCTATTGCTGGCCTTGCCGGATCCCTGGCCTCCGCCACCGCCCTGCGGCCGCGGAATACGCTCACCGGCGACGAACTCCTTGTTGCCCGGGTGGACGATTGTTTGCCTACCGCCGCGTCCGTGGTGCAGGATCGGCTCGTCGATATCGCGGCCAGGAATGCTGATCTGCTCGCCGTGCTCCATGTCGGTGATAGAGCGGCGGCCAACGGCTTCCTCCACAGCCTTCTTGATGTGTCCTCGGTAGCGTTGCAGGAATCGCTGGCGATTCACTGTGCTCTTGTTCTTGCCGTTCAGACGGCGGTCGATCACGTAACTCATACGAGCCCTCCGGGCTGAGGCTGGAGGCTGAAGGCTGGACGAGCGAGCCGCTTTCCCGTCCAGCCTACGGCCAATAGCCTTGAGCGGCTTTTGGGGTTACTGCGACTTACGTACCCGCAGATACCATTCCGAGAGCAGGCGTACCTGCTTCTCGGTGTAGCCGCGCTCGACCATGCGCACGACGAAATCGTTGTGCTTCTTCTGATCCTCCTTGCTGGCCTTGGCGTTGAAGCTGATGACCGGCAGCAGATCCTCGGTGTTGGAGAACATCTTCTTCTCGATCACCACGCGCAGCTTCTCGTAGCTGAGCCAGGACGGATTCTTGCCATTGTTGTTGGCGCGGGCCCGCAGCACGAAGTTGACGATCTCGTTGCGGAAATCCTTCGGGTTGCTGATGCCGGCCGGCTTCTCGATCTTTTCCAGTTCTTCGTTGAGCGCCGCGCGGTTGAGGATCTCGCCGGTTTCCGGGTCGCGGTACTCCTGATCCTGAATCCAGAAATCCGCATAGAGCACGTAGCGGTCGAAGATGTTCTGGCCGTACTCGCTGTAGGACTCGAGGTAGGCCGTCTGGATTTCCTTGCCGATGAAGTCGACGTAGCGCGGCGCCAGGTATTCCTTGATGAAGCGCAGGTAGCGCTCGCGCACCTCGGCAGGGAATTGCTCCTGCTCGATCTGCTGTTCCAGCACGTAGAGCAGGTGCACCGGGTTGGCGGCGATCTCGTGGGGGTCGAAGTTGAAGACCTTGGACAGGATCTTGAAGGCGAAGCGGGTCGAGAGCCCGTTCATGCCTTCGTCGACGCCGGCGGTGTCACGATATTCCTGGATCGACTTGGCCTTGGGGTCGGTGTCCTTGAGATTCTCGCCGTCGTAGACGCGCATCTTCGAGTAGATGTTGGAGTTCTCCGGCTCTTTCAGCCGGCTCAGCACCGAGAATTGCGCCAGCATCTTCAGCGTGTCGGGCGCGCAGTGCGCTTTGGACAGCGAGCTGTTGAACAGCAGCTTGTCGTAGATCTTGATCTCATCGGTAACGCGCAGGCAGTACGGCACCTTGACGATATAGATGCGGTCGATGAAGGCTTCGTTGTTCTTGTTGTTGCGGAAGGTGTGCCATTCCGATTCGTTGGAGTGAGCCAGCAGGATGCCGTTGTAGGGGATCGCGCCAAGGCCTTCGGTGCTGTTGTAGTTGCCTTCCTGGGTGGCGGTCAGCAGCGGATGCAGCACCTTGATCGGCGCCTTGAACATCTCGACGAATTCCATCATGCCCTGGTTGGCGCGGCACAGCGCACCCGAGTAGCTGTAGGCGTCGGCGTCGTTCTGCGGGAATTCCTCGAGCTTGCGAATATCGACCTTGCCCACCAGCGCCGAGATGTCCTGGTTGTTCTCGTCGCCTGGCTCGGTCTTGGCGATCGCGATCTGGTTGAGGATCGAGGGGTACAGCTTGACCACCCGGAACTGGCTGATATCGCCGCCGAACTCCTGCAGGCGCTTGGTGGCCCAGGGCGACATGATCGAATTCAGGTAGCGGCGCGGAATGCCGTAGTCCTCTTCGAGGATCTGCGCGTCCTCGGCCGGATTGAACAGACCCAGCGGCGACTCGAAAACGGGCGAGCCCTTGATCGCGTAGAAGGGGACTTTTTCCATGAGCTGCTTGAGCTTTTCAGCCAGGGACGACTTACCGCCGCCCACCGGGCCGAGGAGGTAGAGGATCTGCTTCTTCTCTTCCAGGCCCTGCGCTGCATGGCGGAAGTAGGACACGATCTGGTCGATGCAGTCCTCCATGCCGTGGAAGTCTTCGAAGGCGGGATAGCGACGGATCACCTTGTTGGAAAAGATCCGCGACAGCCGTGGATCGGTCGAGGTGTCGATCAGTTCGGGCTCACCGATTGCCATCAACAGGCGCTCGGCGGCAGTGGCGTAGGTGCCCCGGTCTTCCTTGCACAGGTCGAGGTACTCCTGAAGCGAGTACTCCTCCTGACGGGTTGCTTCGAATCGTTGCTGGAAATGGCTGAAAATGCTCATGACTTCACCTCGGACGATGCTCGGAGCCGGTGTTGTCATCAGGCATTCAGGTGCGGCCGACTTGTCGGCCCTGGAGTCCCCCCGAACACCTAATGGTCGAAAACCTGAGGCCCGGTAGCCGCTACACGGCTTTCATTTGTTTGGATGGCCTGAACTGAAGGATAGTTCGGATTCAGCAAATTCAAGGGAGCAGAGCCGCTTTTACCGCTGCGTTTCGTCGGATCGCAGGCGCAAGGCCGCGCCATTCGCGGCCTTCGGGGCTAGATATTTTTTACGCGGGATCGCCTTGCTCGACGTCCTGGGGAAAGGTCTGGCGCCACAGCTCGAAGCCGCCGTCGAGGCTGTAGACGTCGGAGAAGCCCTGGTTGATCAGGTAAGCCGCGGCGCTCTGGCTGGAATGCCCGTGATAGCAGGTGACGACGAGCGGATGATCGAGGTCGGCTGCGGCAATAAAATCCGGCAGCGAGTGATTGTCCAGATGTGTCGAACCCGCGATGTGGCCACTGGCGTAGCTCTGCGCATCGCGGATATCGACGAAGACTCCACCCGAATTGCGCAATGCCTGGGCCTGCTCGGGGGAAATGCGTTTGAAGTCAGTCATGGGGTGCCTCGCAGTCGCAGCGGTGCATCTCTCCGCTGTCGAGATTCATCAGGGTCATGGTGTTACCCCACACGCAACCGGTATCCAGTGCGTACACGTTGGGCTCGTCGCAATGGCCTTCCAGCGCCGCCCAGTGGCCGAAGATGATCTTGCAGCCGCGAGTCTTGCGATTGGGATGGCTGAACCAGGGCGCAAAGCCCGGTGGCGCCGAATCGAGCCCTTCCTTGGCTTGCAGGTCGAGCGTGCCGTCTGCCTTGCAGAAGCGCATGCGGGTGAGATAGTTGGTGATCAGGCGCAGGCGTGGCACGCCGTGCAATTCCTTGTCCCATTTGGCGGGTTGGTTGCCGTACATGCCGTCGAGAAAAGGCGTCAGCATGGCGTCATCGCTCAGCGCCTGCTCGACCTCTGCGGCGCGCCGCAGCGCCTTGGCCACTGTCCACTGCGGCGGGATGCCGGCATGGACCATGGTCGTCTCTCGTTCGCTGTCGTGATGGATCAGCTTCTGCAGACGCAGCCAGTCGATCAGCTCGGCCCGATCGGGCGCATCGAGGATGGGTTGAAGCGTGTCGGATTTCTTCAGACGTTCGATATTGTGCGCAACGGCCAGCAGGTGCAGGTCGTGGTTGCCCAGTACGGTGACCGCCGAGCTGCCCAGGTCACGCACGTAGCGCAGCGCCTCGAGCGATTGTGGGCCGCGGTTGACCAGGTCTCCGGCAAGCCACAGGCAGTCGCGGGAGGGACTGAAGTCGACTTGCTGCAGCAAGCACTGGAGAGGTTCGAGGCAACCTTGCAGGTCGCCGACGGCATAGGTAGTCAATGCAGCGCTCCGGGTACGGCCAGTCGGAAGGGCGCGATGATGGCGTCGAAACGGTGTCCGTCCTCGGCAAGCATCTGGTAGCTGCCCTGCATGGTCCCAACGCGGGAGGCCATCAGCGTGCCGCTGCTATAGACGTGGCGTTGGCCCGGCGCGATCACCGGTTGCTCGCCGACCACGCCGGCACCGCGAACTTCCTGCACCTGGCCGTCACCATCGGTAATGAGCCAGTGGCGGGACAACAGCTGGGCGGTGAGTTGGCCATTGTTTTCAATGGTTACTCTGTAGGCAAAGGCATAACGATTTTGTTCCGGTTGCGACTGGTCGGCCAGGTAGGTCGGGCTGACACTGACGTCGATCCGGTAGCGCAGGTCTTCGGGCATGGGGACTCCTGCTGGTCGCCCGCGCTCAGCCACGGGCGCAGCTGCGGGCGGAAAGTTGGTCTGACAATCTTACGAACGCAGCCAGGTCCAGCTGTTCCGGACGCAGGCTGCCATCGACCTGTGCGGCGGCGATGGCGTCGGCATCGAGCAGGCCCTTGAGCGTGTTGCGCAGCGTCTTGCGGCGCTGGTTGAAGGCCTGACGGACCACGGTCTCCAACTGGCGGTGATCGCGCGCCGGATGCGGCAGCACTTCATGGGGAACCAGGCGCACTATGGCCGACTCGACCTTGGGCGCTGGGTTGAACGCGCCTGGGCCGACGTTGAACAGGTGTTCGACGCGACAGTGGTACTGCACCATGATCGACAACCGGCCCCAGTCGCCGCCGCCAGGCTGTGCGGCGAGCCGCTCTACCACTTCCTTCTGCAGCATGAAATGCATGTCGCGGATCAGGGTGGCGTGCTCGAGCAGATGGAAGATCAGCGGGGTAGAGATGTTGTACGGCAGGTTGCCGACGATGCGCAGGCTGCGGGGCGTCTGACTCAGCTGGGCGAAATCGAACTTCAAGGCGTCGCCCTGGTTGAGCGCGAAGTTGTCCCGCTCGGCGAATTTCTGCTCAAGGATGGGGATGAGGTCCAGGTCGAGCTCGACTACGTCGAGGTGCGCGCCACTGTCGAGCAGCCCTTCGGTGAGCGCACCCTGACCCGGCCCGATCTCCACCATGCGCTCGCCCGGTTTGGCATGGATGGCACGCAGGATGCGATGAATCACGCCGGCATCGTGGAGGAAGTTCTGACCGAAACGCTTGCGCGCCCGGTGTTGGTACTCGGACATGGAGAGCTCCAGGGAGCAGCTTGAAGCCTGAAGCTTGAAGCTGGAAGCGAAAAAGGAGCGCATTTTAACAGGCTGGGCGAGAGGAAATACGACTACGGCGCTGGAGGCGGAAAAGGGCGCGGGGCGACCGTGTCGTTGGCACGAAAGCCAGTCGCCAAACTACTCCGGCTGCTGGCTGCTGGCTGCTGGCTGCTGGCTGCTGGCTTCCGGCTATCTAGCCATCTGGTACGCCGTTTCCAGCGCAACCTGCAGGCTGCCGGTGTCGACTTGGCCGGTGCCGGCGAGATCCAGCGCGGTGCCGTGATCGACGGAGGTGCGCACGATCGGCAAGCCCAGGGTCACGTTGACCGCCGCGCCGAAGCCTTTGTATTTCAGCACGGGGAGCCCCTGGTCGTGATACATCGCCAGCACCGCGTCACAGTTATCCAGGTGCTTGGGGGTGAACAGCGTATCGGCTGGCAACGGGCCGACGAGATCGATCCCTTCGTGCCGAAGCGCCTCGAGTGCCGGCTCGATGACCTCGATTTCCTCGCGGCCCAGGTGCCCGCCCTCGCCGGCATGGGGGTTGAGCCCGCAGACCAGGATGCGCGGTCGGGCAATGCCGAACTTGCTCACCAGATCGGTATGCAATATGCGCGTCACCCGCTGCAGCCGCTCGGCAGTGATGGCCGCGGCCACGTCCTTGAGCGGAAGGTGGGTGGTCACCAGGGCCACTCGCAGACCACGGGTGGCGAGCATCATCACCACCTGCTCGGTGCCGGTCAGCTCGGCAAGGAACTCGGTGTGTCCTGAGAAGGGGATGCCGGCCTCGTTGATCACGCCCTTGTGAACGGGGGCGGTGATCATCCCGGCGAAACTGCCATCCACGCAGCCGTTGCCGGCGCGTTGCAGGGTGGTGAGGACGTAGGGGGCGTTTGCCGCGGTGAGTTGGCCGCTCATGACGGGCGAGGCCAGTGGTGTGTCCCAGACATACAGGCTGCCGGCGGCCGCTGGCTGGTCCGGCCAACGGTCAGGGGTGACCTCGATCAGCGTGATGTCCAGCCCCAACTCGGCTGCGCGGGCGCGCATCAGCTCGATGCTGGCGATGGCGATCAGGGCGTGAGGCTGGCTGTCGCGCGCGAGCAACAGGCAGAGGTCGGGACCGATGCCGGCGGGCTCGCCGGGGGTCAGGGCGAAGCGTTTGGCGGTCATGTCGATCAGCCTTCCGGTCGATAAAAAAACGGGCCGGCCAAACTGGCAGGCCCGCGGGTAGCGTGCGCGATTGCGTCGGAATCAGATCTTGATCTCGACGTAGGCTTCGTCGCGAATCTGGCGCAGCCAGGTTTGCAGTTCTTCATCGTATTTACGGTTGCGTAGCAGCGTTTGCGCCTGCTGCTCACGTACCTCTTCGCTGGCGTCAGTGGCGCGGCGGCCGAGCACCTCGAGAATGTGCCAGCCATACGGAGTCTTGAACACTTCCGACAACTGGCCGTTGGGCGTGTTGGCCATGACCTCGCGGAATTCCGGTACCAGTGAGTTCGGATCGATCCAGTTGAGGTCGCCGCCATTGAGCGCCGAACCCGGGTCTTCGGAGAAGTTCTTCGCCAGCTCGGCGAAGCTTTCACCGGCGAGGATGCGGTCGCGCAGGCGCTGTACCAGGCGACGGCTTTCTTCGTCGCTGCGGATCTGGCTCGGCTTGATCAGGATGTGGCGAACGTGGACTTCTTCGCGTACCTGGTTGTCGCCGCCGCGCTTGTCCAGCACCTTGAGCAGGATGAAGCCTGGCGGCGTACGAACGGGCTGGGTGAAGTCCCCGACGTTCATGGTGCTGACTTCCGTGTCGAACGGTGGGGGCAGTTGCGCGGCCTTGCGCCAGCCCATGTCGCCGCCTTCCAGCGCGTTTTCGCTGGCCGAGCGCGATACCGCCAGCTTGGCGAAGTCCGCACCGTTCTGTAGCTGCTCGTAGGTGTCGCGGGCGATCTTCTCGGCCGCCTGGATGGCCGTCGAGTCGGCCGATTCGGGCACCGGGATCAGGATGTTGGCCAACCGATACTCTTCGGAAAGCTGCATCTTGCCGAGGTCGGAGGCGAGGAAATTCTCGACTTCCTGCTTCGATACCTGAATGCGCTCGCCAATGCGGCGCTGGCGCACGCGGCTGATGACCATCTCCCGGCGGATCTGCTCGCGCGCGGTATCCAGGCTCAGGCCGTCACGCTCGAGGGCGGCGCGGAATTGATCGAGGCTCATGTTGTTGCGCTGGGCAATGGTGGCCATCGCCTGGTTGAGTTCCTCGTCCGAGATGCGGATGCCCGAGCGCTCGCCGATCTGCAGTTGCAGGTTCTCGGTGATCAGGCGCTCCAGAACCTGCTGCTGCATCACGTCCCGTGGCGGCATTTCGGCACCGCGCTTTTCGATGGTCTGTTCGACCTCGCGAAGACGCTGGTCCAGCTGGCTTTGCATGATGACGTCGTTGTCGACGATGGCGACAATGCGATCCAAAGGCCGCACCTCGGCGGAGGCCGAGGCTACCAGGGTGGCGTTGCCTAACAGGAGCGCGCCCACCAGTAGCGGGCGCAGGTAATCAGAAAGCTTGATCTTCACGTTCACGGTAGCCTTGTATGCCTTCGTCGAGGAATGTCTCGGTGGTGCTGCCGAACACGCCGCCGAGTCCCTTGAGGACGATTTGCAGGAAGATGCCGTTGTCCGGCTCGTCATTCTGCGATGGGTTGAGACTGGTTTCGTCGTAGTCGATCCAGTAGCGATTGATCAGGCGCAGCTTCCAGCAGCAGTTGTCGTACTCGAAGCCGCCGAAGGCTTCCAGCGTACGGTTGCGGCTGTAGTCGTGCTGCCAGCGCGCAATCACGCTCCACTGCGGCAGAATCGGCCAGATGGTGGAGATGTCGTGCTGGTTGATCTTGTAGTAGTTCTTGATGTACTCCGGCGTACCTGGTGTGCCGTAGTCCCCGCCGTAGGTCCATAGACCGGTAGCCTGGTCGAATCGAACGGTATCGTTGCGATAGCGATAGCCGACATTGACGATCTTGTTCGGGTTGTCGGCCGGCTGGTAGTGCCACATGGCGCTGCCGGAGCGGGTGCTGTGGCTGTCCGGGTCCCAGTTGAAGGTGGAGGTAAAGCGCCAGTCCCGGTTGTAGCGGTACATGTACTCCAGCGCGTAGGGCGATACCGAAGAGGTCGCGTTGGCGCGCGTCCGGTAGTCGATGCCCCGAAGCTGGACCTTGCGGTCCTCGAAGTAGAATGCCTGGCCGATGCTCAGACGCTGGCGCTCGAACCCGTTCGGCTCGATCCAGCGATTGGTCACGCCGAGCGATATCTGATTGGCGTCACCAATGCGGTCCTTGCCGGAGAAGCGGTTTTCGCGCCACAGCGAGGAATAGCCGAACGAGCTTTCGCCAGTATCGAAGATTGGAATATCGTCCTGATCCTCTTCTGGCACGTAGAGATAGAACAGCCGTGGTTCGAGAGTCTGGCGATAATCCTTGCCGAACCACTGGGTGTCACGATCGAAATACAGGCCACTGTCGACGCTGAAGATCGGCACGCTGCGGTTTTGCGATTGGTCGAACGACTCATAGGCGGCCAGCGTCTGTCGGCCCCGGGCATCGAGGTCCAGATCGTACTGGGTGTAGGCGTACTTGAGCGACGGCTTGACGAAGCCCCAGGTCCAGTCGAGCGGCAGGCTGACGCCCGGCTCCAGATGCAGGCGCTCGCCTTCGGCACGGGCCAGGCCTCTCAGGCGGTCGTCGTACCAGCGATGCTCGGGCAGGCCGGTGTTGCCATCTTCATCCGTGAAGAATCCGTCACGCAGGCTGCGCTGGAAGTTGACGAACTCGGTGTTATAAGCAAAACGCAAGCCGCCCGGCTGGAAAGGCAACGCCCCGTTTAGGGTCAACTGCGGCAAGCGCTCGTAGGGCGTCACGTCAGTGACGGTTGCGCGCTCGTAGGCTTGCACGTTCAACCGGGCGGTGTAGCTGTCGCCGCGATAGGTCAGTGTGCCGCGCTGGTCGAGGTGATCCGGCTGGTCGATGCCCAGTTGGGTATCCAGATCCTGGAAGTAATAGGGGTCGCTGATGTCGGTGTAGTCGACTTCAGCCAGCCAGCGGCTGTCGAGGCCGGTACGGTGCTGCCAGCTGTACATCCAGCGCTGGTCTTCGTACTCGGATTGCAGCTTGCGATCGTCGTTGCTGTCGTCGAGGTAGGCGGCGCCGAACTGACCCTCGCTGCTACGCGTCAGGTAGCGGAACTCGCCTTCCATCAGCAGGCCGCGGTCGCTCATGTAGTTCGGGTACAGCGTGGCGTCGAAATTCGGCGCCAGGTTGAAATAGTAGGGTGTGACCAGCGATAGCCCGGTATCGCTCGACGAGCTGATGCTGGGGGCGAGGAAGCCTGACTGGCGACGGTCGTCGATCGGGAAGTGGATGTAGGGGGTGTAGAACACCGGCACACCCTTGACCCGCAGCGTCACGTTGGTCGCCGAGCCGAAGCCGGTCGCTGGGTTCAGGGTGACGTTGTTCCCCTGCAGGTACCAGTCGTTGTCGCCTGGCTCGCAGCGGGTGTAGGTCCCGTCCTTCAAGCGAATGATGGCGTCGTCGGTGCGCTTGGCATAGAGCGCACTGCCACGAACTTTGCCTTCGTGGACCACGTACTCGGCGTTCTCGACCTGGGCTTCACCGGTATCGAGGAAGAGCTCGGCGCGATCGCCGACCATCAGCGCGCCGCGGTCCCGCAGGCGCACATTGCCCTTCAGTTCGCCACGGTTCTCCAGCTGGTGCAGGCTGGCCTCGTCGGCCTCGGCCTGGATACTGCCCTGGCGCAGCACCACGTCACCGGCCAGCGTCGCGACTTCCTGCTGCTGTTCATAGCGTGTGGCTTTCGCCGACACATAGGTCGGCGCTTCGCTCATTGGCGTATTGTCGAACTGACCCGGGCGGCTCGGCTCGACATAGGTGCCGGCGCAGTACGGGCCGGTCTCGGCCAGCTGAGCATTGGTCAGCTGATCGCGCGGCACCCAGTCCAGATGGCTATAGTCGGCGCTACGCGATGCCAGCGCGCGACCCCTGCTTTCGTTAACCAGCTTGGTGGTGGCGGTTGGCGCCGCCTTGGCCTTGCTGGTGCGTGGCTGGGCAGCGCTGTCACTGGCAGCGCTACCGCGGTGCACGGGCCGGGGCGGCAGCTCGGGGCTGGCGGCGTCGGAGGCACAGCTCCAACCGCCGCCGGCACCGGGTTGGCAGGCGAATTGTTCGGCTGCGATCGCAACGGGCATCGCGACGGGCTGCAGTGCGAGCAGACCGCCGGTTACCAGTAGAGGGAATTTTTTACGAAAAGCGGGATGTTTGACTGCCATCTTGTTTTTTAGGTCCGTGCTTGCGGCGAGCCATCGGCCGGGCTGGGCCGCACGCCTCTCGATGGGCTGAAAAAGATGCTGGATAATAAAGCATGACCCGTCTATCGGCTAGCGCCGCGGAGAGCACTGATATGCCGCAACACGATCAACGCCTGCAGGACCTGAGTGCCTGGTTGGCGCCTCAATTGAGCGAGCTTTTTGCACGCCGTGGTTGGGGCAGCGTACCTGATGCACCACTGGTTCCGGCCAGCAGCGACGCCAGTTTCCGCCGCTACTTTCGCTGGGAAGCGCAGGGGCACAGCTTCATTCTGATGGACGCGCCACCGCCGCAGGAGAACTGCCGGCCGTTCGTCGCGGTGGCGTCGCTGCTGGCGAGCGCCGGCGTCAATGTGCCCGAGATCCTCGCTGAGGACCTGGACCGCGGCTTTTTGCTGCTGAACGATCTTGGGCGTCAGACCTACCTGGATGTGATCGACGAAACCAACGCCGATCGACTATTCGCCGATGCCATCCAGGCGCTACTGGCCTTTCAGAGGCGGCCTCTGCCGGCATCGCTGCCGAGCTATGACGAGGCATTGTTGCGTCGTGAGCTGCAATTGTTCCCCGAGTGGTATGTGCAGCGGCATCTGGGCCATCAGTTCAGCGCGGCCGAACTTCAGGTTTGGGAACGCACCTGCCGGCTGTTGATCGATTCGGCTCTGGAGCAACCGCGCGTGCTGGTGCATCGCGACTACATGCCGCGCAACCTGATGGTCAGCGAACCCAACCCGGGCGTACTGGACTTCCAGGATGCCGTCGTCGGCCCGGTGACCTACGACATTACCTCGCTGTTCAAGGACGCCTTTCTCAGTTGGCCCGAGGCACGGGTGCAAGGTTGGCTGCGTGGCTATTGGGACGCCGCGCACGCGGCGGCTATCCCTGTCCACGAAAGCTTTGACGAGTTCCAGCGCGCCAGCGACCTGATGGGCCTTCAGCGGCACCTGAAAGTCATCGGCATCTTCGCGCGTATCTGCCATCGTGACGGCAAACCCCGCTATCTGGCCGACGTGCCGCGGTTCTTCACCTACATCGAAACGGTGACGGCGCGCCGGCCCGAGCTGGCCGAGCTGAGTGCTCTGTTGCAAAGCCTTCCGCGCGAGCAGGTGCAGCCATGAAAGCGATGATTCTCGCTGCCGGTAAGGGCGAGCGCCTGCGCCCGCTGACCCTGCACACGCCCAAACCGCTGGTGCAGGTGGGTGGCGTGCCATTGATCGAATATCACGTGCGCGCATTGGCGCGTGCGGGCATCACTGAGCTGGTGGTCAATCATGCCTGGCTCGGTGAGCAGATCGAGGCGTACCTGGGGGCGGGCGATCGTTTCGGCGTCCATATCGACTACTCGGCCGAGGGCGAGCCGCTCGAGACGGGGGGCGGGATCTTCCGCGCGCTGCCACTGTTGGGCGATCAGCCTTTCATCGTGGTCAACGGCGATATCTGGACCGACTACGACTTCGCTTCGCTGACCCTGCCGCCAGCGTCGCTGGCGCACCTGGTCCTGGTGAACAATCCGCCCCATCACCCTGCGGGCGACTTCGTGCTGGCTGACGGCAAGGTCGTGGAAGGCAGCGCAGCGGCGACCTTTACCTACAGCGGCATCGCCGTGCTGCACCCGCGGCTGTTCCAGGGTTGCCCTGCCGGCGCCTTCAAGCTGGCACCGCTGTTACGCCAGGCCATGGCAGAAGGGGCGGTGAGCGGCGAGCACTACCGCGGGAACTGGGTCGATGTCGGCACCCACGAGCGGCTGGCCGAGGTCGAGGGCATCCTGGAGGCGCGTCGCTGAATGTTCTGGCCCATAACGCTATTGGGAGCGCTGATCGGCTGGTTGATCGCGAGCATCCCCGGGGCGCTGCTCGGCGCGCTGCTTGGTCAGGGCCTCGATCGGCGGCTCGGGCTGACGTTCTGGACCAGGCTGCGCGAGCGCATGAGCGGCGTAAAACCATCGCTACAAGGCGATGAGCTGTTGTTCTTCCTTCTTGGACGCCTGGCCAAGAGCAGCGGTCGTATCAGCGAAGCGCACATCCAGGCCGCACGCAGCGAGATGCAGCGCCGCCAACTCGCTCCAGATGCCCAGCGAGCGGCCATCGATGCCTTCTACCGCGGCAAGTCCAGTGGCGACGGCCTGCGTGATCCTCTCCAGCGCCTGCGTGGGCACCGTGAAGAAGCCAAGGCAGTGCTTCAGGCCTGCTGGCGGATGGCGCGCGCGCAGGGGCAGATCGATGCGCGCGAGCATGAATTGGTGATGCTCTGGGGTAAGTGGATGGGCTGGGATGCGGCTGCCATCGCTGCGCTGGATCCGCGCGGCGGACGCCGGCAGGGCGCGCCGAGCAACCTGGGTGGGGCTTACGAGCAGGCGTTGCGCTTGCTCGGGGTGCGTGCCGACAGCGATCCACAGGCGATCAAACGGGCCTACCGGCGGCTACTCAGCAAGCATCATCCAGACAAACAGGCCGGGGCGGGTGCGAACGCCGCTCAGGTGCGCGAGGCCACAGAGCGGACGCGCGAACTGCACAGCGCCTATAACCTGGTGCGCGAACGTCGAGGGTTTCGCTAGCACCGCTCGTTATGGCTTTTTCGCCAGCCAGCCACGAACGCGCCGCAGCAGCTGTTCTTCGTCGACCTGGCGATCTCCGGTCTGCGGTGGCAGTGCTACCTGGCCGTAGCTGGGGTGCCGGTTGCGTCGGCTGGCATTCAAACGATCCCGGGCAGCCGACAGGTTGCCAGGGCCTTCCTTGTAGTAGAAATCGCCGGTCGGCAGTTTGAGCGGCGCCACCAGCTGTGCGAGCGGCTCGTCCTGTCCGTCGGGTTGGCGCGGCTGGACCATGACCAGGCGCGTGACGCCCGGCGGCCCCTGTTGTTGCAGGAACTGCGCGCCCCAGTAGGCGCCGCTGCCGTGGCCGAGCAGCACGATGGCAGCCGGCTGCTTGCTGCGGGCGAAGGCCAGTGCCGCCTCGATGCGTTTGGCGACTCGCTCGGCCTGGGGGATCGGTGGGACGGGCGCTGTGGATGCGTCGGTGGCGTCGGGCTCGTCAGCCGGGTCGCCTGTCGTTTCAGGGGCTGCCGCGGTTGTTTCCGGTAGATAGCCAGCCTCGTTGGGGGTCGGCGCGTGCTCGGGTTGTGGGGTTTTGCTGTCGTCCTGCTCGGGCGCTGCAGGATCAGCGGCGGGTTCGGCGGGTTCGGCGGGTTCGGCCGTGACGGGCGCGGCGGGTACTCTGGCGTCCGGCAGGCTCAGGCTCAATGTGTGCCAGCCGTGATCGGGCAATCCACGCCGTAGCGGGCCGATGCCGCGCGGCCAATCCGCGCTTTCGCCCTCGCCGGGCAGCAGGATGACGACGCCTTTCGGATTTCCGTCATTGGCTGGCTGCCATAGCGCGACGAAGTCCTCGTCCGCGGCGTTCAGGTTCACGAATTCGCTGGCTGGCAACTGGCGTTTCAGTTCGGCGGCGATGGTGTCGCTGCGTGTGGCCGGCACCGGGTGTTCGGTTTGGACCGGTTCCGGCGCGGGCTCCGGCGTTGCGGGCTCGTCCGCCGCCAGGGCAGCATGCGTGGGCACTACCACGCAGAGCATGGCGAGATAGCTGAACAGTGGGCGATTACACAACATGGTCTTCCTCTCGGGCACCGACCTGGCCGTGACAACGCTGGCGCCGGCGGTGCAGATGCACTACAAAAGCGTTTCGGCCTGTCTGCCGATCTCGTGAGGCCTATGGTGTCATCTCTGCTGCGTGGCTGCCTGCTGCTGCTCCTGTTGGTTCATCTACCCGCGCATGCCTGGAACGTTCCGCTGAGCGATGCGCAACTGGCATGGCTGGGCGAGCACCGGCAATGGCGCGTCGGTGTGGTGATGACCTCGCCCTATGCCGAATATGACCAGCGCCAGCGACGGCTGTCCGGTTTCAACGTGCAGTTCATGGAGCGGCTCGCGGCCGGGCTCGGCGTCGAGCTGCAGTGGCATCGTTTCACCGATGACGCCGCGCTGGAAGAAGCCATGCGCGCCGATGAGATCGACCTCGCCCCGGGACTGCGCCAGACCCGCGAAGGGCTGCGCACCTGGCGATACAGCGATCCCTTTCTGCGCGTGCCGAGGCTGATCATCGGCGACGTCAACGGCCCGCGCGCGATCGATCTCGAACGCCTGGACAGCGACGACGTGATCGCCCTCGAAGGCCCCGGCCCGGTGGCCGACTACATGCACAGCAACTATCCGAGCCAGCCGGTGGTGGAGGTGCCCAGCCAATTCGAGGCACTGCGTCAGCTGGTCGAGGCACGGGTGCGCTTTGCCGTGGTCGACGAGCCGCTCTACGCTCGGCTGTCACAGCGCGCCGAATACGCCTCGCTGGATGTGGTCGGCGACCTTGGCAATCCGCAACTGCTGCGGATCGGCTCACGCCGCGACAGCCCGGTAATGAGTGCGGTGATTGACCAGGCTCTGCGCAGCTTCCCCGCGCAGCAGCTCGGCCAGCTCCAGGAACAGTGGTTGAAGTCGCGCAGCATCGATCAATCCCGACGCATCAGCCACTGGCGCAGCCTCAGCCTGTTGCTGGGCCTGTTGCTGCTGGCGACGATCACCGGGCTGGTCTGGCAGCGACGCCAGCAGGGGCTGCTCGAGGCGCGCCTGAAATCGGCACGACGGGACATCGAGCTGCGCGAGGCCGCCGAAGAGGCGCAGCGCCTCACCCAGTTCTGCCTCGACCACAGCACCGTCGGCATCCTCTGGCTGAATTGGGACAGCCACGTCCGCTACGCCAACCAGGCCGCCGAGGATCTGCTGGGGTATGCCTCGGACCAGCTGATCGATCAACCGTTGCAGGCACTGGACCCGGCCCTGGGCATGGATGACTGGCTGCAGCTCTGGCGAGATGCGCGCAGCGGTATCGACGATCACCAGGTACATGAACGCGACTGGCAGCGAGTCGATGGCAGCCGTTTTCCGGCGGCGATCACCCTGAGTTTCCTGCGCTTCGGCAGCAAGGAATACCTGGTGGTGTTCCTCGCCGATATCACCGAGCGGCGCCGTGCCAGCGCGGCGTTGCAGGAAAGCGAGGTACGGCTGAAGGCCATGGCCGGCAACGTGCCGGGGCTGGTGTTTCGCCTCGAGCGGCAGGCGCCTGGCGCGCCGGTGAGCATCGGCTACATCAGCGAAGCCAGCCAGAGGCTGGTCGGTTATTCGGCGGAGTTGCTGCTGCAACCGGGCCGCGGTATTCGCAGCCTGGTCCATCCCGATGATGAGCCGGGTTACTGGAGCAGCCAGCAGCAGGCGCTCGACAGCATGAGTGACTGGCACTGGCAGGGCCGCATCCTGACCCGTTCCGGCGAAATTCGCTGGGCCGATATCCGCGCCTCGGTCCGCGGGCAGTTGGCCGGGCGGCAGGTCTGGGACGGCATCGTCTGGGACATCACCGACAACAAGCGGATCGAGTTGGAGCTGGACGCCTCGCGTGCTCAACTGCGCAAGCTGGCGGCGCACGTCGAGACCGTGCGCGAGCAAGAAAAGGCGCACATCGCCCGCGAAGTGCACGATGAACTGGGCCAGATGTTGACGGTGCTGAAGCTGGAAATTTCCATGTGCGAGATCAGCTTCGCCGAGCTGGACCCGGGCCTGGCTGCGCGCCTGCAGAGCATGAAGCGGCTGATCGCTCAGCTGTTCCAGCAGGTCCGCGACGTGGCGACCGCCTTGCGTCCGCCGATCCTGGATGCCGGTATCGCGTCTGCCATCGACTGGCAGGCGCGGCGGTTCGAGGAGCGCACTGGCATCGCCTGCCTGGTCGAGGTACCCGAATGCCCACCGCAGCTGAGCAATGCCAAGGCCGTCGGCCTGTTTCGCATCCTCCAGGAAGCCTTGACCAACGTCATGCGCCACGCCAACGCCCAGACCGTGAGCCTGCGTCTGGAGCAGCGGGGGGGTGTGCTCAGCCTGAGCATCAGCGATGATGGCCAGGGCTTCGTCGTGCAGTCGGGGCGGCAGGGCTTGTCGTTTGGCCTGGTCGGCATGCAGGAGCGAGCGCAGATGCTCGGCGGTACGCTGGTGCTGGAGAGCCAGCCGGGTGAGGGCACCTTGATCCAGGTCTCCGTGCCGCTGGACGCACCGGCCCAGCAGACGCCACTGATCAGTACATTGGAGAGCTAGGCCATGATTCGGGTAATCGTCGCTGAAGACCACACCATCGTTCGTGAAGGCATCAAGCAACTGATCGGGCTGGCCAAGGACATGCAGGTGATCGGTGAGGCAGGCAACGGTCAGCAATTGCTCGACCAGTTGCGCCAGACCTCGTGCGATGTCGTCCTGCTGGACATCTCCATGCCCGGGGTCAGTGGCCTGGAAGCCATTCCACGGATCCGCGCGCTGAGCGATCCTCCGGCGATCCTGGTGTTGTCGATGCATGACGAGGCGCAGATGGCGGCGCGTGCGCTGAAGGTCGGTGCGGCTGGCTACGCCACCAAGGACAGCGATCCGGCGCTGTTGCTCACCGCGGTGCGCAAGGTGGCCGGGGGCGGGCGCTACATCGATCCCGAGCTGGCCGACCGGATGGTCTTCGAGGTTGGCCTGACCGACTCCCGCCCGCCCCATGCGCTATTGTCCGAACGCGAGTACTCGGTGTTCGAGCGGCTGGTTCATGGCGATTCGGTCAATGACATCGCCGCCAAGCTGGCGCTGAGCAGCAAGACCATCAGCACCCACAAGGCGCGCCTGATGCAGAAGCTGGTCGCCCATTCCGTCGCCGACCTGGTGCGCTACGCCATGGAGCACAAGCTCGTCTAAACCGGCTGGAACCACCGCCGCCGCGGCCCTCTGCCGTGCCATCTCGCACGCTGGCTGGCGGTCGCGTGCGGCGCTTGCGTATGCGTCAGTTGTAGGGCATTCCCTACAGACGCCTCTCCGTTTCGCTGAGTCCAATCACTCCGCTGCACCGATGTTCGCGGTCTCGCGGGGCTCCTAACCTGTGGTCACGGAACAACGGAACACAGGTGCGGCATGCTCGACTCTCAAGCGAACGATGTACTGGTCAGCTTTCGTGGCATTCAGAAGAGTTACGACGGCGAAGCGCTGATCGTCAAAGACCTCAATCTGGATATCCGCAAGGGCGAATTCCTCACCCTGCTCGGCCCGTCGGGCTCCGGAAAAACCACCAGTCTGATGATGCTCGCCGGCTTCGAGACGCCCACTGCCGGGGAGATCCTCCTGGCTGGTCGGTCGATCAACAAGTTGCCGCCACACAAGCGCGACATGGGCATGGTGTTCCAGAACTACGCCCTGTTTCCGCACATGACGGTGTCGGAAAACCTCGCCTTTCCGCTCAGCGTGCGCGGCATGCCCAAGGTCGATGTGAAGGAGCGGGTCAAGCGCGCGCTGTCGATGGTCCAGCTCGAAGGCTTCCGCAACCGCTACCCGGCGCAGCTCTCAGGTGGCCAGCAGCAGCGTGTCGCGCTGGCCCGCGCACTGGTGTTCGAGCCGCAACTGGTGCTGATGGACGAACCGCTGGGCGCGCTGGACAAGCAACTGCGCGAGCAGATGCAGATGGAGATCAAGCATCTGCACCAGAGCCTCGGCGTGACCGTGGTGTACGTCACCCACGACCAGGGCGAGGCGCTGACCATGTCCGATCGCGTCGCGGTGTTCCATCTGGGCGAGATCCAGCAGATCGACGAGCCGCGCGCGTTGTATGAGAAGCCCGCCAATACCTTCGTCGCCAATTTCCTCGGCGAAAACAATCGCCTGCCGGCGCGGCTGATCAGTCGCAACGGCGACAACTGCACCGTCGAACTCGGCCGTGGTGAACGGGTCGAGGCGCTGGCGGTCAAGGTCGGCGACCCCGGCGCACCGGTCAATCTGTCCATTCGCCCCGAGCGGGTTCGCTTGAATGGCGCCAGTGCCAGCTGCCCGAACCGTTTCACGGGGCGCGTCGCCGAGTTCGTCTATCTCGGCGATCACATCCGTATCCGCCTTGAGGTGTGCGGCATCAGTGACTTCTTCGTCAAGCAGCCGATCGCCGAATTCGATCCCGCTCTGGCGGTTGGCGATGTCGTGCCGATCGGCTGGCAGGTGGAGCACGTCCGTGCGCTGGATCCGCTGCAAGCGGCATAAGCAGGGACTACAACAAGAAGCTGTTTTCAACCGCATCATGGAGCGAACAACAATGCTGAACACTCTGAAACTGACCGCCCTGAGCATCGGCCTGATCTGCGCAGCCCAGGCCTCGGCGGAAAACCTCACGGCCGTGACCTTCGGCGGGGCGAACAAGCAGGCGCAGATCAAGGCTTTCAACGAGCCCTTCGAGGCGAAGACCGGCAACAAGATCATCGCCGGCGAATACAACGGCGAGATGGCCAAGGTGAAGGCCATGGTCGACACCAACAGCGTGTCCTGGCATCTGGTGGAGGTGGAGTCGCCGGAGCTGTCGCGTGGCTGTGACGAAGGGCTGTTCGAGGAGATCGACCCCTCGGTGGTGGGCAACCCGGACGACTTCGTCGAGGGCGCGGTACAACCCTGCGGCGTCGGCTTCTTCGTCTGGTCGACGGTGCTCGCCTACAACGCCGACAAGCTCGCCAGTGCTCCGAGCGGCTGGGCGGATTTCTGGGATACCGAGAAATTCCCCGGCAAGCGGGGCCTGCGCAAGGGTGCCAAGTACACCCTGGAATTCGCCCTGATGGCTGATGGCGTGGCGCCGAAGGACGTCTACAAGGTGCTGGCCACCAAGGAAGGCCAGGACCGCGCGTTCAAGAAACTCGACCAGATCAAGCCCAGCATCCAGTGGTGGGAAGCCGGGGCTCAGCCGCCGCAGTTCCTCGCCTCCGGTGACGTGGTCATGAGCAGCGCCTACAACGGCCGCATCGCCGCGGTGCAGGACGAAAGCAATCTGCAGATCGTCTGGGATGGCGGCATCTATGACTTCGACTCCTGGGCCATTCCGAAGGGCGCGAAGAACCAGAAGGAAGCGCTGGAGTTCGTCGGTTTCACCGTCCAGCCGCAGCAGCAGAAAACCTATTCGGAAAACATCGCCTACGGTCCGGCGAACAAGAAGGCGATCGATCTGCTGGACAAGAAAGTGCTGAAGAACATGCCCACCACGCCGGATAACATCGCCAACCAGGTGGCCATGAACGTGACCTTCTGGGCCGACTACGGCGAGCAACTGGAGCAGCGCTTCAACGCCTGGGCCGCGCGCTGAGCGAGCCTGCACCCTCGCATGGCCGGCTGGCACGCCGGCCATGCGCCGTCATCTGAACTATCGCGGAGTTCGCCATGGCTACTGCCGTCTCCCTGCCTGTCCCCGAGTTCGCCGAGCCCGACCTGAAACGTCGACTGGCGCGTGCCGAGCGCATGAACCGGCTCAAATCCAAGGCGTTGATCCTGCCGCTGCTTGTGTTCCTGCTGCTGACCTTCATCCTGCCGATCGCCTCGCTGCTGTGGCGCAGTGTCGAAAACCCCGAGGTGGTCGGCAGCCTGCCGCGTACCGTCGAGGCCATCGCAGCCTGGGACGGTCGCGGCCTGCCGGATGATGCGGTGTACCGTGCCCTGAGCGAGGACCTGGTTGAAGCCCGGCAGGCACAGACGATTGGCGATCTATCCAAGCGGCTGAACATGGAGCAGGCCGGCTACCGCAGCCTGCTGAACAAGACGGCCCGGGCGCTGCCGTTCAAGGCGCAGCCGCAATCCTACCGGGACGCGCTCGAGGCCCTCGATGAGCGCTGGGGCGATCCGGCCTACTGGCAGGTGATCCGCCGCAACGACAGCGCGATCACCCCCTATTACCTGCTGGCCGCGCTCGATCACCGTATCGATGACCTGGGCGAGCTGGCGCCGGTGTCGCCGGATCAGGCGGTGTATCTGGACATCTTCGCCCGGACCTTCTGGATGGGCCTGGTAATCACCGCAATCTGCCTGGTGCTGGCCTATCCGCTGGCGTACCTGCTGGCCAACCTGCCGGCACGCAAGAGCAACCTGCTGATGATCATGGTGCTGCTGCCGTTCTGGACCTCGATCCTGGTGCGCGTGGCGGCGTGGATCGTGTTGCTGCAATCGAGCGGGCTGATCAACGGTGCGCTGTTGAAGATGGGGATCATCGATCAGCCGCTGCAGCTGGTATTCAACCGCGCCGGTGTCTATATCGCCATGGTCCACATCCTGCTGCCGTTCATGATCCTGCCGATCTACAGCGTGATGAAGAGCATCTCGCCGAGCTACATGCGCGCGGCGATCTCGCTGGGCTGCCATCCCTTCGCCAGCTTCTGGCGGGTGTACTTCCCGCAGACCCTCGCGGGCGTGGGTGCCGGTTGCCTGCTGGTGTTCATCATTTCCATTGGCTACTACATCACGCCGGCGCTGCTCGGCAGCCCGAACGACCAGATGGTCAGCTACTTCGTCGCCTTCTACACCAACACCACCATCAACTGGGGCATGGCCACGGCGCTGGGCGGCTTGCTGCTGCTCGCGACCATGCTGCTGTACATCGTCTACAGCTGGCTCGTCGGCGCCAGCCGTCTGCGGCTGGGCTGAGATGACGGCGCCGCTGCGGCAACCACGGCCAACCTTTCGTATATCCGGGCAGGAGACCTTTCCATGCTGAGCCCTTACATGTCGCCCATCGAGCGCGTCTGGTTCTACACGTTGCGAATCATATGCGCGCTGGTGCTGCTGTTTCTGATCGTGCCGGTGCTGGTGATCGTGCCGCTGTCCTTCAACTCCGGCTCGTTCCTTGTCTACCCACTGCAAGGCGTGTCGCTGCGCTGGTACGAGGCACTGTTCAGTTCGGCTGACTGGATGCGCTCGCTGAAGAACTCGATGCTGATAGCGCCGGCTGCCACTGCGCTGGCGATGGTGTTCGGCACCCTTGCGGCGATAGGCCTGACCCGCGGCGAATTTCGCGGCAAGTCGCTGGTGATGACGTTGCTGATCTCGCCGATGGTGGTGCCGGTGGTGATCGTCGGCGTGGCCAGCTACCTGATCTTCGCGCCGTTGGGCATGGGCAACAGCTACCTGTCGCTGATCCTAGTGCATGCGGTGCTGGGCGTGCCCTTCGTGATCATCACGGTGTCGGCGACGCTGCAGGGCTTCAACCATAACCTGGTGCGAGCCGCCGCGAGCCTGGGTGCGTCACCGTTGACGACCTTCTTCCGGGTCACCCTGCCACTGATCGCGCCAGGTGTGATCAGTGGCGCGTTGTTTGCCTTCGCGACGTCCTTCGACGAAGTGGTGGTGACGCTGTTCCTCGCCGGCCCCGAGCAGATCACCCTGCCGCGGCAGATGTTCAGCGGCATTCGTGAAAACCTCAGCCCCACCATCGCCGCGGCGGCGACCCTGCTGATCGCGTTTTCGGTGGCGCTGCTGCTGACCCTGGAGTGGCTGCGCGGCCGCTCCGAAAAGATGCGCACTCAACAACCTGCCTGATCTGGATGCTTTCATGACCCTGTCTCTCGACCATCCCGGCCTGTTGCGCCAGCAGGCCTACCTCAACGGCGGCTGGTGCGATGCCGACGCAGGCGGCCGCACCGCCATCTTCAACCCCGCCACCGGCGAGCCCATCGGCGAGGTGCCCAACATGGGCCGCGCGGAAACCCGCCGCGCCATCGAGGCCGCGCAGTCAGCCCAGCCGGCCTGGCGCGCACTGACTGCCAAGGAGCGCGCCGCGTGCCTGCGCC
The DNA here is from genome assembly GCF_018138085.1 of Stutzerimonas stutzeri. Lineage (NCBI taxonomy): Bacteria > Pseudomonadati > Pseudomonadota > Gammaproteobacteria > Pseudomonadales > Pseudomonadaceae > Stutzerimonas > Stutzerimonas stutzeri. Next base: position 584,745 of record NZ_CP073105.1, read on the forward strand.
GCTGGTATGAGCTGATGCTGGAGAACCGGGAAGACCTGGCGCGGATCATGACCGCCGAGCAGGGCAAGCCGCTGGTCGAGGCACAGGGTGAGGTGGCCTCCTCCGCGTCCTTTCTCGAATGGTTCGCGGAGGAGGGCAAGCGCCTTTATGGCGACGTGATTCCAGCCCACGCCGGCGACAAGCGCATCCTCGTGCAGAAGGAGCCGGTCGGCGTCACCGCGGCGATAACGCCCTGGAACTTCCCCAGCGCCATGATCACCCGCAAGGTCGGCCCGGCGCTTGCTGCCGGTTGCGCAATGGTGCTCAAACCGGCACCGCAGACGCCATTTTCCGCGCTGGCCCTGGCTGCGCTGGCCGAGCGTGCGGGCATCCCGGCGGGGCTGTTCAGCGTGATCACCGCCGATGCGGCAACCTCACGCGAGGTGGGCGCCGAGCTTTGCGAAAACCCTATCGTGCGCAAGCTGTCGTTCACCGGCTCGACAGCGGTCGGCATCCACCTGATGCAGCAGTGCGCGCCGACCTTGAAAAAGCTCTCGCTGGAGCTGGGCGGCAACGCACCCTTTATCGTCTTCGACGATGCCGACCTCGACGCGGCAGTGGAGGGCGCGATGATTTCCAAATACCGCAACGCCGGGCAAACCTGCGTCTGTGCCAACCGCATCTACGTGCAGGACGGTATCTACGAGGCGTTCGCCGACCGGCTCGTCGCCGCGGTTGCGAAGTTGAAAGTCGGCAATGGCATGGAGGAAGGCGTCACCACCGGTCCGCTGATCGACGCCGCGGCGGTGGCCAAGGTGCAGCGCCATCTGCAGGACGCGCTGGCCAAAGGCGCCACGCTGCTGGCGGGTGGCAAACCGCACGCCTTGGGTGGGACTTTCTTCGAACCCACGCTGCTGGGCGGCGTCACCGCCGAGATGGCCGTGGCGCGCGAGGAAACCTTCGGTCCGCTGGCGCCACTGTTTCGCTTCAGTAATGAGGTGGATGTGATCCGTCAGGCCAACGACACCGAGTTCGGTCTCGCCGCCTACTTCTATGCTCGTGATCTGGGCCGAGTGTTCCGCGTCGCCGAAGCCCTGGAATACGGCATGGTTGGCATCAACACCGGTGTGATTTCCACCGAGGTGGCGCCATTCGGCGGCATGAAGGCCTCCGGACTCGGTCGCGAGGGTTCGCGATACGGGCTGGACGAGTATGTGGAAATCAAATACCTGTGCGTGGGCGGCCTCTGAGCCATCCGGCATTTGGGCGTGCAAAATATTGCACGTGCTATTACTGTTATCCGAACGCCCGGTTGGCCCTGCAGTCGATCATCGTATGCTGCCGGCCCGGCTTCCAGGCGTTCATTCAGACCCGCGCCGACGATGAGCGGCTACCGAGGAGCTTATGAGCAAGACCAACGAATCCCTGATGCAACGCCGTGTCGCCGCCGTCCCTCGTGGTGTCGGCCAGATTCACCCGATCTTTGCCGATCACGCGAAGAACAGCAGCGTGGTCGACGTGGAAGGTCGCGAATTCATCGATTTCGCCGGCGGCATCGCTGTGCTGAATACCGGTCACCTGCACCCGAAGATCATCAAGGCGGTGGAAGATCAGTTGCACAAGCTGACCCACACCTGCTTCCAGGTACTGGCGTACGAGCCTTATGTCGAGCTGTGCGAGAAGATCAACGCGCGGGTGCCGGGCGATTTCGCCAAGAAGACCTTGCTGGTCACCACCGGCTCCGAGGCCGTTGAAAACGCGGTGAAGATTGCCCGCGCCGCCACCGGCCGCGCCGGCGTGATCGCCTTCACCGGTGCCTATCACGGTCGCACCATGATGACCCTCGGCCTGACCGGCAAGGTTGCGCCCTATTCGGCCGGCATGGGCCTGATGCCGGGCGGCATCTTCCGCGCGCTGTATCCCTGCGCGATCCATGGTGTCAGCGTCGACGAGTCGATCGCCAGCATCGAGCGCATCTTCAAGAACGACGCCGAGCCGCGTGATATCGCCGCGATCATCATCGAGCCGGTGCAGGGCGAGGGCGGCTTCAACGTCGCGCCGAAGGAGTTCATGGTCCGTTTGCGCGCGCTCTGCGATCAGCACGGCATTCTGTTGATCGCCGACGAGGTGCAGACCGGCGCCGGGCGCACCGGCACCTTCTTCGCCATGGAGCAGATGGGCGTGGTCGCCGACCTGACCACCTTCGCCAAATCCGTCGGCGGTGGCTTCCCGATCGCCGGGGTGTGCGGCAAGGCCGAGATCATGGATTCCATCGCCCCCGGCGGGCTGGGCGGCACCTATGCGGGCAATCCGCTGTCTTGCGCGGCGGCGCTGGCCGTGATGGAAATCTTCGAGGAGGAAAAGCTGCTCGACCGTTGCAAGGCGGTGGCCGAGAAGCTCACCAGCGGCCTCAAGGCGATCCAGGCCAAGCACAAGGAGATCGGCGAGGTGCGCGGGCTCGGCGCGATGATCGCCATCGAGCTGTTCGAGGACGGCGATCATGCGCGGCCGGCTGCCGCGCTTACCTCGCAGATTGTTGCCAGGGCGCGGGAGAAGGGGCTGATCCTGCTCTCCTGCGGCACCTACTACAACGTGCTGCGCGTGCTGGTGCCGCTGACTGCGGAGGACGAGCTGCTCGACCGCGGTCTGGCCATCATCGGCGAATGCTTTGATGAACTGACCTGATCCACCCGCGCGCGTCAGACATTCGTGATGGATGTCCGGCGCGCCGCAACTCCGACCCTCGGGTACAATGCGCGGCATTCCGCCGTGCTACCCGAGGTCGTCATGCAGCCGTTCGCCATCGCTCCCTCCATCCTCTCCGCCAATTTCGCCCGCCTGGGCGAGGAAGTGGACAACGTGCTCGCCGCCGGTGCGGACATCGTCCATTTCGACGTGATGGACAACCACTACGTGCCCAACCTGACCATCGGCCCGATGGTCTGCTCGGCGTTGCGCAAGCATGGCGTCACCGCCCCGATCGACGTGCACCTGATGGTTCGTCCGGTGGACCGCATGATCGGTGACTTTCTCGAAGCCGGCGCCAGCTACATCACCTTCCACCCAGAGGCTTCGGATCACATCGATCGCTCTCTGCAGCTGATCAAGGACGGCGGAGCCAAGGCTGGCCTGGTGTTCAACCCGGCGACGCCGCTGGACGTGCTCAAGTACGTGATGGACAAGGTCGACATGGTCCTGCTGATGAGCGTGAACCCCGGCTTCGGCGGGCAGAAGTTCATCCCCGGTACCCTGGACAAGCTGCGCGAAGCGCGTGCGCTGATCGATGCCAGCGGCCGCGAGATCCGGCTGGAGATCGACGGTGGCGTCAATCCGAACAACATCCGCGAGATCGCTGCCGCTGGCGCCGACACCTTCGTCGCCGGCTCGGCCATCTTCAATCAGCCGGACTACAAGGCGGTGATCGACCAGATGCGCGCCGAACTGGCGCAGGCTCGCCCATGACGCGTCTGGAACAGCTGTTCGACGGCAGGCTGCCGGGCCTGGTTATGTTCGACCTGGACGGCACCCTGATGGATTCGGTACCGGACCTGGCCGCCGCAGTGGACAAGATGTTGATGCTGCTCGGCCGGAAGCCCGCCGGCATCGAGCGGGTACGCGACTGGGTCGGCAATGGCTCGCGGGTGCTGGTGCGGCGCGCCCTGGCTGGCGGCCTCCAACATGAGGGCGTTGCGAACGAGCTGGCCGACGAGGCGCTGGCGCTGTTCATGCAGGCCTATTCCGGCGGTCACGCGCGGACAACGGTCTACCCCGGCGTGCACGACTGCCTGGACTGGTTGCGTGAGCGCGACATCAAGCTGGCGATCATCACCAACAAGCCGGCGCAGTTCATCGAACCATTGCTGGAGGAGAAGGGGCTGGCCGGCTATTTCCAGTGGCTTGTCGGGGGCGATACCTTGCCGCAGCAGAAGCCCGATCCGGCGGCTTTGTTTTATGTAATGGACAAGGCGGAGGTGGCTCCGGCCGCCGCGCTGTTCATTGGCGACTCGCGCAACGACGTGCGCGCCGCCAAGGCGGCTGGCGTCCCCTGCGTGGCGCTGAGCTATGGCTACAACCATGGGGAGCCGATCGTTAACGAAGCACCCGCGCTGGTGCTCGACGACCTGCGCGAGCTGGTTGCTTCGGTTCCGGGGCTGCGCTAGTGTGGCCCCTGTTCCGTAACCCGCCTGGACGAGATCAGATCGTGGTGGTCACCCGCAAACAATGGACGAATGTCATCAAGGCCCTGGCCCGTTGGCGCTGGCGCGCCTGACTCTTCCTGCCGGCTCTGCCCGGTACGTTTGCACAGCTTGACCTTAAGCAGTTCCCCTCCGACCACGAGGCTGACATGACCCGCGAAGAATTCCTGCGTTTGGCCGCCAAAGGCCACAACCGCATTCCCCTGTCGTTCGAAACCATCGCCGACTTCGATACGCCTCTGACGCTCTATCTCAAGCTCGCCGACGCGCCCAATTCCTACCTGCTCGAGTCTGTGCAGGGCGGGGAGAAGTGGGGGCGTTATTCGATCATCGGCCTACCGTGCCGCACTGTGTTGCGCGTCCAGGATCACCGCATCAGCGTGGCCACCGACGGCATCGAGACCGAGGCCTGCGAGGTCGAGGATCCGCTGGCCTTCGTCGAGTCGTTCCAGCAGCGCTACCGCGTTGCGCCGGTCGACGGTCTGCCGCGCTTCAACGGAGGGCTGGTGGGTTACTTCGGCTACGACAGCGTGCGCTATGTCGAGCGCAAGCTGGCGAGCTGCCCGAACCCCGATCCGCTGGGCACGCCGGATATTTTGCTGATGGTCTCGGACGCGGTGGTGGTGTTCGACAATCTGGCCGGCAAGCTGCACTGTATCGTGCTGGTCGATCCGGCGCAGCCAGATGCCTTTGATGCGGGGCAGGCAAAACTGCAGGCCCTGCGCGAAAAACTGCGGCAGTCGATCACGCCGCGTCTGGGCCTGGATTTCGAAAGCGGCGCCGGCCACGAGCCAACGTTCCGTTCGAGCTTCAGTCGTGGAGACTACGAACAGGCCGTCAACCGCATCAAGGACTACATCCTCGCTGGCGATTGCATGCAGGTGGTGATCTCCCAGCGCATGTCGATCCCGTTCAAGGCGGCGCCGATCGACCTCTATCGCGCGCTGCGCTGCTTTAACCCGACTCCCTACATGTACTTCTTCAACTTCGGCGATTTCCATGTGGTGGGCTCGTCGCCGGAAGTGCTGGTGCGGGTCGAAGAAGGCCTGGTCACGGTCCGGCCCATCGCCGGCACCCGCCCACGCGGCGCCAACGAGGAAGCGGACCTGGCGCTGGAAAAGGATCTGCTCAGCGACGCCAAGGAGCTGGCCGAGCACCTGATGCTGATCGACCTGGGCCGCAACGACGTCGGCCGCGTGGCCGAGAACGGCTCGGTGCGGCTGACCGAAAAGATGGTCATTGAGCGCTACTCCAACGTCATGCACATCGTTTCCAACGTCACGGGCCAGCTCAAGGCGCCGCTGACCGCAATGGATGCACTGCGCGCGATCCTGCCGGCCGGCACCCTGTCAGGCGCGCCGAAGATCCGTGCCATGGAAATCATCGACGAGCTGGAGCCGGTGAAACGCGGCGTTTACGGCGGCGCGGTCGGCTACCTGGCCTGGAACGGCAACATGGACACCGCGATCGCCATCCGTACCGCGGTGATCAAGGACGGCGAGCTGCATGTGCAGGCCGGCGCCGGGATCGTCGCCGACTCGCAGCCGGCGCTGGAATGGGAAGAGACGCTCAACAAGCGTCGCGCCATGTTCCGTGCGGTAGCCCTGGCGGAGAAGGGCGCGGACTGATCGCTTGTGCCTAGGCAGACAGTCCTGGGAAATTGCGACTAAAGTCCGTATGGATTGTATGGTAATGGCATCTAGCTATCCTTATAGTCGCAGGTAGCCGAGCTAGAGCGCTCGGCTACCCAACCCTAGCCGGTCGCACCAGCCGATGCCGTTACTGCCCAGCCATCCTTCGCGCGCCAATTCGCACAGCTTGCCGCTGGTATGGATGCTGGTCGCCGCCCTGGCCGGGCTGCTGGTTCTCGTCTATCTGTTGTCGAATCTGGCGGACTTCAACGGCAGCCCGGTGTGGTTCCCGTTGCCGCTGCACATCGTCGCCGAAACTTTCTCGATCGCGGTTGCGGCATTGGTGTTCGCCGTGGCCTGGCATGCCCAGCAACCGCGGCCGCTGTCGAACCCCTGGCTGGCGTGCGCGTTTCTGGCCATCGCCCTGTTGGACCTGGCTCATATGCTGTCCTACAAGGGCATGCCGGCTGTGGTGACGCCGGCTTCGCCGGAAAAGGCCATCGCATTCTGGCTGGTATCGCGTCTTGTGCTCGCCTTGACGCTGCTCGCGGTGGCCTGGCGGGTATGCCATCGGCTCGGGGCCTTGCCCCGGCCCGTGCTGCTGTTCTCAACGCTTGGTCTGGTCGCGCTGGTCGTCTACCTGCAGCTTTTCCGGCCGCAGCTATGGCCGCGGACCTTCATCGAAGGGCAGGGTCTGACCCGCTTCAAGATTCTCGCTGAATGGCTGATCATCGCTTTGCTCGTCCTGGCGGCGTGGCCGTTCTGGCGGGCCCGGGAGCGCGACGAAACAGGCTACTTCGACGGCATGCTGGCCGCGACACTGGTGTCGATTCTCGCCGAGCTGTGCTTTACCGCCTACGCCAATGTGAACAGCTTCTACAGCCTGCTGGGGCATGCCTACAAGATCATTTCCTACGGCTTCATCTATCAGGTGGTGTTCGTCTCGAGCGTGCGCGCGCCCTACGAGCGGCTGGCGATCGAAATGACCGAGCGAGTTGCGGCGCAGAAACGTGCCGACTACATGGCTCACTTCGACGGCCTGACGGGGCTGCCCAATCTGAGCCTGCTCGAAGATCGGACGCGCCAGGCTCTGGCCGCCGCGCTTAAGCTCAAGGGGGCCGTGGCGGTGCTCTACGTCGATCTCGACCATTTCAAGATGGTCAACGACTCGTTCGGCCGTGCTTTCGGCGACCAGGTCCTGTGCACCATGGCGACCAGGCTGCAGCAGGCCCTGCCCGATGGTGCGGTGCTGGCCCGCGGAGGCGGCGATGAGTTTGTCGTGCTCCTGGCGGACCTTGCCGACGCCGAAGCTGCATCGGCTGTTATCCAGTTCGTGCTCGACACCTTGGCTGAACCCTGCGTCATTCAACGCCAGGAAGTGGTGATGTCCACCAGCATCGGCGTGGCCGTCGGTCCAGGGGACGGCATGGACTTCCCCTGCCTGCTGCGCAACGCCGAGATGGCCATGTACAAGGCCAAGGAGGCCGGGCGACGCACCTGGTGTTATTACAACGCTGCGCTCGATGCCGAGATGCGCGGGCGGCTATACCTGATCAACGGGCTGCGGGTCGCGATCGAGCGTGACGAGCTGTTTCTGGACTACCAACTGCAAGTGGATCTGGTCAGTGGCGAGGTGGTGGGCGCCGAAGCGTTGGTGCGCTGGCAACATCCGCAATGGGGGCTGGTCGCGCCTGGGCAGTTCATTCCGGCAGCGGAGCAGAGCGGGCTGATCGTCGATATCGGCCAATGGATCATTCTCGAGGCGTGCCGGCAGGCCGCACGGTGGCGCGCCGAAGGGCTGTGCATCCCGCGCGTGGCGGTCAACGTCGCGGCGATACAACTGCACCAGGGTACGCTGGTGCGGACCGTTTCCAGCGCGCTCGAACAGACCGGGCTGCCGCCATCGGCACTGGAGCTCGAGTTGACCGAGTCCAGCCTGATCGAAAACACCGAGCAGGTGATGATCACGCTAGCGCGGCTGAAAGCGCTGGGCGTGACGCTGGCCATCGATGACTTCGGCACGGGTTATTCCTGCCTGGCCTACCTGCGCCGCTTGTCCGTGGATACGCTGAAAATTGATCGATCCTTCGTCAATGACCTGCTCACCGACGATGGCCATGCCATCGTCGCCGCCATCATCCACATGGCCGATTCGCTGGGCCTCAGCACGCTGGCCGAGGGCGTCGAAGACGAAGGTACTGCAGCGGAACTGCGCCGGTTGGGCTGCCGGCAGGCGCAGGGCTTCTTCTATGCGCGGCCGGCGCGTGCTCGCGCGCTGCCGGCCATCGTCGCGGCGCTGTCGCACGAGTCGAGCGCGGCCGGGTGGTAACGCGCCGGTTCCGCCCGGGTTGCGCTCTGGTATAGTCCGGTTGAATCGTGGCCTGGCATGGGCTACTTTGCGCCGTAAGCTCTGCGAGACCTATCCGTGAAATTCAGCAGCACACTCCTGATGCGCGTGTTCAAGGCCAATGCCCGCTGGCGTTGGCGCGTCTGATCCTTGCCGGCTCCACGCCGGAGTACCTAAGTTTGCCTGTCTCCACCGCCTCGCCGTGCCGCACGGCGCCGGCGCGACGTGTGATGACAGCGCCGGATCAGCTTCAAACCCTAGGGTGACGCCAAATGCTGCTAATGCTGGATAACTACGACTCCTTTACCTACAACGTGGTGCAATACCTCGGCGAGCTCGGTGCCGATGTTAGGGTCGTGCGCAACGATGAACTCAGCGTTGCCGAGATCGAGGCCCTGAACCCGGAGCGCATCGTCGTCTCGCCAGGCCCCTGCACGCCCAACGAGGCGGGCGTCTCGCTGGAACTGATTCGCCATTTCGCCGGCAAGCTGCCGATCCTCGGCGTTTGCCTTGGCCATCAAAGCATCGGCCAGGCCTTCGGTGGCGACGTAGTGCGTGCTCGCCAGGTCATGCACGGCAAGACCAGCCCGGTCTATCACCATGACCAGGGTGTGTTCTCGGGGCTGAACAACCCACTCACGGTGACGCGCTACCACTCACTGGTGGTCAAGCGCGAAACGCTGCCCGACTGCCTGGAAGTGACGGCCTGGACGCAGCACGAAGACGGAACCCTCGACGAAATCATGGGGTTGCGGCACAAGACCTTGAATATCGAGGGCGTGCAGTTCCACCCCGAATCAATCCTTACCGAGCAGGGACACGAGCTGTTCGCCAATTTTCTGAAGCAGACCGGAGGCGTGCGCTGATGGACATCAAGGAAGCCCTCAACCGCATCGTCGGCCAACTCGACCTGAGCACCGACGAGATGAAGGCGGTGATGCGCCAGATCATGACCGGCCAATGCACCGATGCGCAGGTGGGTGCGTTTCTCATGGGCATGCGCATGAAGAGCGAGACCATCGATGAGATCGTTGGCGCGGTGCAGGTCATGCGAGAACTCGCCGAACCGGTTCATTTCGATACTCATCGGCTGGTCGATACCTGCGGGACCGGTGGCGACGGGATGAACATCTTCAACGTGTCCACCGCCGCGGCGTTCGTCGTCGCGGCCGCCGGCGGCAAGGTGGCCAAGCACGGCAACCGGGCTGTCTCGGGCAAAAGCGGCAGTGCCGATCTGCTCGAGGCGGCCGGCGTCAATCTCGACCTCACCCCCGCCCAGGTGGCGCGCAGTGTGGATGCCGTGGGCGTCGGCTTCATGTTCGCACCGGCCCACCACGGCGCGATGAAGTATGCCGCCGGCCCTCGCCGCGAACTGGGGTTGCGCACGCTGTTCAATATCCTTGGACCCATGTCGAACCCGGCCGGGGTCAAGCATCAGGTGCTCGGCGTGTTCAGCAAGGAGCTTTGCCGGCCGATGGCCGAGGTGCTGTCGCGCCTCGGAAGCCAGCATGTGCTGGTCGTTCACGCCCAGGATGGGCTCGACGAGATCAGCCTGGCGGCACCGACCCACGTGGCCGAGTTGAACAAGGGCGAGATCAGCGAATACCGCGTCCAGCCGGAAGACTTCGGCATAAAAAGCCAGAGCCTGATCGGGCTCAACGTCGAGGACGCGCAAGGCTCGCTGGCCTTGATTCGCGACGCGCTGGGGCGGCGCAAGACCGAGAACGGTCAAAAGGCCGCAGACATGATCGTGCTCAACGCTGGCGCTGCGTTATATGCGGCCGACGTGGCCAGTAGTCTCAAGCAAGGCGTCGAGATCGCCCATGACGCACTGCATACGGGCCTGGCGCGCGACAAGTTCGAAGAGCTGGTGTCCTTCACCGTGGTGTTCAAGCAGGAGCAAGCGCAATGAGCGTGCCGACGGTTCTGGAAAAAATCATCACGCGCAAGCGCGAGGAGGTGGCCGAGCGTCGTGCTCGAGTCGGCCTCGCCGAGCTGGAAGCAGCGGCGGCTGCGGCAGATCCGGTCCGCGGTTTTGCACGGCGCTTGCAGGAGCAGGCTGGACACAAGCAGCCCGCGGTGATCGCCGAGATCAAGAAGGCCTCACCGAGCAAAGGCGTGCTGCGCGAAGACTTCGTGCCAGCGGACATCGCCAAGAGCTACGAGGCGGGTGGGGCGACCTGCCTGTCGGTGCTGACCGACATCGATTTCTTTCAAGGTGCCGACGAATATCTGCAGCAGGCGCGCGCCGCCTGCAAATTGCCGGTGATCCGCAAGGATTTCATGGTCGATCCCTACCAGGTGATCGAGGCGAGGGCGCTGGGCGCCGATTGCATTCTGCTGATCGTCGCGGCGCTGGAAGACGGGCAGATGGCTGAGCTGGCCGAGGTGGCCAAGGCCCAGGGCCTCGATGTGCTGGTGGAAGTACATGACGGGGCGGAGCTGGAGCGAGCGTTACGCCTGGATACGCCCTTGGTCGGCGTCAACAATCGTAATCTGCACACCTTCGAGCTGAGCCTGGAGACCACGCTCGACCTGCTTCCGCGCATCCCGCGCGACCGTCTAGTCGTCACCGAAAGTGGGATCCTGCATCGCGCCGATGTCGAGCTCATGGAAATCAACGAGGTGCATGCGTTTCTGGTCGGCGAAGCCTTCATGCGTGCCGAGCAGCCCGGCGTCGAGTTGCAGCGGCTGTTCTTCCCTGGCCGCAACCGACCGCGGTTGGCGAGCGATCCGGACTGATTGAAGCTAAAGGCTGGTGATCGCAGCCATGGCAGCATCGCTGCGCTGGGCCTGAAAAAATCAGCAAAAAAGCGCGTGTGTACCGAGCGTAACTGCACTTTTTTGCTGATTTTGCTTGGCTTGGCGGCCGCTCATTACAGTCTGGTGAGCTGCACCTCTCGCGTTGTCGATGCTGACGCAGCCGTCAACGCGTACCGAACACCACCATGGTTTTCCCTTTGACATGTACCAGGCCCTGCGACTCCAGGCTCTTGAGTACACGCCCGACCATTTCCCTCGAACAGCCGACGATGCGACCGATTTCCTGACGGGTGATCTTGATCTGCATGCCATCGGGATGGGTCATTGCGTCGGGCTGTTTGCAGAGGTCGAGCAGAGTGCGGGCCACGCGGCCGGTCACGTCGAGAAACGCCAGGTCGCCAACCTTACGGGTGGTATTGCGCAGGCGTTCGGCCATCTGGCTACCCAGTGCGTACAGGATGTCGGGATCCTGCTGGGTCAGTTCACGAAACTTCGCGTAGCTCAGTTCGGCGACTTCGCACTCCGTCTTGGCGCGAACCCAGGCACTGCGCTCTTTCTCCATGCCTTCTTTTTCGAACAGACCCATCTCCCCGAAGAAGTCTCCCGAATTGAGGTAGGCGATGATCATCTCGCGACCGTCATCGTCCTCGATCAGGATGGTGACCGAGCCTTTGACTATGAAGAAGAGCGTTTCGCAGCGATCGCCTGCGTAGATGATGGTGCTCTTGGCGGTATAGCGTCGTCGGTGGCAATGCGCGAGGAGTTTGTCGATGTTCTTGATCTTGGGCGTGAGTGTAATAGCAACCATGCTTTAGTCCCGGAAGATGTGTCCAATTAGAGGCAGGTTCTTATTATGTATGACTGAGTTCTGTTATCAGGCTGAGGGAGCTTAACAGACAGGTCTCGATCAACAACAAAACTGCGACACGAAATCAACTTTCATACATTCATTTCGTCGGATTGCCGACTCCAGTCGTGACCGGAGGTCATGCTAAGCTTCGCTCCTTTTCAACCGGAGTCTATCGATGAAAGCGCGCATTCAGTGGGCTGGCGAAGCGATGTTTCTTGGTGAATCGGGAAGCGGCCATGTCGTGGTCATGGACGGTCCGCCGGAGAACGGAGGGCGCAATCTCGGTGTTCGCCCAATGGAAATGCTGCTGTTGGGGCTCGGTGGTTGCAGTAACTTCGATGTGGTAAGCATTCTGAAGAAGTCACGGCAGGCGGTGGAAAGCTGCGAGGCGTTCCTCGAAGCTGAGCGCGCCGACGAAGATCCCAAGGTGTTCACCAAGATCCACCTGCGTTTCGTCGTCAAAGGTCGCGGTTTGAAGGAAGCGCAGGTCAAGCGCGCCGTTGAGCTTTCAGCTGAGAAATACTGCTCTGCGTCGATCATGCTCGGACGCGCCGGTGTGGAAATCAGCCACGCCTATGAGATCGTCGAACTGGGCTGAGCCGTCAGTGTCAGGTTGCGGTGCTCGATGCCGTCGCGACGGCATCGAGCTGATGCCGGTCGATGAAAATTGAGGCCGCTGGCACTGGAACAGCAGGCCGTCAATCTGCATAATGCGCGCCCCGTTTTTCAACGGGGCGTTTCGTTAGAACACACAGCCACGGTCGCAATTGCGAAGAGGTGTATACGGTCCTACGCAGATACAGCGGTATCTGACGGGCATGCTCAATCACGCGGTGCGCCGCATCGAAGAGAGTCTCCAATGGTGAAAAGCAAACTCAAGCTCCACGGGTTCAATAACCTGACGAAGTCCTTGAGCTTCAATATCTACGACATCTGCTATGCCGAAACCCAGGAAGACCAGCAGGCGTATGTGCAGTACATCGACGAACAGTATGACGCGAAGCGGCTGACGCAGATTCTGACCGATGTAGTCGACATCATTGGCGCGAATATTCTCAATATCGCGCGGCAGGATTACGAGCCGCAGGGTGCGAGTGTCACCATTCTCATCTCGGAGCAGCCGGTTACGCCGACTGACAGCCAGATCGAGGAATCGCCTGGTCCGTTGCCGGATACTATCCTGGCGCACCTGGACAAGAGCCACATTACCGTTCATACCTACCCGGAGATTCATCCCGTCGAAGGGATCGCGACGTTCCGCGTGGATATCGACGTATCGACGTGCGGCGTTATTTCGCCACTAAAGGCACTCAACTATCTAATCCATCAGTTTGATTCGGATATCGTGACGGTCGACTATCGCGTTCGCGGCTTCACTCGCGATGTTGAAGGCAAAAAGCACTTCATCGATCATGAGATCAATTCGATTCAGAACTATCTCTCCGAGGACACTCGCGCGGCCTATCAGATGACCGATGTGAATGTTTATCAGGAGAACTTGTTCCACACCAAGATGCTGCTCAAGAACTTCGAGCTGGAGAACTACCTGTTCGGAGACGCCACCAGCAATCTGTCTGCGGAACAGCGCGAGCAGGTGGAGGATCGCCTCCGACATGAAATGCTGGAGATTTTCTATGCCCGCAATATGCCGGGCTAAGTAAACAAAAGGGCGCCTCTCCGGCGCCCTTTTTGTATTCGCTCGATCTGCTCGACCCGCCCGTTAGATCCGATAGGTGGTCTTGGTCATCACCTTGGCCATCAGGCTCATGCCGAACTTGATCGGTGCCGGAAAGCGTAGGCCGCCCGCATCCAGCGCCGCGGTGGAGTGCTGCGCTTCGTCCTCGCGCATCTGCTCGAGAATCGCACGTGACTTCTCATCGGCTGCCGGAATCTGCTCGAGGTGCTCATCCAGGTGCTTGCAAACCTGGTCTTCAGTTGCCGCGACGAAGCCCAGGCTGATGCGGTCGCTGATCAGGCCGGCGGATGCGCCGATGCCGAACGACAAACCATAGAACAGCGGATTGAACACGCTGGTATGGCTACCTAACTGGTGGATCCGCTGTTCGCACCAGGCCAGATGATCGATCTCCTCGTCGGCCGCGCGCTCCATCGCCTCGCGCACGTTCGGCAGCCGTGCCGTCAAGGCCTGTCCCTGATACAGCGCCTGGGCGCAAACCTCTCCGGTGTGGTTGACGCGCATCAGCCCGGCTACGTGGCGCGCTTCGCTGTCGCTCAGTTCTGTCTCGTTCTTCAATACCGCAGGTGTCGGTCGATGGGGCTGGCCGCTGAAGGGGAGCAGCGTTCTAAGCGCCGCATCGGCTTGCATCAGCAGACGGTCGGCGGGTGAGTATTCGCGTTGGTTGGGCATGTCGCCTCCAGATGTTTCGGAGCAGCCGTGATTGAATGTGCGCGCCTCGGGTGGCTGCGGTCAGCCTGGAGGCCAATGCATCTGGCGCTGGCCGAGCACATGCATGTGTATGTGATAGACCGTCTGGCCACCCAGGTCGTTGCAGTTCATGACGACCCGGAAGCCTTCCTGGCAGCCTTGCTGCTCCGCCAGGCGTTGCGCGGTAAAGAGAATGTGGCCGGCAAGCAGCTTGTCATCCGCCTCGCTCAAATCATGCAGTGTTGCGATGTGCTTCTTTGGGATGACCAGAAAATGCACAGGCGCCTGGGGCGCGATGTCATTGAATGCGATGACCTGGTCGTCCTCGTATATCTTTTGCGCAGGGATGTCCCCGGCCACGATCTTGCAGAACAGACAATCCATGGCGTTTCTCCAGCAAGTGGAACGATTGGGCAGTGTAACAGGCCATTTTGAGCCTGGTCAGCCTGCGCGGGGAGGTAGCGAATGAAGAACGATATCCGTGATGGCGTAGGTGTCCGAAACAAGATGCTGACTAGGGGCGGGCGAATCCTTGGGCGAGCGACGGGTGCTGGGAAACGCTGACCGGCCGCCAATCGCGGCCTGGCTTTACGTCCGTGACGGAGGGCTCGGGTGGACAAGGTGTGTAGCTGGGCTTCGGGCCGCACGGTGCTGGCCCGATCCGGGTTGGCATAACAGTGTGCGTCGTATCAGCTTTGCTGATAAGCCGGCAGGGCGATAGCGGCCAGGATGCCGATGACGGGGACGAGCAGCCAGAGCGCCGCGAGGATTCTCACGGCCCGACTGTTCGGCGGTTGCGGCGGGCCGAAGCGGTTCGGGCCGTCATTGCCTGGCATCAACAGTATCGCCAGTGAAAAGAGGTTGCCGACTATCGGTACCAGATTAAGCAGCATGAGCCAGCCAGACCACCCGATATCGTGCAGGCGCTGTACGCAGATTTGCATGCTGACGAACAGAAATCCCAAGCAGAGAACGCCAGTGAGTATGGAGCCGAGTACTGCAGAGACAGCGAACGCCACGCTTGCGACCAGAAGCAGTCCAAGTGCGGCAGCCATCAATGACATGGACCAGGCCAGGTAGCGCAAGCGGCTAATCCTGCCCTGAATGGTAAAAACCTTGAGCTCGCCGTACTCCGGTGCTGGCTCCCCGATCTGCGCACGAGGTGGGGCGTAGGGTTGCGCAGCCGCGTGAATTTCGCTCTGCTTTGACGCTTCGGCCTGTTGCGCCTGGCGTGCCAAATATTTCTGGATAACGATGCCGCAGCTTCCGCACTGGATGGCGGTCGGCTGGGAGTGTCCGCACTTCGGGCACTCCATCTGATCAGCTGTCGCTGACGTCTGTGGCGGCGCGTCGTCAATGAGGCTCAGCGCCATCCCGTTTTTTGCTTCCGGCTCCTTGCGCGCCCGCGCTCCGGCTCGGAGCAGCACCTGTAGGTATCGGTCGGCTTCGGCGGCGCTCAAATCGCGCTTGATATTGACCGGGGCGTGACTGAAGAGGCGTTCGACCTTGGCGGCATCACTCTTGAACAGCCTTGCCAGATTGCTCCTGACGGTGTCGGCTGGAATACCCGGTACAAGCTCGCCATCGAAGACGATTCTGTATAGGTCGGCGCTCATGCAACATCCTTGTTCCCGGGGGATTCGCTAAAGCCTAAAGCGGCGCCGTAGAGCCAACAAGTTACAGCTGAGAGGCAGGGCTGGGCTTTATCTGAAATGGGAGGCGCGTCACGGTCGCCGTGGCCAGCGCTGCGAGAGCTGAGTCGCTTGCCCCAGGGCCGCTCGGTATTCGTGATCCAGGCGTGTGATCAGTTCTTCGGCGCTCGGTAGATCATGTATCTCTCCCACGCCTTGGCCAGCGGACCAGACGGTCTTCCAGGCCTTGGCCTCATCGTTGACGGGTTTGAGTTTCTCACCGTAGTTCATCTGGCCAGTGCTCTTCAGGCGTTCCTCGTCGAAGCCGGCCTGTTGCAGGCTTTGCCTCAGAAAGCTCGCTGGCACGCCTGACACGGCGGCGGTGTGGACGATATCCTCCGCATGGGCCTGCAGCAGCATCTGTTTGTATGCGTCTGGGGCTTGGCTGTCGCGGGTGGCAATGAAGCGCGTCCCCATGTAGGCGAGGTCCGCCCCTAGTAGCTGGGCTGCGAGTATTTCGTGGCCATGGTTGAGGCAGCCCGATAGCAGCAGTATCTTGTCGAAGAACTGGCGAATCTCGGCGATAAGGGCAAATGGACTCCAGGTGCCGGCGTGGCCCCCGGCTCCGGCCGCAACCGCAATCAGACCGTCGACGCCGGCTTCGGCGGCCTTTTCCGCGTGGCGGCGAGTGGTGACGTCGTGAAAGACCAGGCCACCATAGCTATGCACGGCGTCCACCACCTCTTTCACCGCGCCGAGGCTGGTGATCACGATCGGGACGCGCTGCTGCACACAGATTTCGAGGTCAGCCTGCAGGCGGGGGTTGCTGTGGTGCACGATCAGATTGACGGCGTATGGCGCGGGCTCGTGCATGCCGGAGAGTTGCTGATCTATCTCCTGCAGCCAGTCACGAAACCCGCTGCTCTCTCGTTGATTGAGTGCCGGAAAGCTGCCAACCACGCCGCTGCGGCAACACGCGGTGACGAGCGCCGGGTTGGATACCAGAAACATGGGTGCGGCAACCAAAGGAAGGCGCAGGCGTTGTTCGAGGAGGGGCGGCAGCGACATGGAAGAATCCTTGATCAGCTTCAGAACGGTTTGACGACCACCAGAATGACGATGGCCAGCAACAGCAACACCGGGAATTCGTTGAACCAGCGGTAGAACACGTGGCTGCGGGTGTTTTCATTGCGCGCGAAGCGCTTCAGCTGAGCACCGCATACATGGTGGTAACCGATCAGCACCACGACCAGGGCGAGTTTGGCGTGCAGCCAGCCGCCGTTGCTGAACAGCGCGGGGTTCAGGGCGATCATGCCTATTCCGAAAACCAGCGTGGCGATCATCGAGGGCATCATGATGCCGCGGTAGAGCTTGCGCTCCATGACCTGGAATCGCTCGCGGCTGACTGCGTCCTCGCTCATGGCGTGATACACGAACAGCCGCGGCAAATAGAACAGCCCGGCGAACCAGCAGACGATCGCAACGATATGCAGGGCTTTCAGCCAGAAATAGAGCATTCGACGGTTCCTTGGTTTCGATGTCGAGGTCGATAGTAGTGGCTGCGAGGTCCGCGCGCCATCTAGGTGGTTGGTCCTGGGCGCAGGCGCCTTTATCATCTCGGTTCTTAATTGTTCCAGCGCGCGAGGCAGCTCATGGTCAAGGTCGGAATCGTTGGCGGTACAGGCTATACCGGGGTCGAACTGCTGCGCCTGTTGGCTCAGCACCCCCAGGCCGAGGTGGCCGTGATCACGTCCCGTTCGGAGGATGGGATGAAGGTCACCGACATGTTTCCCAACCTCCGCGGACACTACGACGAGCTGACGTTCAGCGTTCCGGATACCGCGACGCTGGGCGCTTGCGATGTGGTCTTCTTCGCGACTCCCCATGGTGTTGCCCATGCACTGGCCGCTGAGCTGCTGGATGCCGGAACCCGGGTCATCGACCTGTCCGCCGATTTTCGTTTGCAGGACGCCGACGAGTGGGCCAAGTGGTACGGCCAGCCGCACGGTGCGCCGGCCCTCCTGCCGGAAGCCGTCTATGGTCTGCCGGAGGTCAATCGTGAGCGGATCAGGAGCGCCCGGCTGATTGCCGTTCCTGGTTGCTACCCGACCGCGACCCAGCTTGGCTACCTGCCGCTGCTTGAAAACGGCCTGGCCGATACCTCACGACTGATCGCCGACTGCAAGTCAGGCGTCAGTGGCGCCGGTCGGGCGGCGAAGATTGGGTCGCTGTTCACCGAGGCGGGCGAGAGCATGATGGCTTATGCGGTCAAGGGCCATCGCCACCTGCCTGAAATCAGCCAGGGGCTGCGCCGTGCCGCAGGAGGAGACGTCGGACTGACCTTCGTTCCGCACCTGACGCCGATGATTCGCGGCATCCATGCCACGCTGTATGCGACCGTCACTGACACATCTGTAGATTTGCAGACGCTCTACGAGCAGCGCTACGCCAATGAGCCGTTCGTCGATGTCATGCCGGCAGGCAGCCATCCGGAAACGCGCAGTGTGCGCGGTGCCAACATGTGCCGTATAGCGGTGCACCGTCCGCAAGGTGGCGATCTGGTCGTCGTGCTCTCGGTTATCGACAACCTGGTCAAAGGTGCGTCCGGACAGGCTTTGCAGAACATGAACATCGCCTTCGGCCTGGACGAACGGCTCGGCCTGAGCAACGCAGCGCTGCTACCGTAAGGATGGCTCGGTCTGTTGCCTGGAAGTGGCTTTGTACCCAGGCGACCGTTGATGACGGAATAGTTGACCGATTTTGTAGGAGAAGCCGATAATGCGACGTCAATGCAGTAATGGGCGCTCCCGCGCCAGGAGAACCAAATGAGTGTCGAATCCTTCACGCCCACCGCGATTCAGTTCAGTCAGGGTGCCGCGAGTAAGGTGAAGAGTCTGGTCGATGAAGAGGGCAATCCGCGCTTGAAGCTGCGCGTCTTCGTCACGGGCGGTGGCTGCTCTGGTTTCCAATACGGCTTTACCTTCGATGAGGATCTGGCTGAAGACGACACCATCATCGAGCGCGAGGGCGTGAGTCTGGTGGTTGATCCGATGAGCTACCAGTACTTGGCCGGCGCTGAGGTCGACTATCAGGAAGGTTTGGAAGGTTCGCGCTTCGTCATCAAGAATCCGAACGCCACCACGACGTGCGGCTGCGGTCAGTCGTTTTCGATCTAATCTGCTCGCTAGAAAAAACACCGTGCCTTGGCGCGGTGTTTTTCGTTGGGGCTGTCTGGATCGCAGCCTGACCTTTGAGCGTCAGGCCGGGTAGATTGCGCCCAAAACTCGAGCGCCACGCGCCCCGGTAACGCTTGGTCGGCTGGCGGCAATGCCTTCGAGGCAACAATGCGCCAGCCAGGCGAAGGCCATGGCTTCGATCCAGTCGGGCTCGATCCCGTAGTCCGCTGTGCTTTTCACCGTGCAAGAGGGCAGCAATGCCTGTAGCCGCTGCATCAATGCGTCGTTATGCGCGCCTCCTCCGCAGACCAATACGTCCTGCGTCTCGGGCTGGGCCGCCAATAGTGACTGGGTGATGCTGCGCGCGGTGAGTTCAAGAAGGGTGGCCTGGACGTCCTTGGGCGCCATATCTGGTAGTGCCGCGAGCTGAGTATCCAACCATGGCAGGTTGAACAGCTCCCGCCCAGTGCTTTTAGGCCCTTGGGTCGCGAAGAACGGGTCATCGAGGAGTCGGTCGAGCAGCCTTTGATCGACAGTGCCGGTGGCCGCCCATGCGCCGTTCCGGTCGTAAGAGTGGTCCTGGTGTCTATTGATCCAGGCGTCGAGCAGGACGTTGCCCGGGCCACAATCGAAGCCGCGGGTCTCTTGCTGCGGGTGAAGCAGGCTTACATTGCTGAACCCACCAATATTCAATACAGCCCGCGGGCGGTCTGGGTCGCCGAACACGGCTTCATGAAATGCCGGAACCAGGGGGGCGCCTTGTCCACCTGCCGCCATGTCGCGGCGTCGGAAGTCGGCAACCACGGTGATGGAGGTAAGCTCTGCCAGTAGCGCCGGTTGGCCGATCTGAATGGTAAAACCGCGCTGGGGCTCATGCCGAACGGTTTGCCCGTGGCTGCCAATGGCCCGGATAGGGGTGGCGTCGATCCGCGCCTTATGTAGCAATTGGTGCACACCGTAGCTCGCCTGCTCGGCCCAGGCCTGCTCCGCCACGGCGGCTCGGGCAAGTTCGTCGGGGCCCGAAGAGCACAGGCCGAGCAGGTCCTGCTTTAGCTGATCAGGCATTGGCTCGTAATGCGTGCCGAGCAGCTTCGTGCTATCGCCCTGCTCGATCAGAGCGAAGTCCAGCCCATCCAGGCTGGTGCCTGACATGACCCCGATGTAGAGCGGCACTACTCGCTCTTCATGGCCAGCATGGTCGAGCGTTCTTCATCCATGCGCGCCATTAGCGGTTTGCTCAATTGGAGGAAGCGTTGCTTCTCGTTCTTTGCAATCGGGTCGGCCATAGGAAGCTTCAGCCCGAGTGGATCGACGTGAACTCCATCGATCTGGAACTCGTAATGCAGGTGCGGGCCGGTGGACAGGCCAGTCGTGCCGATGTAGCCGATGATCTGGCCCTGCTTGACCGTTGCGCCATTGCTTATACCTTTCGCAAAACCTTGCATGTGTCCATAGAGCGTTCGGTAGTGGTTACCGTGCTGAATGACCACCGTGTTGCCGTAACCGCCCTTGCGGCCCGCCAGCAGGACTTTGCCGTCCCCAGCGCTCTTGATCGGTGTGCCGCGCGGTGCGGCATAGTCCACGCCTTTATGAGCGCGGATCTTGTTCAGGATGGGGTGTTTGCGACCGTTGGAAAAGCGGGAGCTGATGCGCGCGAAATCGACCGGCGTGCGGATGAAGGCCTTGCGCATGCTCTGACCGTCGGCAGTGTAGTAGCTGCTGTTGCCTTGCTTGTTCGTGTAGCGAACGGCGGTATAGGTCTTGCCTCGGTTGGTGAAGCGCGCCGCGAGAATGTTGCCGGTACCGACGGTTTCACCGTCGACCTTCTTTTTCTCGTATACCACTTCGAACGTGTCGCCTTTGCGAATATCCAGGGCGAAATCGATGTCGTACCCGAATACGTTCGCGAGATCCATCGTCAGGTTATGGCTGAGGCCGGCCCGCTTTGCAGCTAGAAACAGGCTGCTCTCGATACGGCCGTAGGCGTATGACGTCTCGATTTCCGGTTTAAGCTTTTCTTTCTTGAGTACGTAACCGGAATCGGAGCGTTGCAGGTGGATGCTTTCAAGCTTGCTCAGCGGGCTGCGAAGCTGCAACAGGTTGCCCTGTTCATCCAGTTCGAACTCGAGACGCTGACCGACCTTGAGGTTGGTCAGCTGTTTGGCGTCCTTACTGCTGGCGAGCACGTCATGTACGACGGAGGGCTGGAGTCCGACCTTGGCAAACACGGTCGAAAGCGTATCGCCATTAGCCACGACGACCTGCTTTACCGGTGATTCCTCCTCAGCGACCTCGGTAGGCTCGTTGGACTCTGGCGATGGCGAGGGTTGTTGCGCAGCGGCCTGGTCGATTTGAGCGAAAGGCGTTTGGTCGTCCTCGGCGGATAGCTCTGGCTCGGGTGCATCGGCGTTGAATTCGGCCGCAGAGTCGATGCGAAGGTCAAGAAAGGTTTTCTTGGCTTCGACTTCGCGGGAGGGGAACACAAGAAGTGCCAGGCTCAGAAGCGCAGCTACACCGCTTGCAGCCAGGAGATGGCTCTTCGGGTAGAGAGGTGCTTTCGATTTTGAATAGGTCATTAGAAGTCTGGAGATGTCTGGCGGTGTTTTGTACAGGAAAAATATCTGTCTAAAATATAACCAAAGCCTCGCTGAGGCAACCCTCGCGTTCTCTTGCGGCTTGCTGGTTTGCGTTCGGCACCGTTGAATTTTCTCGGCATTCTTGTAAGGTTGACCGCCTTTATTACCTGGTGTGGGGCCTTCAATGAAGTCGGTTCAAGAGCAGCTGTCAGTGATCAAGCGGGGCGCTGACGAAGTGCTTGTCGAGGCAGAGCTGATCACGAAGCTCGAGCGCGGGTTGCCGCTTCGAATCAAGGCCGGCTTCGACCCGACGGCGCCGGATCTTCATCTCGGTCATACCGTGCTTATAAATAAGCTGCGGCAATTCCAGGATCTGGGGCATCAGGTTGTCTTCCTTATAGGTGACTTCACGGGGATGATTGGCGATCCCAGTGGTAAAAGTGCAACGCGACCTCCGCTAACGCGCGATCAGGTGCTGGAGAACGCTGAGACCTATAAGAGCCAGGTATTCAAAATTCTTGATCCGACCAAGACCGAGGTTGCGTTCAACTCGTCGTGGATGGATCAGCTGACTCCTTCAGACTTCATACGGTTGGCTTCGCAATACACCGTCGCGCGCATGCTCGAGCGTGATGATTTCAGTAAGCGCTATTCGACTAATCAGCCGATAGCGATTCACGAATTTCTGTATCCGCTCGTCCAGGGTTATGACTCTGTTGCGCTGCGTGCGGATGTCGAACTCGGCGGTACGGACCAGAAATTCAATCTCTTGATGGGGCGTGAGCTTCAACGCTCCTACGGTCAGGAATCCCAATGCATCGTCACCATGCCCCTTCTCGAGGGGCTGGACGGTGTGAAAAAGATGTCCAAGTCGTTGGGGAACTACGTTGGGATACAGGAAGCGCCGGGTGTTATGTATAGCAAGCTAGTATCGATCCCGGATGCGCTCATGTGGCGTTACTTTGAGTTGCTGAGTTTCCGTGATATGGAGGAAATTAAAGGCTTCCAGGCGGATGTAGAGCGCGGCGCGAATCCTCGCGACGTCAAGATCAAGCTTGCTGAAGAGATCGTTGCTCGCTTCCATGGCGAAGAGGCCGCAGCGACAGCGCATCGCTCGGCCGGTAATAGAATGAAAGAAGGCGAGCTGCCTGAGGATATTCCGCAAATCCAGCTTCGCTCTGCCGAAGACATGCCGATCGCTGCGGTACTGAATCGAGCGGGCTTGGTCAAGAACGCGGCCGTTGCGCGCGACTTGCTGGCTTCCGGTGGGGTTCGGGTCGACGGTCAAGTAGTTGATCGTTCATTCATGTTCAAGCTTGGAAGCGCTCATGTTTGCCAGGCTGGAAAGAAAGCGTTCGGGCAAATTTCGCTTGAGGCTGAATAAAAGCCGAAACAACCGTTGACGGGAGAATCATAGCCCCTATAATGCGCACCTTCTCTGGCGCAGGCCTTAGGCGAAACCTCTTGTAAATCAAGAAGTTAGCGAAAATTAAGGGTTGCACGGACGGCGAATTCGAGTAGAATGCGCCGGGCTGGCAGGGCGGTGGTTGAGCGCTGTTGGCGGCTTCGGTCGGGTTGATCGGAGGCGGTAAAAGAGGTGGTTGACAGCGGTTTTGAACGCCGTATGATTCGCCTCCCGCTGACGAGAGACGCCAGGTTGATCGGAAGCGCAAGCGGTTGAGAAGAAAGAAAAACTTCTTCAAAAACAGCTTGACGAGACACAAGGCTGCTGTAGAATGCGCGGCCTCGGTTGAGACGAAAGACTTGATCGAAACGCTCTTTAACAACTGAATCAAGCAATTCGTGTGGGTGCTTGTGAGGTAAGACTGGTAGTCAGCAAGATTATCAGCATCACAAATACTCAACGAGAAATCATTGAGTGCTCATCTTCTAGGAGATGAGATTGCGATTGCTGAGCCAAGTTTAGGGTTTTCTCAAAACCCAAGCAGTATTGAACTGAAGAGTTTGATCATGGCTCAGATTGAACGCTGGCGGCAGGCCTAACACATGCAAGTCGAGCGGATGAGTGGAGCTTGCTCCATGATTCAGCGGCGGACGGGTGAGTAATGCCTAGGAATCTGCCTGGTAGTGGGGGACAACGTTTCGAAAGGAACGCTAATACCGCATACGTCCTACGGGAGAAAGCAGGGGACCTTCGGGCCTTGCGCTATCAGATGAGCCTAGGTCGGATTAGCTAGTTGGTGAGGTAATGGCTCACCAAGGCGACGATCCGTAACTGGTCTGAGAGGATGATCAGTCACACTGGAACTGAGACACGGTCCAGACTCCTACGGGAGGCAGCAGTGGGGAATATTGGACAATGGGCGAAAGCCTGATCCAGCCATGCCGCGTGTGTGAAGAAGGTCTTCGGATTGTAAAGCACTTTAAGTTGGGAGGAAGGGCAGTAAGTTAATACCTTGCTGTTTTGACGTTACCGACAGAATAAGCACCGGCTAACTTCGTGCCAGCAGCCGCGGTAATACGAAGGGTGCAAGCGTTAATCGGAATTACTGGGCGTAAAGCGCGCGTAGGTGGTTTGTTAAGTTGGATGTGAAAGCCCCGGGCTCAACCTGGGAACTGCATCCAAAACTGGCAAGCTAGAGTATGGCAGAGGGTGGTGGAATTTCCTGTGTAGCGGTGAAATGCGTAGATATAGGAAGGAACACCAGTGGCGAAGGCGACCACCTGGGCTAATACTGACACTGAGGTGCGAAAGCGTGGGGAGCAAACAGGATTAGATACCCTGGTAGTCCACGCCGTAAACGATGTCGACTAGCCGTTGGGATCCTTGAGATCTTAGTGGCGCAGCTAACGCATTAAGTCGACCGCCTGGGGAGTACGGCCGCAAGGTTAAAACTCAAATGAATTGACGGGGGCCCGCACAAGCGGTGGAGCATGTGGTTTAATTCGAAGCAACGCGAAGAACCTTACCAGGCCTTGACATGCAGAGAACTTTCCAGAGATGGATTGGTGCCTTCGGGAACTCTGACACAGGTGCTGCATGGCTGTCGTCAGCTCGTGTCGTGAGATGTTGGGTTAAGTCCCGTAACGAGCGCAACCCTTGTCCTTAGTTACCAGCACGTGATGGTGGGCACTCTAAGGAGACTGCCGGTGACAAACCGGAGGAAGGTGGGGATGACGTCAAGTCATCATGGCCCTTACGGCCTGGGCTACACACGTGCTACAATGGTCGGTACAAAGGGTTGCCAAGCCGCGAGGTGGAGCTAATCCCATAAAACCGATCGTAGTCCGGATCGCAGTCTGCAACTCGACTGCGTGAAGTCGGAATCGCTAGTAATCGTGAATCAGAATGTCACGGTGAATACGTTCCCGGGCCTTGTACACACCGCCCGTCACACCATGGGAGTGGGTTGCTCCAGAAGTAGCTAGTCTAACCTTCGGGGGGACGGTTACCACGGAGTGATTCATGACTGGGGTGAAGTCGTAACAAGGTAGCCGTAGGGGAACCTGCGGCTGGATCACCTCCTTAATCGAAGACTTCAGCTTCTTCATAAGTTCCCACACGAATTGCTTGATTCACTAGCGAAAAGCGATTGGGTTTCGACCCGAGAGAGACGATTGGGTCTGTAGCTCAGTTGGTTAGAGCGCACCCCTGATAAGGGTGAGGTCGGCAGTTCGAATCTGCCCAGACCCACCAATTGTCATGGGATGTGGCCGATCTGTAGATGGGGCCATAGCTCAGCTGGGAGAGCGCCTGCTTTGCACGCAGGAGGTCAGCGGTTCGATCCCGCTTGGCTCCACCATTAACTCGATAATCGCTGAAAGCACAGAAATGAATAGACTCTAGCGAGTGTATTGATTTCTGGTCTTTGCGCCAGTAACTGTTCTTTAAAAATTTGGGTATGTGATAGAAGTAGATTTGGGTAATCATTTTCACTGATGATTATTCGAGTCAAGGTAAAATTTGCGAGATGCTCGAGAGAGCACAATGCGGATTTTCGGCGAATGTCGTCTTCACGTTATAGACAGTAACCAGATTGCTTGGGGTTATATGGTCAAGTGAAGAAGCGCATACGGTGGATGCCTTGGCAGTCAGAGGCGATGAAAGACGTGGTAGCCTGCGAAAAGCTTCGGGGAGTCGGCAAACAGACTGTGATCCGGAGGTGTCTGAATGGGGGAACCCAGCCATCATAAGATGGTTATCACACATTGAATACATAGGTGTGTGAGGCGAACCAGGGGAACTGAAACATCTAAGTACCCTGAGGAAAAGAAATCAACCGAGATTCCCTTAGTAGTGGCGAGCGAACGGGGACTAGCCCTTAAGCTTCTTTGATTTTAGCGGAACGCTCTGGAAAGTGCGGCCATAGTGGGTGATAGCCCTGTACGCGAAAGGATCTTAGAAGTGAAATCGAGTAGGACGGAGCACGAGAAACTTTGTCTGAATATGGGGGGACCATCCTCCAAGGCTAAATACTACTGACTGACCGATAGTGAACCAGTACCGTGAGGGAAAGGCGAAAAGAACCCCGGAGAGGGGAGTGAAATAGAACCTGAAACCGTATGCGTACAAGCAGTGGGAGCCTACTTTGTTAGGTGACTGCGTACCTTTTGTATAATGGGTCAGCGACTTATTTTCAGTGGCGAGCTTAACCGAATAGGGGAGGCGTAGCGAAAGCGAGTCTTAATAGGGCGTCTAGTCGCTGGGAATAGACCCGAAACCGGGCGATCTATCCATGGGCAGGTTGAAGGTTGGGTAACACTAACTGGAGGACCGAACCGACTACCGTTGAAAAGTTAGCGGATGACCTGTGGATCGGAGTGAAAGGCTAATCAAGCTCGGAGATAGCTGGTTCTCCTCGAAAGCTATTTAGGTAGCGCCTCGTGTATCACTGCTGGGGGTAGAGCACTGTTTCGGCTAGGGGGTCATCCCGACTTACCAAACCGATGCAAACTCCGAATACCAGCAAGTGTCAGCACGGGAGACACACGGCGGGTGCTAACGTCCGTCGTGAAAAGGGAAACAACCCAGACCGTCAGCTAAGGTCCCAAAATCCTGGTTAAGTGGGAAACGATGTGGGAAGGCTTAGACAGCTAGGAGGTTGGCTTAGAAGCAGCCATCCTTTAAAGAAAGCGTAATAGCTCACTAGTCGAGTCGGCCTGCGCGGAAGATGTAACGGGGCTCAAACCAGGTACCGAAGCTACGGGTTCATCGCAAGATGAGCGGTAGAGGAGCGTTCTGTAAGCCTGTGAAGGTGAGTTGAGAAGCTTGCTGGAGGTATCAGAAGTGCGAATGCTGACATGAGTAACGACAATGCGAGTGAAAAACTCGCACGCCGAAAGACCAAGGGTTCCTGCGCAACGTTAATCGACGCAGGGTGAGTCGGTCCCTAAGGCGAGGCTGAAGAGCGTAGTCGATGGGAAACGGGTTAATATTCCCGTACTTCTAGTTACTGCGATGGGGGGACGGAGAAGGCTAGGCCAGCTTGGCGTTGGTTGTCCAAGTTTAAGGTGGTAGGCAGAGATCTTAGGTAAATCCGGGGTCTTAATGCCGAGAACTGATGACGATCCTTCTTTTAGAAGGAGAAGTGGTTGATGCCATGCTTCCAGGAAAAGCCTCTAAGCTTCAGGTAACTAGGAACCGTACCCCAAACCGACACAGGTGGTTGGGTAGAGAATACCAAGGCGCTTGAGAGAACTCGGGTGAAGGAACTAGGCAAAATGGCACCGTAACTTCGGGAGAAGGTGCGCCGGTGAGGGTGAAGGGTTTACCCCGTAAGCTCATGCCGGTCGAAGATACCAGGCCGCTGCGACTGTTTATTAAAAACACAGCACTCTGCAAACACGAAAGTGGACGTATAGGGTGTGACGCCTGCCCGGTGCCGGAAGGTTAATTGATGGGGTTAGCGCAAGCGAAGCTCTTGATCGAAGCCCCGGTAAACGGCGGCCGTAACTATAACGGTCCTAAGGTAGCGAAATTCCTTGTCGGGTAAGTTCCGACCTGCACGAATGGCGTAACGATGGCGGCGCTGTCTCCACCCGAGACTCAGTGAAATTGAAATCGCTGTGAAGATGCAGTGTATCCGCGGCTAGACGGAAAGACCCCGTGAACCTTTACTATAGCTTTGCACTGGACTTTGAATTTGCTTGTGTAGGATAGGTGGGAGGCTTTGAAGCGTGGACGCCAGTTCGCGTGGAGCCATCCTTGAAATACCACCCTGGCAACTTTGAGGTTCTAACTCTGGTCCGTTATCCGGATCGAGGACAGTGTATGGTGGGTAGTTTGACTGGGGCGGTCTCCTCCTAAAGAGTAACGGAGGAGTACGAAGGTGCGCTCAGACCGGTCGGAAATCGGTCGTAGAGTATAAAGGCAAAAGCGCGCTTGACTGCGAGACAGACACGTCGAGCAGGTACGAAAGTAGGTCTTAGTGATCCGGTGGTTCTGTATGGAAGGGCCATCGCTCAACGGATAAAAGGTACTCCGGGGATAACAGGCTGATACCGCCCAAGAGTTCATATCGACGGCGGTGTTTGGCACCTCGATGTCGGCTCATCACATCCTGGGGCTGAAGCCGGTCCCAAGGGTATGGCTGTTCGCCATTTAAAGTGGTACGCGAGCTGGGTTTAGAACGTCGTGAGACAGTTCGGTCCCTATCTGCCGTGGACGTTTGAGATTTGAGAGGGGCTGCTCCTAGTACGAGAGGACCGGAGTGGACGAACCTCTGGTGTTCCGGTTGTCACGCCAGTGGCATTGCCGGGTAGCTATGTTCGGAAGAGATAACCGCTGAAAGCATCTAAGCGGGAAACTTGCCTCAAGATGAGATCTCACTGGAGCCTTGAGCTCCCTGAAGGGCCGTCGAAGACTACGACGTTGATAGGTGGGGTGTGTAAGCGCTGTGAGGCGTTGAGCTAACCCATACTAATTGCCCGTGAGGCTTGACCATATAACACCCAAACAATTTGATGTTTGCGTGTCAGACGGTTGAAGTCGACAAACAAACCGAAAAGACGCATCGCTCGCAAAGCGAACCTAATACGCAACACCGCAATACTTCACATACCCAATTAGGGGAAGCGACTCAACACCGACTCCCCAACCGAATTGCTTGACGACCATAGAGCGTTGGAACCACCTGATCCCATCCCGAACTCAGAAGTGAAACGACGCATCGCCGATGGTAGTGTGGGGTCTCCCCATGTGAGAGTAGGTCATCGTCAAGCTTCTACACCAAACCCCCGATCATCAAAAGATGGTCGGGGGTTTGTCTTTGATCGCCTATAAATATCGCTCGGATTTAGATGTGCCGCTATCATGCCTGCGTGCTAGTTAGGGGAGCTTATGAATAACTTGCTGCGGTTGCTCGGCGACGGTCGATTTCATTCTGGCGAGGAGCTTGGTTTTGCATTGGGGGTTAGCCGGAGCGCAGTTTGGAAGTCCCTGCAGCGGCTCGAAAGCGAGTGTGGCGTTAGGCTATTCAAAGTCCCAGGGAAAGGTTATCGCCTTGCAGAACCTCTTTCGCTGCTGAGTCAAGCCGACTGCTCTGTTGCACTGGCCCGCTTCGGTTGGCGTTTCTGGCTCCGGGACACTGTCGATTCCACTAACGCCGAGGCTTTGCGCCTGCTGCAGTCCGGAATTACGGCTCCCTTCGTGGTGCTTGCTGAGAGCCAGACGAGCGGGCGCGGCCGTAGGGGGCGCTCATGGTCGAGCCCGCCTGCACAGAATCTCTATTACACCTTGGCGCTTAAGGTCTCTAGCGGGCCCCAAGGACTTTCTGGCCTAAGTCTGGTGGTTGGTCTAGCCGTTCTGGCAGCGCTGCGTAGGGCGGAAGTCAGTAATGCGGGCCTCAAATGGCCTAACGATATATATGCAGATGGTAAAAAAATCGCTGGAATCTTGTTGGAGCTGACAGGCGATCCTGCCGATGTCTGTCACGTTATTATCGGTATCGGAATAAACGTGAACATGACGTCCGATGCAGAGGAGATCGGTCAGCCCTGGACGTCCGTGAGGGCTCAGACGGGAGCGTTGGCGAACCGCAGCGAGCTAGCGAACCTGGTGAGCGAGTCACTGCATCATTATCTGGAGAGGCATGCTCTCGAGGGCTTTTCTTCACTGCGTGATGAGTGGCAAGCAAACAATCTTTGGCAGGGTAAACGCTGCACCTTAAGCACCGGAACCCAGCAGGTTAAAGGTCTAATGATTGGTATAGATGATCAGGGTGCGCTGCGTATGCAGGTCGATGGTCAAGGCGAGAAACGATTTAGTGGGGGAGAACTAAGCTTGAGGCTCGACCATGATTCTTGAGCTCGACTGCGGTAACAGCTTCGTCAAGTGGCGAGTAATCGGCGAGGCTCCTTGCTCGCCCGTTGCGGAGGGTGTTGCGACGCACGTGGATGACCTCGCTCAAGAGTTGTCCGGTCGTAACATTGGCGAAATCTCGCGTTGTCGATTGGTCAGCGTAAGAAGTGATGATGAAACCGCCGCGATAGTAAGCGGGCTTTCTGCGTTATTAAAGGTGGAGGTGGCGAAGGCCAGCTCGACGCATAATGTTGGCGGAGTGGTGAACGGTTATCGCGACCCGCAGCGTTTAGGTTTAGACCGCTGGTTGGCTGTTGTCGCAGCTTACAACCTATGCAAGGGCGCCTGTCTGGTTATCGATTTGGGTACGGCCATTACGGTTGATCTGGTCGCTCGTGATGGTAAGCATCTCGGCGGCTATATCGCGCCTGGAATCGCCCTTTTGCGGGGTCAATTGCTCGCTCACACCCGTCGCGTACGGTACGATTCTGCAGAGACGGCGCTTGCGTTGGATGATCTGTCTCCAGGTAGAAGTACCGCAGAGGCGGTCGAGAGGGGCTGTTTGCTGATGGCCCGCAGTTATGTCTCTAGCCAGATTACCCTCGCCCAAAATCCTCTGGGAGATGAGTTCGCTATTTATGTCACCGGTGGAGACGCCGCGCTCGTGGCAGATTATCCCTCGGTGAACTGCGTGCCGGATTTGGTTTTCAGAGGCCTGGCCATAGCCTGCCCATGAAGAGGTATCGATGCGCTGGCTTTTAATGCTTCTGGTATTGCTGAACCTGCTTCTTTACCTATATCAATTCAATCAGGCTGCGCCGGTTGAGCATGGTGGTGCTTCGCTTGCGGTGCCCGCTCGAGAAGGCGACATCAAGTTGTTGAGCGAGGCGAAGCCTTTGGCGCGTCGTGGTGGTGCTGAGTCTGTCGATAAGAGTTGTTTCTTTCTTGGTGGTTTCGATGAGGCGTCGATCGCTCACGCCCTTGAACAGCGCTTGCTTAGCTTGGATATCGACGTCCAGGTTGAGCCCATCGATGAGGCCGCGGGAATCGATTATTGGGTATATCTTCCCCCGCTTGTTTCGCGTCAAGCGTCATTGCGGCAACTGCGTGAGCTACAGTCGCGCAATATCGATAGCTATATAATTACCGTTGGAGATCTGGCGAACGGCATCTCCCTGGGAATATTTTCGCGCAAGGACTCGGCGGAAAGCGTTGTGGCTCGTCTGAAGGGCGTCGACTATACGGCGATGATCCGGGAGTTGCCACGTACTCATCGCCGCTATTGGGTGCGCATAGCGGGCGCAAGCCAGCAGCTTCTGACCGATGCACTGCTCGCCGAGTTCATGAGGGACTTCCCTGGACTCGAGCATCAACAAATACCCTGTTCAAGCATTGCAACTTCAGGACAATCTACATAGAATGGCGCCCGCTTGGCAGGCGGATGTATTTTCTCGCCAAGCGCTGTCTCTCAGCTGATCATCATGTTTTGATGAGAAAAGGCTTGACAGACAAGGGGTTGGCGATGAAAATGCCGCCTCGTTTTGGAGGGGTTCCCGAGCGGCCAAAGGGATCAGACTGTAAATCTGACGTCATCGACTTCGAAGGTTCGAATCCTTCCCCCTCCACCAGATTCTAGCGTAGGCCATAGGTTTCGCGGGTATAGTTTAGTGGTAGAACCTCAGCCTTCCAAGCTGATGATGCGGGTTCGATTCCCGCTACCCGCTCCAGGTTCTAGGTGTCTGCGCGATCAGATACGCTCATGTAGCTCAGTTGGTAGAGCACACCCTTGGTAAGGGTGAGGTCAGCGGTTCAAATCCGCTCATGAGCTCCAAACCCAAAGGCAGATATGTAAATATCTGCCTTTGTTTTAATGGTGGCGTGACTAGCTCAATTCAACGATGGGAGACGGTCTCGATGGCTAAAGAAAAATTCGAACGTAACAAACCGCACCTGAACGTCGGCACCATTGGTCACGTCGACCATGGCAAGACGACTCTGACTGCTGCGTTGACCAAGGTCTGTGCTGAGACCTGGGGCGGTTCTGCGCGTGATTTCTCGCAGATCGATAACGCGCCGGAAGAGAAGGCTCGTGGTATCACCATCAACACCTCTCACGTTGAATACGATTCCTCGATCCGTCATTACGCTCACGTTGACTGCCCGGGCCACGCTGACTACGTGAAGAACATGATCACCGGTGCTGCCCAAATGGACGGCGCGATCCTGGTTTGCTCGGCTGCCGACGGCCCCATGCCGCAGACTCGCGAGCACATCCTGCTGTCTCGCCAGGTTGGCGTTCCTTACATCGTTGTCTTCCTGAACAAGGCTGACATGGTGGACGACGCTGAGTTGCTGGAGCTGGTTGAGATGGAGGTGCGTGACCTGCTGTCGACCTACGACTTCCCAGGCGACGATACGCCAATCATCATTGGTTCCGCGCTGATGGCTCTGAACGGCCAGGACGATAACGAGATGGGCGTATCGGCTGTGCGTAAGCTGGTCGAGACTCTGGATAGCTATATTCCGGAGCCCGAGCGTGCCATCGACAAGCCGTTCCTGATGCCGATCGAGGACGTGTTCTCGATCTCCGGTCGCGGTACCGTTGTGACTGGTCGTGTAGAGCGCGGCATCGTCAAGGTTCAGGAAGAAATCGAGATCGTTGGTATTCGTGCCACGACCAAAACTACCTGCACCGGTGTCGAGATGTTCCGCAAGCTGCTCGACGAAGGTCGTGCGGGTGAGAACGTTGGCGTGCTGCTGCGTGGCACCAAGCGTGATGATGTCGAGCGTGGTCAGGTTCTGGCCAAGCCGGGCACCATTAAGCCGCACACCAAGTTCGAAGGCGAAGTCTACGTGCTGAGCAAGGAAGAAGGTGGTCGTCACACGCCGTTCTTCAAAGGCTACCGTCCGCAGTTCTACTTCCGTACTACTGACGTGACTGGTAACTGCGAGCTGCCGGAAGGCGTTGAAATGGTAATGCCGGGCGACAACATCAAGATGGTTGTCACCCTGATTGCTCCGATCGCCATGGAGGACGGTCTGCGTTTCGCGATTCGCGAAGGTGGTCGTACCGTTGGTGCTGGCGTGGTTGCAAAGATCATCGAATAATCGATTGATCTGATCCATTCGGGCCGGCATAATAGTCGGCCTGACTCTTGTTAGGCCAGTAGCTCAATTGGCAGAGCGGCGGTCTCCAAAACCGCAGGTTGGGGGTTCGATTCCCTCCTGGCCTGCCAACTTCAATATCGAATTTGGCAGTTTTTACAGGGTTCTAGCAGATGAATATCAAAGCAGAAGCCAAAGACACGCGCTTCGATCTGGTGAAGTGGCTTGTTGTGGCTGCTTTGGTGGTTGTGGCGGTGGTTGGTAATCAGTATTACTCCGCAGAGCCGATCCTGTATAGAGTCCTCGCGTTACTCGCTTTCGCTGTGGTTGCTGCTTTTGTGGCGCTGCAGACGTCAAAAGGTCGCTCCTTTTTTGTGTTGTTGAAAGAGGCGCGCGTCGAGATTCGCAAGGTCGTTTGGCCGACCCGTCAAGAAACCACTCAGACCACTTTGATTGTCGTGGCTGTTGTGCTGGTTATGGCGCTGCTGTTGTGGGGGCTCGATTCCCTGCTCGGTTGGCTGGTTTCCATGGTTGTAGGTTAAGGGTGTTCCGTGGCTAAGCGCTGGTATGTGGTTCATGCTTACTCGGGTTACGAGAAGCACGTCATGCGCTCGCTGATCGAGCGTATCAAGCTTGCCGGTATGGAAGATCATTTCGGCGAAATCCTGGTTCCCACTGAAGAAGTGGTCGAGATGCGTAACGGGCAGAAGCGCAAGAGTGAGCGCAAGTTCTTCCCGGGTTATGTGCTTGTCCAGATGGATATGGCCGAAGGTGCATGGCACCTGGTCAAGGATACGCCGCGCGTGATGGGCTTTATCGGTGGTACGGCTGATAAGCCGGCGCCGATTACCGATAAAGAAGCTGAAGCGATTCTTCGTCGTGTGGCGGATGGTAGCGACAAGCCGAAGCCTAAGACTCTGTTCGAGCCGGGTGAGGTTGTGCGCGTTGCTGACGGTCCTTTTGCAGATTTCAATGGCGTAGTCGAGGAAGTCAACTACGAGAAGAGCCGGATCCAGGTTGCGGTCCTTATCTTTGGTCGCTCGACGCCGGTAGAGTTGGAGTTCAGTCAGGTCGAGAAGGTCTAACTGAAGCAAGCATCCCTCACCCCGCAGCTACTGGCTGCGGGGTTTTGTCGTCACTGGGATATTCAAGTAAACAGGGGAGCCGCGAGGCGCTAGCACCCGGAACGGAGTAGTTATGGCTAAGAAGATTCAAGCTTATATCAAGCTTCAGGTAAAGGCCGGTCAGGCCAACCCGTCGCCGCCGGTTGGCCCTGCACTGGGTCAGCATGGTGTCAACATCATGGAATTCTGCAAGGCATTCAATGCCCGCACTCAAGGCCAGGAGGCCGGTCTGCCGACTCCGGTGATCATCACCGTTTACAGCGACCGTAGCTTCACCTTCGAGACCAAGAGTACGCCTGCTGCCGTTTTGCTGAAGAAGGCTGCCGGTATCACCAGTGGTTCTGCTCGTCCGAACACCCAGAAAGTCGGCACCGTTACTCGTGCTCAGCTGGAAGAGATCGCGAAGACCAAGAACGCCGATCTTACCGCTGCTGATCTTGAGGCGGCCGTGCGTACCATCGCCGGCTCCGCTCGCAGCATGGGCCTGAACGTGGAGGGTGTGTAATGGCTAAGTTGACCAAGCGCCAAAAGGCTTTCGCCGAGAAGATCGAAGCCGGCAAGCAGTACTCGTTCGAAGATGCCGCGACGCTGCTGTCCCAGCTGTCGGCCGTCAAGTTCACCGAGTCGTTCGATATCGCCATCAACCTGGGCGTGGATCCTCGCAAGTCCGATCAGGTGGTACGCGGCGCTACCGTTCTGCCGAACGGCACCGGTAAAACTGTTCGTGTAGCTGTGTTCACTCAGGGGCCGGCTGCCGAGGCTGCTCTGGCTGCTGGTGCTGATCGCGTTGGTATGGATGAGCTGGCTGCCGAGATGAAGGGCGGCGATCTGAACTATGACGTAGTCATCGCCTCCCCGGACGCGATGCGTGTCGTAGGCCAGTTGGGCCAGATCCTTGGTCCGCGCGGTCTGATGCCTAACCCGAAGGTTGGCACTGTGACCCCGGACGTTGCGACTGCAGTCAAGAACGCCAAGGCCGGTCAGGTGCGCTTCCGTACCGACAAGAACGGTATCATCCACACCTCCGTTGGTAAGGTGGGCTTCGAAGCTGGACAGCTGAAGCAGAATGTCGAGGCATTGCTGTCGGATCTCAAGCGTTTGAAGCCGTCCACGTCCAAGGGCATTTATGTCAAGCGCGTCACCCTGAGCACCACTATGGGCCCAGGGCTGGTCATCGATCAGGCCTCGCTCGAAGCGTAAGACATTTGACGCCCTGCTTGGCAGGGCGCGACAGATTGGGGTCCCTGCCTGGCGGGGGCTATCCAAGACCGTAGGCGACGCAAGTCTTAAACCGAAGAAGCGCTGTTTTTTCAAGCCTACGCAGAGGTGCTCCCGATTCGTACCGAATCAGACACCAAAACCCGCCCGGTCCTGACTGGGCGAACCGGTAACATCCAGGAGTAAAAACCCGTGGCAATCAAACTCGAAGACAAGAAGGCCATCGTCGCTGAAGTCAACGAGGCTGCCAAAGCTGCCCTGTCCGCTGTCGTGGCCGATGCCCGTGGCGTGACCGTGGGAGCCATGACCGGACTCCGTAAAGAGGCCCGCGACGCGGGTGTCTACGTACGTGTCGTACGTAACACCCTGCTGCGCCGCGCCGTTGAAGGCACTCAGTACGATGTGCTCAGCGACGTGTTCAAGGGCCCGACCCTTATCGCATTCTCCAACGAGCATCCGGGCGCTGCTGCCCGTATCTTCAAGGAGTTCGCCAAGGGTCAGGACAAGTTCGAGATCAAGGCTGCTGCGTTCGAGGGTCAGTTCATTGCAGCCAACCAGATCGACGCTTTGGCAACCCTGCCGACCTATGACGAGGCAATTTCGCAGCTGATGAGCGTGATTCAAGGCGCTACCAGCAAGCTGGCTCGTACTCTGGCGGCCGTTCGCGACCAGAAGGAAGCCGCCGCAGCCTAAGGCATGCGAGGCAACTTCGAATTTCTTTTTGATTTAGATGGCCGCAGGCCGTCACCTATATACAGGAACTAGAGTCATGGCTCTGACCAACGAAGATATCATCAACGCCGTTTCCGAAATGTCCGTGATGCAGGTTGTTGAACTGATCAAGGCAATGGAAGAGAAGTTCGGCGTAACCGCCGCCGCTGCTACCGTCGCGGCCGCTGGCCCGGCTGCTGCCGCTGCTGAAGAGCAGACCGAGTTCACCGTTGTCCTGGCTGAAGCTGGCGACAAGAAAGTAAACGTGATCAAGGCTGTTCGCGAGCTGACCGGTCTGGGCCTGAAAGAAGCCAAGGCTGTCGTAGACGGCGCTCCTGGCGTTGTGAAGGAAGGCGTTTCCAAGGAAGAGGCCGAGGCCGCCAAGAAGTCTCTGGAAGAAGCTGGCGCCAAAGTCGAGCTCAAGTAAGCACGACCTTGCGTCTACAGCCGAAGCGACTCGCGTAAGGCTGATGGCTGGTGGCTTTTGCCACCGGCCTTTTTCCGTTATAGCCGCGTGATGTTTATCGAGCGGATGAAACGGAAAAAACCGCCCCGATGGGCGGCGCGAATCAAGGGATTCGCAAGATTTTCTGGCTGCTCCCGTCGGGAGAGGCCAAACAAGCAGGTGACCAAGCTGGGGAACGCTGATGGCTTACTCATACACTGAGAAAAAACGAATCCGCAAGGACTTTAGCAAGTTACCGCACGTGATGGACGTGCCGTATCTTTTGGCCATCCAGCTGGATTCGTATCGCGAATTCCTGCAGGCGGGAGCGACCAAGGATCAGTTCCGCGATATTGGCTTGCATGCAGCCTTCAAATCCGTTTTTCCGATAATCAGCTATTCCGGCAATGCAGCGCTGGAGTACGTCGGCTATCGTCTGGGCGACCCGGCTTTCGACGTCAAAGAATGCGTATTGCGCGGCGTGACCTTTGCGGTGCCGTTGCGTGTGAAAGTCCGCCTGATCATCTTCGATAAGGAATCGTCGAGCAAGGCGATCAAGGACATCAAGGAACAGGAAGTCTACATGGGGGAAATCCCCCTGATGACCGAGAACGGTACCTTCATCATCAACGGTACCGAGCGCGTTATCGTGTCTCAGCTGCATCGCTCGCCAGGCGTCTTCTTTGATCACGATCGCGGCAAGACCCATAGCTCGGGCAAGTTGCTGTACTCCGCTCGTATCATTCCTTACCGCGGCTCCTGGCTCGATTTCGAATTCGACCCCAAGGATGCCGTGTTCGTGCGTATCGACCGTCGCCGCAAGCTGCCGGCTTCGGTGCTTCTGCGCGCGCTGAACTACAGCACCGAAGAAATCCTCGATGCGTTCTACGACACCAACGTTTTCCATGTGAAGGGTGAGACCCTGAGCCTGGAACTGGTCCCGCAGCGTCTGCGCGGCGAGATCGCGTCCTTCGATATCAAGGACGAAACCGGCAAGGTCATCGTCGAGCAAGGTCGCCGGATCACGGCGCGCCACATCAACCAGCTCGACAAGTCCGGCATCAAGGCGCTTGAAATGCCGATGGACTATGTCCTGGGTCGCACCACGGCCAAAGCCATCGTGCATCCGGCGACTGGCGAGATCATCGCTGAGTGCAACACCGAGCTGACTGTCGAAGTGCTGGCCAAGCTGGTCAAGGCTCAGGTTGTTCGCTTCGAAACCCTGTACACCAATGACATCGACTGCGGTCCGTTTATCTCCGATACGCTAAAGATCGACTCGACCACCAACCAGCTCGAAGCGCTGGTGGAAATCTATCGCATGATGCGTCCTGGCGAGCCGCCAA